>NZ_FMHZ01000002.1:3448055-3750000 GCF_900090315.1 Micromonospora citrea | reverse complement strand
GGCTCGGCGCTCCAGGACCTTCGCCCTGTTTGCCCCGTTCCGCGCTGGCAGAGAGAAAGTTACGCGTCTGCGGGTTTGAACGTCAAATCCGGGGGTAGCGTCCCCCGTCACACCATTATCGCCCGACTATCTTGCCTGGTCAGCGGCGTTTGCCGACGGAGCGGCACGCCGGGCGGCCCGCCAGCCGCGGACGCCGAGCACGCCGACGGTGGTGCCGATGGCCAGCGACGCCGCGATCAGCAGGGCGTGCACCCAGAGGAACCCGGTGGCGGGGAAGTCGCCGACGGTGCCGGTGGACCAGGAGCGCGGGTCCTTCCAGATGGCGACCGCGAACCTCGGCCAGATCACCCAGGTCCAGATTCCGACCCCGGTGAGGAAGAGCGCCCAGCCACGCGACAGCACCATGGCTGCCGAGTATGCCAGCGCCGTTCCCACGCTGGTCAGGCTCCGGGAAGCCGCCGGATGGTGATCGAGTGCCGCGGGCCGGCACCGGCGGGATGCTGTGCCGCCGGCTCGACCCGGCGCGCCGGCGGCACAGCACACCGACCGTGGCGCGAGTTCCACCTCGTACGCCCTGCGCCGGCGCGCCGGGCACGTCGCCGGCGTCCCGCCGACACGGACCCGTCCGTCGGGCCCGGTCCCGCTATCCCGCCATGGGGGCGGCCGCGACGCGTGGCCGGCGAGCGGGAGGCCCGTGCGGGGTCGGTTGGCCTGCCGTCGCGTCAGAAGCAGGTGCCGATGCCGCCGATCGCGGGGTTCGCCCGGTCGTGGTGGTGGATCGTGCCGGTCGGGTCGGCCATGAAGCCGCCCCAGATGACGCAGCCCCCCTTGACGTACGCCCGGGCCGGCCCGGCCGCCCAGAGCCGGTCGCCGTCGTCGACCCGGGTGGGCAGGTGCTGGGCGGCGAGGTAGACCTGGGTGCGGGTCAGGGTGCCGGCGTACGCGGACTTGACGGTGACCGTGCAGCCGTAGCCGACGATCGGGTTGTACATGAGGTGGACGGTGCCGAGCCGGGCGCCGGTCCGGGCGTGCCGGATCGGGTCCTGGTCCTGGAGGACGTAGCCGGGCCCGCAGAGCGACTGCGGCGTGACCGGGTTGACGACGGCCGCCTGTGCGGCGCCGCCTCCGGCGACGAGCCCGACCGCGACGGCGAGCACGACCCCGATCCGACGAATGGTGCGGTACATCTGCGTCCCCCTCTTTCCTGCTCCGACGAATGCGGGACCAGAATGGTCGGCGGCCGGCCACCGCGCGAATGTGCCTGGTGGACATCACGCATTGCCGGCCAGTGTGTCGTCTCCCAGTTCCAAGCGGCCCGACCTGCGGCGCGACGCCGTCACCCATCGACGTCCGGCGGATATGACGTACTTCGCACCCGTACATTCTTGTGAACCGATAATTGCCGCGTTGTTTCCCGCCGGCGCGGGACGGGCACTGTTCTCGGCGAGCGAAGACCCTCATCGGAGGTGACCAGTGCAGCCGTCGACGTTCAACCCCTGGACCTGGCGCGACCCGTCCGCCCTGGCCGGCGGGTACGCCCGCAGCGGCCCCGACGCCGCGCCATCGGAGGCGCCGGAGGGCGCCGGCGACGGACCCGACGCACCCGGCCCCGGCACCCCCGTCGACCTGGTCGGCTACCGGGTGGAGGCCACCGACGGGCGGATCGGCGCGATCGACGAGGCCAGCGACGACACCGACGCCCCCTGGCTGGTGGTGGACACCGGGCCGTGGATCTTCGGCCGCAAGGTGCTGCTGCCGGTCGGCACGGTGACGCGGGTGGACCATCTCGACCGCACGGTGCACGTGGACCGCACCCGGCAGCAGGTCAAGGAGTCGCCGGCCTTCGACCCGGACGGATACCGGGAGCGCGACTACCGGGACCAGGTGGGCGACTACTACCGGGAGACCTACCGGCGGAACTGAGCGCCGCGGGCCCCGCACCGGCGGTTCCGACCGGTTACGGTAGGAGACGTGGTCCGGCCGATGAGCTACGCGCCGGAGGTCGTCGACCCGGTCGACGGCCTCCCGATCGGCGTCGTGACCACCTTTCCCACCAGCTCCGGTGACGGCCGCGAGCAGATGATCGACCTCCTTCGTGCCGGCGGGCTGCGGTTCCGCGACGGCGGGCGATGGCGGTCGGCTCACTGAGCCGACCCCGACCGGTCCCGGGACGACCTCCCGGCCGGCGCGCGACCGCGCGACTCGTCCGTCACGCACGAAAGGCCTGTTCACCGTGTCTGTTCCACGCATGCTCACCGGAGACCGCCCCACCGGGCGGCTGCACCTCGGCCACTACGTCGGCAGCATCGCCAACCGGGTGCGGCTGCACCAGCGCTACGAGAGCTTCTTCATCATCGCCGACCTGCACATGCTCACCACGCGGAACACCCGCGAGGACATCGAGCGGGTCGCGGTCAACGCCCGGGAGATGGTCACCGACGTCCTGGCGTCCGGCGTCGATCCGGCGCGCGCCATCTTCTATCTCCAGTCGGCCATCCCCGAGGTCGGCGACCTTTACACCCTCTTCCAGAACCTGGTCACGGTGCCGAGGCTGGAGCGGGTGCCGTCACTCAAGGACATGGCCCGCGACGCGGGCAAGGAGGAGATGCCGTACGGCCTGCTCGGCTACCCCGTCCTCCAGGCCGCCGACATCCTCTGCGTCAAGGGGCAGGTCGTCCCGGTGGGCAGGGACAACGCGGCGCACGTCGAGGTGACGCGGGAGATCGCCCGGCGCTTCAACCACCTCTACGGCGAGGTGTTCCCCGTACCGGAGATGATCGCGTCCGAGACGCCCACCCTGATCGGCACGGACGGCCGGGCGAAGATGAGCAAGAGCCTGGGCAACGCGATCTCGCTCTCCGACGATCCGGCGACGGTCCGCCGGAAGGTGATGGGGATGTACACCGACCCGAACCGGGTCCGCGCCGACGTGCCCGGCACCGTCGAGGGCAACCCGGTCTTCGCCTACCACGACATCTTCAACCCCGACCGGGGGCAGGTCGACGACCTCAAGGAGCGGTACCGGGCCGGCCGGGTCGGCGACGTGGAGGTCAAGGAGAAGCTGGCCGTCGCGCTCAACCGCTTCCTGGACCCGATCCGCGAGCGCCGGGCACGGTTCGAGGCCGACCCGGGGTTCGTCGACGAGCTGATCGTCGAGGGCACCGAGCGCACCCGGCGTGAGGTGCGGCAGACGCTCGTCGAGGCCCGCCGGGCGATGGGGCTGACGAGCGCGTACACCCAGGTGCGACGGCGGGCCGAGCGGCGCCGCCGGGCCGCGACCACGCCGGCCTGAGCGGTCGTACGCGTCGGCGCGCTGGCCCGGAACCGCGACACCCCGGTTCCGGGCCGGACGCCGCACCGGCGAATCGGGATGCATGGCCGGCCGCCCGGGGCATGTGGAGGACCGTGGGCGGCGTGCGACACGAGGCGGTGACGCCGGTCGTCGACGGGCTGGACCAGCTCGTCAACGACTGGACCAGCTCGTCGACGTGTTGCGGAAGGCCGCCCCCGACGAGGAGCCCTACGTCCGGTGTTCCCTGGGCCCCGACGCGGACCTGTTCGGCACGCGCGGGCCCGGGCAGTCCAGCAGGGACGCGCTGACCGGCATCGACCTGCCCGGTTTCTCCGCGAACCCGCTCGCGGTCGAGCCGTGACTGAGCCCCGGTCGGGCGGTGGGATTCATCCGTTCGGCGGCGCGTGCGCCGAGGATCCTCCGGATAGGCTCCGCGCATCTGTGCGCGCCGCCCCATCAGGAGGAACTTCTTGGGCCGCAGCTTTCCGGCAGGTGCCCTGGCGACCACCCTCGCCCTCGGCCTGCTGACCGTGCCGGCCACGCCGGCCGCCGCCGACACCCCCACCGCACCGCGCGAGGTCGCCGTCATCCCGCCGGCGGACGCGACGGCGCCCGCCTACGAGGCCGTCTTCTTCGCCGGCCGCACCGGCTTCCTGCACCGGCACGGCAACTCCCCCGACTACCTGTGGACGCGGTACGACACCGGCCAGAGCGTCCGGGTCGAGGAGCTGGCCGGCGTCCAGCCCTCGGCGCTGAAGTCGGCCGGCGGTGACAGCGTCTACACCACCGCCCAGGTGCCCGCGCGGCCGGCGCCGGGCAAGGTCAGCGTCCTCGACCTCGCCGACCTGAGCTGGCAGCAGTGGGAGATCCCCACCGACCACGCCGTGTGGGGCGTCTACGGCCAGCGGATGCTGCTGCGCACGCCGCCGCTCACCGGCGTGACGTTGGAACTGCGCAGCCCCGACGGCGACGGCACGTGGACGACGACGCCCGTGACCGGCATCCCGGCGGACGCCAAGCCCAGCGGGCTGCCGCCGGTCGGGGACGAGACCTCGGTGGTGATCGGCTACCAGGCCGACGGCGGGCAGCGGATGGCGCTGCTCGACCTCGCCACCGCGACCGTGAAGCGGATCCCGAACGGCGTCCCGTCGAACTTCTGGCGGCTCTCCGGCGACACCGTGGGCTGGATGTCGAGCAGCGGGCAATACCATCTCTACTCCCGCAGCGGCCTCACCAGCGGCACGGACACCTCGGCCCGGCTGGTGACCGTCCCGCAGGACAGCCTCCTCCGGACCGTCGTCGTGGACGGCGGGCTGGTGATCAGCCGGAGCCAGACCAGCGACACCGGCGAGTACTTCCCGGCGACCTACGTGCCGGTGCAGACCACCGCGCCCCGCCCCACGCTGCTGCCGAAGATCTCCTGGGGTCTCCAGGCGCTCGTTCAGGGTCCGGACGGGACGGCCCTGGTCGTCGGTGGCTCCGGCCCCTCGGACTGGGCGGTCCGGCGGATCACCGGGCGGCCCGGTGACACGCCGACCGTCACGCCGGTGCTTCCCGTGCGGGACCCGGTGGCGAACGCCGGGATCAGCTACCGCCAGGGCCTGGTCCGGCACGTGCAGTCCCAGGTGTCGCCGAAGACGGGCGCGACGGAGTACGTCGTCGCCAACCACCCGGTCTTCCCCGACCCGCGCCACACGCCCGGAGAGCGGGTCATGATGCGCTCGACCCCGGCGGCGTGCGCGACGGACGTGAAGTGCGTACGCCTGGTCGACGGCGCCGCCGCCGGTGCCGCCTACCTGGTGCCGAGCGCCACGACGGACACCGCCTTCACGCTGGACCAGGCCGCGGGCGGATACGACCAGACTCCGCTGCCCACGACGAGCGGGCGGATCCTCGACGCCTCCACCTCGCACCTCCTCGTCGCCGACGGCGCGTCGAACGAGCAGCACGTCGTCGACGTCGGCTCCGACCAGGTGGTCCGGACCGCGCCGAAGGGCGGGGCGGCGCTGTGGTTCGACACGTTGTGGATCGCGACGGCCACGGCCGGCCAGCTCACGGCGGTCGACCTGGCGACCGGAAAGACCACGCGCACGGTCTCGACCGGCGTGGCGTGCGTGCCGACCGAGGTGCAGGCCAGCACCCGCTGGATCTACTGGGCCTGCGGCGCCACCGGCCCCGCCGGCGTCCTCGACCTGCGCGACGGCGGCAACCTCACGGTGCCGTCCGGGCCGGCGCTGCTCGGCGACGGCTTCCTCGTCCGGCACGACACCGGCGCGTTGCGGATGAGCGCCTTCCACGACGGCACCCTCCACGCCCCGCTGAAGCTCGCCGACCTGGCCGCCGGCGTCCCCGCCGACGGTCGCGGCGTCACCTGGGCCGTGGACCGGCACGGCTCCGGCGTCGCGTACGCCGACGCCGACCGGGCGGTGCACGTCGTCGACACCGGCGTGCCGAGCACCGCCCCCGGATTCGGCAGCGTGATCGCGAACGAGGCGGTGTATCCGGGCACCACCGGCCTCGCCTGGCAGGCGGACGTACGGCCGACCCGTCCGCTGTGGAGCTGGGAGTTGACCGTCACCCGCAGGTGGACGGGCGAGCTGGTGCACAGCGCCGGCGGCGGCAAGTCGCGGACCTCGGTCTACCTGCGGTGGGACGGCAAGCTGCCGTCGGGGCAGGCGGCGCTGAACGGGGCGTACACCTGGACGTTGAAGGGCACCCTCACCGACTCCGCCGCCCCGGTCACGGTGGGCTCCGGCGAGCTGGTCGTGCACTGCGGCACGTTCCCGTTCCGTGGGTACGCCTGCTCCGGCGGGCCGGGCCTGCTGGGTGTGAAGTCCACGGGCGAGGGCCACTGGTACGGCACCCGGCCCACCGCCACGCCCGGTCAGCTCTACAGCAACGGTTACACCGAGAACTGGTGCCTCAGCTGCTCGGGAGCCGAGCGGACCTCGGCCCTGGTGCCGTTCGGCGACTTCAACGGGGACGGCCACCACGACCTGCTCGTCCGTGACGGCAACGGGGGAATGAAGGCGCACCTGGGCACCGGCCACCTGGGCTTCGGTGGCGCGAACACCCTCAGCCTGGGCGCGGGTTGGATGATGTACCGGTCGATCCTCGCCCCCGGCGACGTCAACAGCGACGGCCACCACGACATCCTCGGCATCGACACCGACGGCAAACTCTGGCTCTACACCACCACCGGACGCGGCGGCATCAACCCCCGCATCCAGGTCGGCTCCGGCTGGGGCATCTACCCACGCGTCACCGGCGCCGGCGACCTCAACGGCGACGGCCACGGCGACCTGCTCGGCATCGACTCCACCGGCACCATGTACCACTACCTCAGCAACGGCAACACCGGCTGGAACACCCGCGTCAAGGTCTACGCCGGCTGGAACATCTACAACTCGGTCGTCGCCATCGGCGACCTCGACGAGGACGGGCGCAACGACCTCGTCGCCCGCGACGCCGACGGCGTCCTGTGGCGCTACTCCGGGCTCGGCAACGGCTCCTTCGCCGCCCGGGTGAAGGCCGGCAGCGGCTGGAACATGTTCAAGATCATTATCTGACGACCCGCTCCCGCCCGCCCCCGGCCGCCGACGGCGCCGGGGGCGGTCGCCGTCACGGGGGCGAATTCCACCCGATCAGCCGCGGATCCACGTCCGTCCCTGCCGGTAGGCTCCAGCGCGTCTGTGCGCAGCCCCCATCAGGAGGATCTCTTTGGGCCGCAGTCTTCCGGCAGGAGCCCTGGCGACCACCGTCGCCCTCGCTCTGCTGACCGTGCCGGCCGCGCCGGCCGCCGCCGACACCGGCACCGCCCCCCGCGAGACAGCCGTCATCGCCGAATCCGAGCCGACCGTCCTGCCCGTCGAGAAGATCCTGCTCGCGGGCGCGTCCGGCTTCCTGCACCAGCACAACGCGTCCACCAACCACCACTGGACCCGGTACGACACGGGCGCGACGGTCCAGGCCAGCGGGCTGAACGGCTACCGGAGCCGGGACATCCGGCCGGCCGGCGGCGACGCCGTCTCCGTCTGGACCAGGCACCCCGTCGACGACGTCACCCGCTTCGGCGTGTACGACCTGAGCGACCGGACCTGGGACCACTGGCCCCGGCCGACCGAGGGCACCCTCTTCGGGGTCTTCGGGCGTTCGATCCTCGTCCGGCACCCGGACATGCGGCTGGAGATCCAGAAGGTCGGCCCCGAGGGCACCGTCACCGACACCCGGCCGGTCACGGGCCTGCCGGCCGGCAGCGGCTACCTCGACGACGCACGGGTCGGCGACGCCACGTCCGTGGTCGTCCCGGCGGTCGGCGCCGACAGCGAGCGCTGGTACGGCCTGCTCGACATCGCCACCGCGCGCATCGTGCCGATCCCCGGCGCCGCCCCGGCCGCACCGGCCGACTTCCGGCTCTCCGGCGACGCCGTGGCGTGGATCGGCTCGGGCAAGGTGCACGCCCACTCGCGCGGTGGCCTCGTCTCCGGCGCGGACACCGCCGCGCGGATCGCCACCGTCGCGGGCGCCTGGTCGAGCGCCGCGGTGCTGGGTGACCGGGTGGTCGTCCTGCTCGACCCCGCGTCCGGCGCGACCGAGGGCTCGGTCGTCACGGTGGGACTGGACGGCACCGCGCGGACGACCGTGCTGCCCCGCGCGCAGGCCAGGGACTCGCTGGTGCAGGGGCCGGACGGCACCGCCCTGGCGGTCGGCGGCTCCACCTCCCGCGACTGGGCGGTGCACCGGTTCGTCGCCGCCGCCGGTGAGCCCGGCCGGGCGTCGGTGCTGCCGGTGCGGGACCCGGTCGACAACGCCGGCCTCACGTTCCGGCGCGGCGTCGTCCGCCACCTGCAGACCCAGGTGCTGCCGAGCACCGGCGAGACGCACTTCGCGCTCTTCAACCACACCCTGGCGCCGGACGCCGCCGGCGCCGTGCCCGCGCAGGGCGGCACCCTCAGCGTCTACTCCGTCCGCTGCCCGGGCGAGGCGCGGTGCGTACGGATCGTCGACGGCGCCCAGGACGGCACCACCTACCTGCGCGAGGTGAACGGCCAGACCATGGTCAGCACGCGCCGCGGCGTCGGCGACCTGTCCATGGTCCTCCCGACGACGGGCGCGCGGCTGGTCGACGCCATGGACGAGTACGCCGTGGTGGACGGCGGCTCCCCGGCCACGCAGTACGTGGCGCACCTGACGGAGACGAAGGTCCTGCGTACCGGCCCGATCCGGGCGGCGGCGCTCTGGTTCGACAGCCTGTGGACCGCCACGGGCACCAACGGCCAGCTCCAGCAGCTGAGCCTGCCTGGCCTGAAGGCGCAGCGGACGGTGTCCACCGGCACGGCGTGCGTACCGACCGAGGTGCAGGCCAGCGCCCGCTGGCTCTGGTGGACCTGCGGCGCCACCGGCCCCGCCGGCGTCCACGACCTCCACACCGGCGCCAACCTGACCGTGCCCGTCGGGCCGGCCCTGCTCGGCGACGGATTCCTCGTCCAGCACGACACCGCCGCCGCCACCCTGCGGATGACCGCCTTCCACGACGGCACCGTCCACGCCCCGGTCACGCTCGCCAGCCTGGCCCGGGGCACGGCCACCGACAGCCGGGGGCACAGCTGGGCGGTGGACCGCCAGGGGCGCGGGGTCGCGTACGTCGACGGCGACAACGCCGTGCACGTCATCGACACCGGCGTGCCGGGCACCCCGCCCGGGATCGGCAGGGCGGCCACGAGCGGGGGCAGCAACCCGCGGGCGGCCACCGACGACAGCCGGTACTGGACCGGCGCGTTCCACCCGACCCGGCCGCTGTCGTCCTGGCGGGTGACCGTCGCCCGCAAGTCGACCGGCGAGGTGGTGGCGCAGCGGACCGGCGGCGCGGCACGCGACCGGCTCGACGTGCGCTGGGACGGTCGGCTCCCGTCGGGCGGGATGGCCCCGAGCGGCGGCTACCGCTGGACGGTGCACGGCACCACCGAAGGCGCCTCGGAGACGACGCTCGGGTCCGGGAACCTGCTGGTGACCTGCGGCTCCTTCGCGTTCCGGGTGGTCGACTGCACCGGCAGCCCGTCGCTGCTCGGCGTGAAGTCCACGGGCGCGGGCCACTGGTACGGCGACACCAACGGCGGGGAGCCGACCGGCGAGCTGTTGAACAACGGGTGGACCGACAACTGGTGCCTGAGCTGCACCGGCGCGGCGCGTACGTCCGCGCTCGTGCCGTTCGGCGACTACGACGGCGACGGCTATCCCGACCTGCTCGTGCGCGACGGCAACGGGGGAATGAAGGCGCACCTCGGCGCCGGCTACATGAACTACGGCCTGGAGAAGACCGTCAGCCTGGGCGCGGGTTGGATGATGTACCGGTCGATCCTCGCCCCCGGCGACGTCAACAGCGACGGCCACCACGACATCCTCGGCATCGACACCGACGGCAAACTCTGGCTCTACACCACCACCGGACGCGGCGGCATCAACCCCCGCATCCAGGTCGGCTCCGGCTGGGGCATCTACCCACGCGTCACCGGCGCCGGCGACCTCAACGGCGACGGCCACGGCGACCTGCTCGGCATCGACTCCACCGGCACCATGTACCACTACCTCAGCAACGGCAACACCGGCTGGAACACCCGCGTCAAGGTCTACGCCGGCTGGAACATCTACAACTCGGTGGTCCCGATCGGGGACCTCAACCAGGACGGGCGCAACGACCTCGTCGCCCGCGACGCGGACGGCCTGCTCTGGTACTACGCGGGCCTCGGCAACGGGTCCTTCGCACCGCGCGTGCAGCGGGGCAGCGGCTGGAACATCTACAAGATCATCATCTGACCGCGCCCCACCACGGACCGCCCCCGGACGCCCACGCGACCGGGGGCGGTCCCGTCTCGGACCTCCCCGACCGGGATCCGCCACGGACGACCGCACCGGCCGTCCGGATCCCGACCCGGTCGACGACCGGACGCCACGGCGACTCCCGACGGAATCGTCGGTCTGGTGGCCACGGACGGTTGCGGCTAGGTTGCAGCTTCGAGCGTCCTTCCATCGATCGGGGATTCGGCGGCGTGTCGCACATCGAGAAGATCACCGGGGAACTCCGCGCGCTGACGGCGGGCGTCGACAGGGCACAGGGGCTGGCGTCCGCCGCCGACAACCAGGCACAGGAGGTGGCGGTGCGGGCCGCCGGCGCCGGTTTCGCCGCCGTCGCGGCCGGCATGGCGCGGGTACGGGACGCCATCGCCGCCGTCCGGGGCGGCCTGGGCGGCGTCGCCACCGCGATCGGCGAGGCCACCCGGGCGACCGCGGCCGTGCCGCAGGAGGCCACCCCGGACGAGACGATCGCCGGGCTGACTCCCGTGGCGAGCGCGATCGACGGCATGCGCGACGCGACGACCGCCACCATCGCCCAGCTCGACGAGGCCAAGCGGCTCGTCACCACCGTCCTCCAGGGCGGCCAACCGGGACCGCTGGTGCAGGGACTGGAGAACGTCAAGCAGGTGCTCGTGCTGATGGTCCAGCGCACCGGCCCCGCCAGGCAGGCAGTCGAGACCGCGGTCGCCGCGGCGCGGCAGCTCGGTTCGTCGGGAAACTGACCGGGTCCGGCGGCCCCGCACCGACCGGCCCGACCCCCGCGAACCACGGCTCCGCCGTACCCGCGGCGGGCGACACCGTCCCCGCAGGGCGAGCATCCACCACCGCCACCCCCGGCCTCGCGGCCTGGACCAGGCGTCCCACCGGGGCTACCGACCGGGCCGCGCACCCGCATCCCCGCGAACGAGAGGCCGCCGCAGCGGCGGGCGCTGGAGTTGGAGAACGAGGGCGCCGACCCCATCGCCGCCCTGGGCTACCGGATCCACCAGAACCCGACGAAGCAGGAGATCGCGGCGGCCCGGCTTCGCATCGGCGGCGGCGGCAACAGCGAGAAGTCGCCCGACTATCTCATCGAGGGCCACGTCTTCGACTGCTACGCGCCGGCGCCGTGGACGTCGACTTCCACATGCGCAAGGACGTGCTGGCCGAGAAGGGCCGGCCCCACATGATGCGTACGGTGGGCCGGGTCCTGGCCGCCCGGCCCGAGGACGCGGCGCTGGTCTTCAACGACGACTGGCTGATGCTGACCCGCGTCGCGGGCACGACCCGCCGGCACAACGAGGCCGACTGGTACGAGGAGGAGTACGGCAGCTTCCTGCCCCGTTGAGCGCGGCGCGGGCCGGGCGCGCCACCCGGGCACGGGCGTCGCCGTCCTACCATCCAGAGGGTGGCAGACTTCGATACCTCATTGGCGGTCGAGACGGTCTGGCAGCGGCAGGCCGCCTGGTCGGGGGCGGCCTGCGAGGCGAAGCGCGCGATCACCCGGGCCCGGCTGGCGGTCGCCGCGCTCACCGTCGGCGCCGCCGTGTGCGGCACCCTCGCCAACCAGCTCGGCCAGACCCACCACGGCGCCGGTCGGGCGCTGGCGATCGTCGCGGCGGCGGCGCTGCTCCTGGTGCCGGTCGCGGGCCGGTGGGCCGCCCGCGACGCCGTGCACGCGTGGACCCGGCTCCGGTCGGTCTCCGAGGCGTTGAAGGCCGACACGTACCGCTACCTCGCCGGGGTCGCCCCGTTCGCCGGCACCGACCGGGACGTCGTCCTGCTCGGGCGGCTCGACGCCCTGATGGACGACGCCGGCGACCTGGTCGGCCGCACCGTGGACGCGGCGCCGGCCGCCCGGCCCCTGCCGGCCGTCTCCGACGTGGCGACATACCTGACGGAGCGGCTACAGCGGCAGGTGGACGGCTACTACCTGCTGCGGGCCCGCCGGATGGGCCGGGCCGCGCGGCGGATCCGGTACGCCACCACGGCGCTCACGGTCGCCGCGGCGGCGGTCTCCGCCACGGTCGGGGTGCTCGGCGACAACCTCGGGCTCACCGCCTGGATCGGCGTCGCGGCGGCCGTCACCACGGCGCTCGTCGGCTACGGCTCCGCCCAGCAGCACGAGCACCACCAGATCGAGTACGCCCGGACCGCCGACCAGCTCGTCCGGCTGCGGATCGCCCGCGAGGCCGGACGGGGCTGGACCGACGACGACGCGTTCGTCGCGGAGGCGGAACGGATCATCTCGCTCTCCAACGAGGGATGGATGGCGAAGGTGATCGAGCAGGATGGCGCAGCGCAACAGTGACATCACACCCCGTGCCATATAGCATCGTCGATAGTCGTCGTTTGACCGTCGTCGTGGGCGGCCGTCCGTCCACTCCCGACAGAGATGGGGGAACCGACGTGGACCGCACCGTACGCCAGCCCGATCTGAGCCCGCCGCCGCTGGACGACCTCCGGCGCACCCCGCTCGGCCGGATCCCCGTCGACCGGGCCCGGTCCGTCGCGCACGTGACCAGCCGGAGGGAGGCTCGTCCGGCGCGTGTCGATGTCGCGGCCTTCACCTCTGCGATCTGAGCCGGCCGATCCGGGCCGGCGACCGGCCGGCCGCGTCGCCCCGCTGACGCAGTACGTGCTCAAGCTGGTCAGCCGCTGCGACCTCGCTTGCGACCACTGCTACGTCTACGAACACCCGGACCAGTCCTGGCGACGCCAGCCGCGGATGATGGCCCCGGCCACGGTGCGGGCGGTCGCGGGGCGGATCGCGGAGCACGCGGCGGCGCACCGGCTCGGCGGCGTACGAGTGGTGCTGCACGGCGGCGAACCGCTGCTCGCGGGCGCCGCCCGGCTCGGTTCCACCGCCGCCACCCTGCGCCGGGTCATCGAGCCGGTGGCCCGGCTCGACCTGCGGATGCAGTCCAACGGTGTGCTGCTCACGCCGGCGACCTGCGACGTGCTGGTCGCCCACGACGTCAAGGTGGGGATCTCGCTCGACGGCGACCGGGCCGCCAACGACCGGCACCGTCGCCACGCCAACGGGGCGAGCAGCCACCGTCAGGTGCTGCGGGCGCTGGCGCTGCTGCGCAGCCCCGCCTACCGCAGCAGTTACGCGGGCATCCTCTGCACCGTCGACCTCGCCAACGACCCGATCCGGGTCTACGAGGCGCTGCTCGCCGAGGAGCCGCCGCACGTCGACTTCCTGCTGCCGCACGCCAACTGGGACAACCCGCCGGTCCGGCCCGACGGCCGCGCAACGCCGTACGCCGACTGGCTGCTGGCCATCCACCGGCGTTGGCTGGCCGACGGGCGTCCGGTGCCGATCCGCCTGCTGGAGTCCCTGCTCTCCACCGCCACCGGGCAGGGCAGCCGCAGCGAGGCGGTGGGGCTCGCCCCGGCCGACCTGGTGGTCGTCGAGACCGACGGCACCTTCGAGCAGGTCGACTCGCTGAAGTCCGCCTTCGACGGCGCGGCGGCCACCGGCCTGGACGTGTTCCGGCACCGGGTGGACGACGCCGCCGCCCACCCCGGCATCGCCGTGCGGCAGACGGGCCTGGCCGGGCTCTGCCCGACCTGCCGGGCGTGCCCGGTGGTCGGGCACTGCGGGGGCGGGCTCTACGCCCACCGCTACCGTGCCGGCAACGGCTTCGACAACCCCTCCGCCTACTGCGCCGACCTGCTGCGGCTGGTCCGGGTGGTGACGGCGACCCCGGTCGCCGACGAGCGCACCCGTCCCGCCGAGTCGCTCGACCGGCGGGTCCTCGACGACCTCGCCGGCGGCTCCGGCACGGCGGGCTCGGCGGCCCAGCTCGCCGCCGTCCACCTGGCACTGGTACGCGCCCTGCTGGTCGCCCTCAGCGAGCGGGCCGCGGGCGACCCGGTCGCGGCCGAAGGGTGGCGGCTGCTGGTGCACCTGGACGACGCGCACCCCGACGCCGTCCGCGCCGTGCTGACCCACCCCTTCGTACGCCACTGGGCCGAGCGGTGCCGCACCGGCGCGGCAGAGCTGTCCCACCTGGCCTGCGTGGCGGCTGCCGCCGCGGTCCGGGCCCGGGTCCGGGCCGACGTTCCCGTCCCGGTGCGCGACGGAACGGTCAGCCTGCCGACGCTCGGCGCGCTCGCCGTCGGTGCCGACCGGGGCGTCGTCCGGCTCGTCACCGACGACGGCGACGTCCGGCTCGCGGGCCGGCGGGTCACCGTCCTCGCCGACCGGGACGGCGGCCCCGCCCGCGAGGACGGGCCGGGCTGGCTGCCGGTGCGCCTCGGCGGGGACCGGTTGGTGCTGGAGGACACCGATCCGCACCGGGACTGCTACGACCTGCCGGTCGAGCCGCGGCTGTCCGGCGCCGCCGCGCTGCGGTGGACTCGGCAACTGGAGCGGGCGGTGCGCCGGATCGACGCCGAGGCCACCGGCTACGCGGCGGGGGTACGCACCCTGCTGCGGGCCGTCGTGCCGCTGCGCGCGGAGCCGACCGGCCGGTCACGCGGCGCCACCGTCGGCACCGCCTTCGGCGCGGTGGCCGCCGTGCCCGTGCCCGACGACGCGGCCCTCGCCGTGCTGCTGGTACGCGAGGTGCAGCACCTCAAGCTCGGCGCGGTGCTGGACGTCTGCGACCTGTTCGACCGCGACGACACCCGGACGCTGCGTGTGCCGTGCCGGGACGATCCACGCCCCGTGGGGGACGTGCTGCACGGCGCGTACGCCCGCCTGGCGGTCGCCGACGTGTGGCGGCACCGCCCCGGCCCGGCCGCCGTGGGCCACTTCCGTCGCCACCGGGACCGGACCGACGGCGCCCTCGACGCCCTGCTCGGCCACGGTGCCCTCACCGCCACCGGCGAACGGTTCGTCCGGGGCATGCGCGCCACCGTGGACGGATGGGCGTGACCGGCGTTCCGCTCCGGCGGGACACGCTGGCGACGGACCTGCGGGCGCTGGGACTGCCGGCGGGGGCCACCGTGCTGGTGCACTGCGCCCTGTCCCGGGTCGGCCGGGTCGCGGGTGGCCCCGCCGCCCTGCTGGCCGCCGTGCGGGACGTGCTGGGCGGGTCGGGCACGGTGGTCGTACCGGCGCAGACGGCCGGGAACTCCATCACGTCCCGGCAGTTCCGGGAGGCGACCGCCGGAATGAGCGCCGCCGGGGTCGCGGAGGCCGAGGCGGCCATCGCGCCGTTCGACCCGGAGCACAGCCCCGCCGAGGGCATGGGAATCTTCGCCGAGCACGTACGCCGCCAGCCGGGGGCGGCGCGGAGCCGCCACCCGCAGACCTCCTTCGCCGCCCTCGGCCCCGACGCGGCCCGGCTGACCGCCGTCCACGACCTCGACTGTCACCTCGGCGAACGCTCCCCGCTGGGCGCGCTCTACGCCGTCGACGCCGTGGTGCTGCTGCTCGGCGTCGACTGGTCCGTCTGCACGGCGTTCCACCTGGCCGAGTACCGGCTGCGCCGGCCGCCGGCCGACCGGGCGTACCGGTGCTACGTGCGCGACGCCACCGGGCGGCGGGTCCGGCGCGACTTCCGGGCCCCGGATCTGCACGACACCGACTTCGCGCTGATCGGCTCGGCTCTGGCGGACACCGGCGCAGTGCGGCGCGGGTCGGTCGGCGGCGCCGACTGCCGGCTCGTCGGTGTCCGGACGGCCGTCGACTTCGCCCGAGGGTGGATGGATGAACACCGGCGGTGACGGGCGGGGCAGCGCAGAGTTGACCAAGCTCGATAGTGTGGACGGCCGGGAGTCGCCGCACCGGTCGGGAGCCTCAGGTGGCAGAGGAAACACTCTGGGAGGACGAGAGCGCCCCCGTGTTCTTCCTCAGCTACGCCCACAAGAAGAACCAGGTCGCGGCACCCCGGGACACCAACCAGAAGGTGTTCCAGCTCTTCGTCGACCTCTCCGACCACGTCGTCGAGCTGCTCGGCCTCGGTCCGGGGCGCACGGCCGGGTTCATGGACCGGATGCTCGACGGAGGGCAGGTGTGGACCGACGACCTCGCCTTCGCCGCCGGGCACTGCCAGGTCTTCATCCCGTTGATCTCGACCCACTACCTCAACAGCGCCTGGTGCGCCCGCGAGTGGGACGCGTTCACCCGCCGGCAGATCCTGACCCGGCCGGGCGCCGATCCGTCGGCGGGGGAGACGCCTGTCATTCCGGTCAACTGGTCCCTGGTGGAGCGTCGCCAGCTGCCGGCGGCCGTGTCGCGGCGACAGATGTTCACCCCCACCCGGCTGCCCCCGGAGATCGCCCCGCAATACCACGAAGAGGGCATCTACGGCCTGCTGAGTCTCGGCGACACCGGCAAGGCCGCCTACGACGCGGTGGTCTGGCGGCTGGCGCAGCGCATCGCCCGGGCGTACCGGACGCACTGGGTGCGGGCCCAGGTCCCGACCGACGTGCGGCAGTTGCGCACCACGTTCGAGGAGGGCGGACATGACGTGGTCTGATCCCGCCCCGGTCCGCGGCGCGCCTCGCCGGGAGACCTACTTCTTCCTCAGCTACGCCCACTCGGTGCCGCTGTCGGCCGGCGTCCGGCCGGACACCGACTACTGGGTCAACCGGTTCTTCAACGACCTGGCCGCCGCCGTCCGGCACGCCGCCACGAGGGGCGGCGACCTCGACGCCGGCTTCTACGACGGCCAGGTCAACCCGGGGGCCGACCTGCGGCAGACGCTCACCGACGCGCTCAGCCTCGCGCACGTCTTCGTGCCGCTGCACTCGCCGAACTACTTCCGCAACGCGTGGGCCCTCGGCGAACGCGAGTCGTTCCGCAGCCGGCTCGCCCCGCTGGCCCCGGCGCGGGCCGAGCGGCACCTGGTGCCGGTGCTGTGGCTGCCGCTGCCGTCCTGGGGCGACCGGCCGGAGACGACCCGGGCCCTCGACCTGGTGCGGGACGCCGGCGACCGGGCCGACTACGCCGAGAACGGCCTGCGTGCCCTCTGCAAGCTCAGCGCATACCACCAGCAGTACCGGCGGGTCCTCGACGCGCTGGCGAGGCGCATCGTCACGGTGGCCGAGACGCAGCCGCTGGCCCGGTCCCGGGCGGCGACGCTGTCCAGCCACCCGGTGCCCGACAGCGTCGGCCCGGCGCTGGTGGTCGCCACCCTCACCGACCACTCGCGGTGGCGGCCCTACGCGGGGCAGCACGAGCTGGCCGTGGCCGACTACGTCGCCGCGACCGCCGAGCGGCTCGGTCTGCCCACCCGGGTCGTCGACCTGGCGGCGGCTCGGGCGCTGGCGCCGCGGAGCCCCACCGTCGTGCTGGTCGACGCCGCGGCCGGCGCCGCCGCCATCCGCTCGGCGCTGGCCGACCTGCCCCGCTGGGCGGTCCCGTTGGTCATCGCCGCCGACCACGAGCGCGGCACCACGGCGCCCGAGTCGGTCGCCGAGACGTTGCAGGATGCCGGGTTCCCCCGGGTCATGCCGGTGCGGGCGATCGACGAGTTCGAGCGCTGCACCCCGCTGCTGGTGACCGAGGCCCGCAAGCAGTTCCTCCGGTACGGCCCGGTCGACCCGCCGGACGGCCCGGCCACTCCGAGGCCGAGCCTGCGCCCGGCCCGGCCGTTCGACGGGCCGGCGGGACCCGGCCCGGCCCTGCCGCCGGTGCGGCCGTTCGACACGACGCGAGGGAAGGACGAGCGATGACGCCATCGCGCGAAGGGCAGGTCGTCACCTTCTACTCCTACAAGGGCGGTACGGGCCGCACGATGGCGCTCGCCAACACCGCCTGGATCCTCGCCGCGAACGGCCAGCGGGTGCTCGTCGCCGACTGGGACCTGGAGTCTCCCGGCCTGCACCGGTTCTACGCCCCGTTCCTCGACGCGGAGCAGGTCGCCACCACGGGCGGCGTCATGGACCTGATCCTGGACTACGAATGGGAGAACGCCCGCCAGCGCGAGGAGAGCGGCACCGACACCCGCCCGGGCGACTGGCACCGGGAGTTCGCGCGCGTCCACCGCTACGCGTTCTCGGTGGGCTGGGAGTTCCCCGGCGGCGGCAGCCTCGACCTGCTGCTGGCCGGGCGGCACAACCCCGACTACGCCACCAGCGTGACCGGCCTGAACTGGGACAACTTCTACAACCGGCTCGGCGGCGCGCAGTTCTTCGACGCGCTGCGGGAGGACATGAAGCGGCACTACGACTACGCCCTGATCGACAGCCGCACCGGGATCAGCGACGTCGCCGAGATCTGCACCATCCACCTGCCCGACGTCCTGGTCGACTGCTTCACCCTCAGCGACCAGGGCATCGACGGTGCCGCGGCGGTGGCCGCCCGGGTGCGGGACTACGAGGGGCGCCGGGCCCGCCGGGTGCTGCCCGTGCCGATGCGGGTCGACGACGGCGAGAAGAGCAAGCGGGACGCCGGCCGGTCACTGGCCATGCAGAAGTTCACCGGCCTGCCGGGCGGCATGACCGACAGCGAGCGGCAGGCCTACTGGCTCACCGTCGAGGTGCCGTACCGCGCGTACTACGCGTACGAGGAGACGCTGGCGACCTTCGGCGACGAGCCGGGCGGGCGCACCACCCTGCTGTCGGCGTACGAGACGTTGACCAGCCACATCACCAACGGCAGGATCACCAGCCTGCCCCGGATGGACGACCAGCTGCGCCGCCGGACGGTGCAGCGCTTCGAACGCAAGCCGGCGGTCGTCGACGAGTTGATCCTGCTCCGGCACGCGCCCGAGGACCAGATCTGGGCGGAGTGGGCGCAGGCCGTGCTGAACTCGGCGGATCTCCGGGTGGTGACCGCCGTCCTGGACGGGCCGGTGCCCGAGCCGGCGGGTCCGGCGTTCCGCGAGGTCCGGCTGGTCTCCCGGGCCTACCTGGCGGCCCAGCGGTCCCGCCCCGACGCCGTGGACCGCGCCGCGCCGGGTTGGCTGGCCGTGCACGTCGACGACACCCCGCCCGTGCCGGACGTGCCGGTCGGCAGCTGGACGGCCGTGCACGACCTCACGGCCGAGGACGCGGCGACCCACCTGCTGAAGCTGGTCGGCCGGACGGCGGACGCGGCCGGGCTGCGCCCTGCCCGTTTCCCGGGCGTGCGCGCCGCCGTCTTCAACGTGCCGGCCCGCAACGCCCGCTTCACCGGCCGCGAGGAGCTGCTGCGCAGGCTCCGGGAGGAGCTGAGGGCCGCGGGCGGCGGGACGCCGGTCGCGCTGCGGGGCGGCCCCGGCCTCGGCAAGACGCAGCTCGCCATCGAGTACGCCCACCGGTTCCGGGGCGCGTACGACATCGTCTGGTGGATCGCCGCCGACCCGCCGCAGTTCGTCGACGTGCGGATGGTGGAACTCGCCGAGGAGCTGGGCCTGCCCCAGACCACGATCCCGGAGACCAACCGGGCGCTGCGGCAGCGGCTGAGCCAGACCGAGCGCCGCGCCGACGGCAGCCCGCCACCGCACTGGTTGCTCATCTTCGACAACGCCGACCTCTACGAGGACGTCCGGCCCTATCTGCCACAGGGCAACGGGCACGTGCTGGTCACCACCCGCAACCCGGACTGGGGCGACCTGGCGCGGGCCGTGGACGTCGACGAGTTCGAGCGGGCGGAGAGCGTGGCGCACCTGCGCGCCCGCCTGGGCGAGCACCTGATGAGCGTCGCGGAGGCCGAGCGGGTCGCCGACGCCGTGGAGAATGTGCCGATCTTCGTCGCGACGGTCGGGGCGTGGCTGGCCGACACCCGCACGCCGGTCGACGAATACCTGGCCGGGCTGCGCCGCACCGGCCTGGAGACGGAGGTCTGGGACCTCCCGTTGCAGCGGCTGCGGGAGGGCTCGCCGGGGGCGTACCGTCTCCTCCAGCTCGCGTCGGTGCTGGCCCCGGAGATCTCCCTCGACCTGCTCTACGGCGACCAGGTGGCGCGGGTCATCGCCCCGCACGACCCGGTGGTCGCCGCCCGCGTCGCGGACCGCGTCTCCGAACGCGACATCGCCGCGACGCTGGTGCAGCGGATGAACAAGCTCGCGCTCATCAAGCTGGACCCGCACGCCCACCGGGTGCAGGTGCACCGGCTGTTGCAGGCCGCCCTGCGCGCCCGGATGACCGAAGACGAGCTGGTCACGGCCAAACACGAGGTGCACCAGATCCTCGCCGGATCGCGCCCGCCGGGCGAGGTGGAGGACCCGGCGAACCGGCAACGGTTCCGGATGCTCTGGCCGCACCTCGACGGCTCCGGCGCGATCTCCTGCGACGACGACGACGTCCGGCAGCTGGTCATCGACCGGGTCCGCTACATCTACGTCAGCGGCGGGTACGAGCAGGGCGAGCGGTACGCGCGAGAGACCGAGGCCGTCTGGTCGGCGCTGCTTCGGAAGCTGCCGCCGGACGGGCCGGAGCACCGCAAGCTGCGCGTCCAACTGCTGCACCTGCGGTTCAACTGGGCCAACCTGCTGCGCAGCCTCGGGCGGTTCGAGGAGGCCTACCGGCTGGACGAGGGCACCCTGCGCCAGCAGGAGGAGCTGATCGGCGACAGCCATCCGCACACGCTGATGACCGCCGGCGGGTACGGAGCCGACCTGTGCACGCTGGGCCGCTACCAGGAGGCTCTGGAGCGCACCCAGCGGACGTACGCCGCGTCGGTCGAGGTCTTCGGCGAGGACCACCGCCGCACCCTGAACGCGGCGAACAACCTTGCCGCGTCCTACCGGCTGACGGGAATGTTCGACCGGGCCCTCGAGCTCGACCGGGCCACCAACCGCCGGCTACGGGTCGTCCTCGGCCCGGAGCACCCGAACACCCTGGCGTCGGCCAACAACCTCGCCCGCGACCTGCGGGAGACCGGCGACTACGAGGGTTCCGTGGCGCTGTTGCGGGAGGTGGTGACCGGCTACCGGAACCTCTTCGGCGACCACTCCCGCGCCGTGCTCACCGCGCGGGCCAACCTGGCCGCGTCGCTGCGCAGCACCGGGGAGATCGCCGAGGCCGCCGAACTGCTCGACGAGACCTACCAGCGGCTGCTGGCCACCCTCGGGCCGACCAACCCGGACACCCTGTTCAGCCGGCTCAGCCGGTCGGCCAACCTGATGTTGCAGGGGGAGAACGCGCAGGCCCTGGCGGAACTGGGCGAGACGGAGCAGCAGTTCGTCCAGGTGTTCGGTCTCGACCATCCCTACTCGTTGGTCTGCCGGATCAATCTGGGCGTGGCCCTGTGGGACGCCGGCGACACGGACACCAGCCGCTCGCTCACCGAGGCGACGACCGGGACGATGCTGGCCACGCTCGGCGACCGGCACCCGTTCACCATGGCGGCGGCCAACAACGTCGCGGTCTTCACCATCCTCACCGGCGAGCCGGAGCGGGGACGCGACGGGCTGCTGACCGTCGTGGATCAGCTCACGCAGGTGCTCGGGCCCGAGCACCCCGACACGCTGCGGACCCGGGGCAACCTGGAGACCGTCAACCAGGCGCTGTCCGGCGGCCGGGTGAGCATCGGGCGGATGCGCATCTCCGACCGGCTCGCCAACCGGGTCGGGCAGCACCACCCCAGCGTCGTGGTGCTACGCGACGGGCGGTACGTGCGCCGGGTGCTCGACCCGCACCCCTACTGACCGGGCCGCGCGCCGATGAGCAGGTCGGTGCTCAGCGCCGGGTCAGGGTCGGGGTCGGGGTCGACGAGCCAGCGCAGGATGCGCGGCAGCTCCTCGACGGCGTCGAAGTGCGCCGCCCCGGGCCGGACCTCCATTTCGGCGCCGGGGATCTGCGCGGCGAGCCACCGACCGTGGCTGACCGGGGCGAAGTTGTCGTCGGCGCCGTGCCACAGCCGGACCGGCGTCACCGCGGTGTCGATCGCCTTGAGGTCGAACGCCCAGTTGCGGCGGAACGCCAGCACGTCGTCGATCCACCCGTACGGGCCCGAGCGGAGGGCCTCCTCGTAGGTGTCGGTGATCAGTCGGCGCAGCGCCGGGTCGTTGACCGCCCGGCGGTCCGCCGCGCTCATCTCCGTCCGCAGGTCGGCCAGGAGGAGCCGGGGATCGGCGGCGGCCCGCTCGGCGCGCTGGCGGATCTCCTCCACCACGGCGGCGGTGTCGGGGGAACCCACCCCGAACCCGCGGACGTTGCCGGTGTTCATGCCGCCGACCCAGTCCAGCTCGATCGCGTTCCACGGCGCGAGGCTCACCAGCACCGCCACCCTGCTCACCCGGCCACGCAGCTCGGCGTCGGCCGCACAGGCGAGGGCGTGCGGGCCGCCCCCGGAGCGGCCGACGACGGCGAACCGCTCCACGCCCAGCTGGTCGGCGATCGCCTCCACGTCGCGGGCGGCGTCGGCCACGTCCCGGCCCTCGCGCCGGTCGGAGTCGCCGTAGCCGGGGCGATCGTAGGCGATCAGGCGGACGCCCATCCGGTAGAGCACGATGCTGCGGGGCTTCGGGCCACGGCGGCTGCCGGGTGTGCCGTGGAGCAGGAAGACGGGGAATCCGTCGGGCGCGCCGGTCACCTCGTACGCCACGCGTCTGCTGTCCTCGCGTGTGGCGAAGTCGGCCCCTGGCTCGCCTTCTCGGGTCACTCCATCCTGCCCTTCGGTGCCGCAACCAGCCAATACTCGCAACCCGGAATCGAGTAGAGACGATGTCTTGCGGCCCCCACTCAGCAAATGAGCCTAATGGTCGGGCCCGTCGCGCCGCTATGGCGAGCCGCAACAACCGGCCGGATCTGTCGGAAACGACACCTACCGGCCCACGCCGGCTGGAACTTCCGGCTGGCCGCCGGCCGAGCCGCCGCTCCGCACCGGCGCGGCCCCCGACCGGCCGGCCCGCCC
Organism: Micromonospora citrea; assembly: GCF_900090315.1. Classification (NCBI taxonomy): domain Bacteria; kingdom Bacillati; phylum Actinomycetota; class Actinomycetes; order Micromonosporales; family Micromonosporaceae; genus Micromonospora; species Micromonospora citrea. The sequence goes on along the minus strand of NZ_FMHZ01000002.1, from coordinate 3,727,135 downwards.
CGGCCGGTGTGCCGGCGGTCGGCTCGACGCCGGCACACCGCCACGCCCGCCGGGAGAGCGCCCCGCACCTGCGGAAACGAGCCGGCACCGGCACGCCCGACCCGGAACCAGCACGGCCGGATGCCGGAACGGGCCGACACCGGCGCGGTGGAGCGCGGGCCGGATCAGGTCCCGTGCGGCTGCGCGGGGCGCAGGGCGCCCGCGGTGGTCGGGCGCCATCCGGCCCGGTGCAGCGCCGCGCACAAGCCGCCGCCACGCCCGAAGAGTGCTGACAGGGGAGCCATGAGCCACATCGGCGGATAAGCAGGATTTGGCGGCTTGCGGCGTTAGGTCGACGGCCGGCGATAGGTCGGCTACCGACAGAGGGCAGCGGGGTCGCCCCTTTCGTCACCAGCACCGCGCCGGTCCGACCGCGCGCCGGCGCACCCGGCTGCCCACTCATCGACGCCTGCCGCTCGTCGTCACCGGACGTCGGACGCCGGTTCGGGCCAGCCCCACCACCTGCCGCCCGCGCCGGGAACCCGTGGGGGTACATCGCGACAGCGGAGTGCGTCTAAGATCGATCACGTCAGCAGCGATGAGGGGGAGGTGAGCCCGGTGAACATCCAATATCACGTCTGGGCACTCCACCCGGCCATCCCTGTTCGCTGACCTCGCGTCGGGGAGCGCCCTCCTGACCGGAGGAACAATGACCTTCTCCCCGTTCCGTATCGACGTCTCCGACGAGATACTCGACGACCTGCGGGCCCGACTGACCCGTACCCGCTTCACCAGCCGCAGCGGCGACCAGCCGTGGCAGGCCGGCACCGACCCGGACTACCTGCGGCACCTGGTGTCCTACTGGGTCGACGGATTCAACTGGCGTGCTCGGGAAGCAGAACTCAACGCACTGCCGCACTACCAGACTCAGATCGGCGGCCGGCGCCTGCACTTCCTGAGGGTGGCCGGGGCGCGTCCGAAAGGCGCGCCCGCACCGCTGCCGCTGATCCTGAGCCACGGTTGGCCCAGCAGCTTCGTGGAGATGCTGCCGCTGGTCGACCGTCTGACCAACCCCGCTCGCCACGGCGGCGATCCCGCCGACGCGTTCGACGTGGTGGTCCCCTCGCTGCCCGGGTTCCTGTACTCGGAGCTGCCGAAGGGCCCGCTCACCCGTGCGACGATGGCGCAGACGATGCACCTGTTGATGACCGATGTCCTCGGTTACCAGCGTTACGGCGCCTTCGGCGGCGATGTCGGCGGCGTGGTCACCGGCTGGCTGGGCGCGCTGTATCCCGAGCAGGTGGTCGGCATCCACATGATCCACCCACCGTTCCCGGCCAGCTTCGACTCCCGCCCGCTGTCGCCGGCCGAGCAGGCGTTTCTCGACGCCGAGGCGGTGTACGACCAGACCGACGGCGGGTACAGCGCCATCATGGGCACCCGGCCGGACACCATCGCCGCGGCGCTTGTCGACTCGCCGGCCGGCCTGGCCGCCTGGCTCGTCGACAAGTACCGGGACTGGAGCGACAACCACGGAGACCTGGAAAGCCGGTTCGACCGCGACACCCTGCTGACGATCATCACCCTGTACTGGGCGAGCGGCACGATCGGTTCCTCGTTCCGCCAGTACTTCGACTATGCCCGCAACAGCCCACGACCCGACATCACGGTGCCCGCCGCGTTCACGGTGAGCACCGAACCGTCGATGGTCAACTTCCCGCGCGAGATGACCGAACGCGCCTGCACCGACATCCGGCACTGGAGTGAGCCAGGTAGGGGCGGCCACTTCATGCCGCTCGAGGAACCGGACCTGCTCGCCGGCGAACTCAGGCGGTTCTTCACCTCGCTCCGCCCGTACTGATCAGCAAGGGAGCCGGGTCGCAACACCGGCCCGGCTCCGCCGGCTGTCTCGACCGCCGCGCCCCGACGGCTCTGATTACCGGCCCAGCCTGCGACGACAGCTGACGCTCACGGCACGGCCCCGTCCCCTGAGATCGCAGCGCTGCACCCGCACCCTGACCTCGCACCCCCGAGGGCGGGCCGAACCATCGGACGCTCCGTCCCTGGATGTTCGCGCGGTCGATCCACCTCACCCTCCCTCCGTGCCGATGCCCGGCGTGGCAGCCCTCACCCCCATCTTTACGTTGACAAGATAAAGAGTTTCCTTCAATCTTTACGGTGACAAGATTGGAGGACGGGATGGTTCCGTTCATCGCCCTCACGGGCGGATTCATCGTGCTACGGCTCATCGGCCTGGTCGGCGTCGACGCCCTGGACGCCTGGCAGCCGGCCCTGCGGGGCGCGCTGGCCCTGATGTTCGTCTTCACCGGCGTGCCCCATTTCCTGTCCTCATGGCGCCGCGACTTCGTCGCGATGATCCCGCCGGCGATCCCGCACCCGGCCCTGCTGGTCACGCTCACCGGCGTCCTGGAGCTCGCCGGCGCCGCCGGACTGCTGTTTCCGCCGACCGCGCCGTACGCGGCGATCGGGCTGGCCGTGCTCATGCTCGCGATGTTCCCGGCCAACGTCTCGGCGGCCCGCCGGGGTCTCACCCTGGCCGGGAAACCCGTGACCCCCCTGCCGACCCGCACGGTCCTGCAGGTGCTCTTCATCGCCGCCGCGGTCGCCGCGGCCGCGTGAGGTCGCATCTTCGGTTCCGCCAGCCAGCCGCACCACGTCCAGCCGCACCACGTCAACCCGGAAATTCACGAGGGACACCGCGCATGAACACCGAATACGCCGCCGACATCGACTACATCGACCACACCGTGCTCATCACCACCGACCTCACCGCGGCCTCCGCCCGTTACGCGGCTCTCGGTTTCACCCTGAGCCCCGTCTCGCCCCACCACCTGGCCGAACGGCCCGGCGGTCCGCTCCTGCCCACCTGCACCGCCAACCGGTGCGCCTACTTCGGGCAGTCGTTCATCGAACTGCTCGGCATCGTCGACCCCGCCGCCCCCGACCCCTGGGGCGTCCACCAGCTGCGCCAGACCTACCGCGGCCTGCTGATGACCCTCGGCTCCCGCGACGTCCAGGCCACCGCGGAGCGGCTACGCGCGGCCGGCCTCGCCTCCACCGGGATCCGCGCGCTGCAACGAGAGGTCTCCACCCCCGACGGACCGCGGACCGTCCGCGCCGACAGCGTCCGCATCGATGCCGCCCACACCCCCGAGGGGGCGCTCCAGGCAACGCAGCACTTCACGCCGCAGTACGTCCACCAGCCTCGGTATCTCGATCACCCCAACGGCGCGGTCGGCCTGCACAGCGTGCTGCTGGTCGCGCCCGACGACGAGGTCGACGGCCACGAAGAGCGCTACGCCCGCATCCTGGACGCCGACGTGTGGATCGAAGGCCCCAAGCGCGTGATCCACCTGCGGCACGGCCGAGTGGAGATCATCCCGCAGTCCTCGCTCGACGACGTCCTTCCCGGACACGCCCTGCCCGGCCTGCCCCTGCTGGCCGCCCACACCGTCGCTGTCCGCGACCTGACCGCCGCGCGCAAGCTCATCGAGCACAACGAGATCTCCACCCACACCACCCCGGAGGGCTTCTACGTCACGGCCGAGGACGCCTACGGGGTGCCACTCGCCTTCACTCAGGTCTGACGGTCCGCCACCCCGTCCCGGCCCGGCACGCGTACGGGCCCCACCCTGCTCTCTTCGCCGGCTGCTGACCGCTTTCCGGCGACCTCATCTCGGGAGAAGGACTTGTTCACGACACTCATGCTGTTCGCGATCCCCACGCTGGGGTTCCGCCTGCTCGCCGTGGTCGGGGTGCGTCGGTTCGCCGACTGGCGGACCAGCGCGGCCCACGGACTGGCCGTCATGCTCGTCTTCACCGGTGCCGCACACTTCGTCCCCGACAGCGTCACGGTGATGCCCAGCCACGGCGACATGGTGGCCATGGTTCCGCCGTTCGTCCCGTTCCCCAGCCTGGTGGTATATGGGACCGGCGTACTGGAATTCCTCGGCGCCCTGGGACTCGTCCTGGCACGGACCCGTACGGCAGCCGGAATCGGTCTCTCCGTCCTGTTCGTGTTGATGTTCCCGGCCAACGTATACGCCGCCCTGGAGAACGTGCCGCTCAACGGCGATCCCGCCACGCCGCTGTGGTTCCGGATTCCGGAGCAGATCGTCTTCATCGCCGTCGCCCTCTGGGCGGCAGGCGTCGTCAACAGGCAGCCGGCCCACCCCGCCGTCGCCGCACGAGAACCCCGCCCGGCGAACCGCGCTGGCTGAAGCCTGGGCGAACGGGTGGGCGGTGTGGAGCGCTGAAGCGTGGTTCCCCGGGCCGGCCGGGACTGTTGCTGCACTTCGTGCTGCCCAGGACGGAAAGAGGCCGTCACGGTTCCCCGAGACGGCCTCTTCCTGCTGTGCGCCCGAGGGAACTCGACCGCTGGCCTGCTGCTCAGTGGTCGGACGATCAGCACGGTCAGTGGCTCACCGAGACGACCTCCCGGATCCCCACCGTGGTACTCGGCGCGGTGGCGGCGTCGAGACTGGGGATCGCCGGCGTGCCCACCGGTGACGGGGTCGGCCAGCAGGTCATGATCGGTGACCGGTGGTTCACCGTCGTCGGCATCCTCGCCGCCGTGCCCCTGCTTCCGGAGATCGACCGATCGGTGTTCGTCGGCTGGCACGCCGCCCGCTCAGAGCTGGCCTTCGACGGCCACCCCACGGTCCTCTACATCCAGACCGCCGAACCGGCGATCGAGGACGTCCGCGCCGTCCTGCCGGAGACGGTGAACCCGCAGCAGCCCGCCGATGTCGTGGTCAGCCGTCCCTCGGAGGCACTGCTCGCCAAACGAGCCACCCAGAACGCGTTCTCGACGCTGTTCCTCGCGCTGGCCGCGGTCGCGCTCCTCGTCGGCGGGATCGGCGTGGCCAACACCATGGTCATCTCGGTGCTGGAGCGCCGAGCCGAGATCGGACTACGCCGTGCGCTGGGGGCGACCAGGGGCCAGATCCGCAGCCAGTTCCTGATCGAGTCGATGATGCTGGCGCTGCTGGGCGGCGTCACCGGAGCACTGCTTGGAGGAGCCGCCACGGTGGCGTGGGCGACCTGGCACCACTGGCCCGTCATCGTCCCGCTTCCCGCGACGCTGGCGGGCCTCGCCGGTGCCTTGGTCGTGGGAATGGCCGCCGGCGTCTATCCCTCCATGCGCGCCGCCGCGCTGGCTCCGACCGAAGCCCTCGGCAGTGGCTGACGTCCCGTCAGCGCGGCACGTCGGTCGGCCCGCTCCACATGGGCGGGCCGACGTCACACCACGCCTGCCCTCCTGCGGGCCGTCGTGGTCGCCCGCATCCAGCGGTGAACAGCGGGTGCCAGTTGTGGCTGGCGTAGCAGGTGGTTTGGGCGTCGCGCAGGGCCTGTCGGGCGCCGACTGGGCCTTCATCCACCCCGGCCAACCGGCGCCCGCAGTACCAAATTCAGGCGGTGCTGCCCAACCGGACCCTTAGGGGCCGGCGCATTCTGCAGGATCCACTGGTCGTCACCTTCCACGAGGTGTTCTCACGGTCGCCGCCCACGAGTGGCTGATGCCGCTGAACGAGCACGTACTGCGCTTCGTGCCGGTCCATGACGCGGCGCCGGCCATCGAGTGGGTGCTGTTCTGACGAAGGACGCGCTGCACCCGCGCAGGCGCGGCTTCGTCGAGGTGGCGACGGAACTCGGCCCGCGCGAGTTCGGCACGGTCAGGCAGTAGTGCGTTGTTCGCGCGTCATCCGAGGCAGGTTCGGACGGCGTTGGCCAGGTTCGTCGCCCGTGGGTCGTCGGGTCGGAAGTTCCAGAGGTTGGTGGCGTAGCCGAAGCCGACACCGGCGTCGGGGTCGGCGAAGCCGACCGAGCCGCCGGAGCCTGGGTGGCCAAACGACGCCGGGCTGAGCATCGGGTAGGGCGGGCAGGCTCGCCAGAACCCGAGTGACATGTTGAAGGAACGGTCAGCGGGGATGTTCAGCCCTGACGGCAGCCCGTACATCGATGTCTTGTCGGTGTGGATCTCCGTCGCTCTTGCGACGGTTGCCGGGTTGAGCAGTCGTACACCGTTGACGTTGCTGACCGTGGCGGCGTACATCCGGGCGATCGAGTGTGCGTCGGCGACCATGTTCGCGGCTGGGTGCTCGGATGCACGCCAGGCACGCGTGGTGAAGTAGTCGGACGTGGTGAAGGCACCGCCGAGTTCGCCGGCGCGCATTGCGACGGAGCCCGGACTGTACAGGGCGGTGACCCAGGCAGTTACCGTCTCCGCGTCGAGCCCGGTAACCCTGATCATCCCGGCGAGCAACTCTTCCACGCTGAACGGAGCAGCGTTGTGGATCTTCGCCACCCGTGGCTCGTGTCTGGCGGGCAACCCGATCCAGGCGCTCAAGCCGAGCGGGCGAGCCACCTCCTCGGCGAAGAAGGTGCCGAGTGACTTGCCGGTGATCCGACGCACGACCTCGCCGACCAGGTATCCGTAGGTGTTGGCGTGGTAGATGTGCTGGGTGCCCGGCTCCCACAGCGGCGGCTGCGCCTCCAATGCCCGGATGACCGGGTCCCAGGCGCATGCCTGCTCGAAGGTCAGCGGTCCGTCAACGATCGGCAGCCCGGCCTGGTGCGACAACAGCCAGCGCACCGGGATCTGGTCCTTGCCGTGGGCGCCGAACTCCGGCCAGTACCGCACCACCGGCGCGTCCAGATCCAGCAGACCGCGCTGTACCAGCAGGTGTGCACAGATCGCGGTAGCGCCCTTCGTCGTGGACGCGACCTGCATGATGGTGTTTCTGCGCCACCGTCGGTTCGCCGCGCGGTCGGCGAGGCCGCCCCACAGGTTGACCACGAGGCGGCCACCCACGTAGACGCTGCACGCCGCACCCACCTCGCCGGGGCCCTCGAAGTTCGCACGGAACGCGTCCGCCACCTTTCCCCAGCCGCGCGCGACACCGCACTCACCACCGTCACCAGCATCGCTACCGGAGACGCTTGCGGAAGCGGTGCCGTGTCCGGCGAGGCCGGTGAGGCCGGTGAGCACGCCGGCGCCCACCACGCCCTTCAACACGGTCCGGCGCCCAACGAGCCCATGCTCGGGAGTTTCGCTTGTCATGCCCATCACGCTGTAGTCCTTCCAGGATCCGCGCCGTGATCCGCGGGTCGCAGAGCTCGGGCAGGTGCCCGGCGGCCGGGTTGTCCAGCCCACGGATGCGGCGCTGTCTTCTTGCGATCGGCTAGCTGATCTTCTTGCGGTAGATCGCTGTCGCGGCGACGTAGGCGGCGACGAGCAGGCCGACGCACCAGGCGAGGGCGATCCAGATGTCGTTGCCGACGGGTTGCTGCGCGAACAGCGCGCGGAGAGTGTTCACGATGGACGTCACCGGCTGGTTCTCGGCGAACCACGCGACCGGGCCAGGCATCGAGTCGGTGGGGACGAACGCCGAGCTGATGAAGGGCAGGAAGATCAGCGGGTAGCTGAAGGCGCTCGCGCCGTCGACGGTCTTGGCGGAAAGGCCCGCCATCACGGCGACCCAGGTGAGGCCGAGGATGAACAGGATCAGGATGCCGGCGACGGCGAGCCAGTCGACCATGGACGCGCCGGTGCGGAACCCCATGATCAGCGCGACGCCGGTGACGATCACGAGCGACGCCAGGTTGGCGACGAGTGAGGTCAGGACATGCGCCCAGAGCACGGAGGATCGTGGGATCGGCATCGACTGGAAGCGTTCGAAGATGCCGCCCTGCATGTCGAGGAACAGCCGGTACGCCGTGTAGGCGATGCCGGAGGCGATGGTGATGAGCAGGATGCCCGGGAGCATGTAGTTGATGTACGACTCGTCGGATCCGGTGTTGATGGCTCCGCCCAGCACGTACACGAAGAGCAGCATCAGCGCGACCGGGGTGACCGCTGTGGTGATGATGGTGTCCGGGCTGCGGAGGATGTGACGCAGGGAGCGGCCGGTGAGGGTTCCGGTGTCGCTGAGGACGTGGGCGGTCATCGGGATTCCTCTCCTGCGGACACGGCTGCCTTGTCGGCGGTGTCACTGGTGTCGCCGACGAGGGCGAGGAAGACGTCCTCGAGGGTCGGCTGCTTCTCGACGTACTCGACCCTGGTGGACGGGAGGAGCTGCTTCAGCTCGGCGAGCGTGCCGTTCTGGATGATCGTGCCCTTGTGCAGGATCGCGATCCGGTCGGCGAGTTGCTCGGCCTCGTCGAGGTACTGCGTGGTCAGCAGGATGGTCGTGCCATCCTTGGCGAGCTGCTTCACCGTCTGCCAGACCTCGATGCGGGCCTGCGGGTCGAGGCCGGTGGTCGGCTCGTCGAGGAACACGACCGGCGGGCTGCCGACAAGGCTCATCGCGATGTCCAGCCGCCGGCGCATGCCGCCCGAGTACGTCGCCGCCCGGCGATTGCCGGCATCGGTGAGCGAGAAACGGGCGAGCATGTCGTCGGCGATCGCACCCGGGTTCTTCAGGTGGCGCAGCTTCGCGACCAGGACCAGATTCTCCCGGCCGGTGAGCACCTCGTCGACTGCGGCGAACTGCCCGGTCAGGCTGATCGACTTGCGTACCTCGCCCGGGGCCGAGGAGACGTCGAAGCCGTGCACGGTCGCGGTGCCGGTGTTCGCCTTCAGCAGCGTCGACAGGATCCGCACCAGCGTGGTCTTTCCGGCGCCGTTCGAGCCGAGCAGAGCGAAGATGCTCCCGGCCGCCACGTCGAAGTCGACGCCCCGCAGCACGTGCAGATCCTTGTAGGACTTCGTGATGGCCCGCACCCTGATCGCGGGTTCGCGCGTCTCGGTGGTCATGCGCTCGTCTCCTCGCCGGCGGCGGCGTCGATCGCATTCCGGAGGCGCTCGCGTTCCTTGTCTATCCACTGCTTGCCGGAGTACGCCAGCAGGAACGTCTCGGCGAATTCGACCGGGTCGCCGCCGACGATCGCGCGGACCGGCGTTCCATCGGCGACCGCACGCTCCCAGAGGTCGACGAAGTCGCCGAGCATCGTGACGAGCGTGTCGCCGTCGAGGATCCCTCCCTGGTACATGAAGTACCGCTGAAGAGCCTTGGCCGTGCTGCGATAGGGCTCCGGCAGGGCCTCCATGCGGGCCATGTGGTGCTTGTACTGCTTCTTCTGCTCAAACGACCCGACGAGCATCTCGATCCACTTCGCGGCCACCCTCATGCTCCTTCGTCCTGGTTGTCGTTGTGGTGAAGTTGCTCGATGCGTTCCGCGAGGACGTTCCACGTCCTCCAGAACTCGGCGAGTTGGTCTCGCCCCTTCGCGTTGAGCGAATACACCTTCCGCGGGGGGCCCTTCTCGGAGGGAACCTTCTCCACGTCCACGAACCCGCGTTGCTCGACGCGGACGAGCAGCGCGTAGATGGTGCCTTCCGCGATGTCCGAGAATCCGCGCTCGCGCAGCCACGCGGTGATCTCGTAGCCGTATGCGGATCTGCGGGCCAGAATCGCCAGGACGATGCCTTCGAGAGTGCCCTTCAGCATCTCCGTCATCTGGTTGCCCATGCCATCATCCCCTCACTACCAAGCATCACTGACTACCGGTAGACCGTAACACTAGGTACCGGTAGATAGCAACGCTGGATACTGAGGGCGTCGGCCTCGAGCGTGGTGATCTCAGCCGTGAGCCGCTGAGATCGGCCCGCCGAGGAACGCAAGACCACCGAGGACGCCGACACCGCCGACGAGGAGCGAACGACGTCTCCGAGTCGGTGGGAAAGCCGACGGCCCCGCCCCCCTGGGTGAGGGCGGGGCCGTCGGGTGGGGTGGTCAGTCGGGGTGGCGGGTGCGGGCGACGCACACCTCGTAGGTGTCGGCGCCGACGGTGAGGTGCAGCCACTGCTAGCCACCGGCCATCGATGCATCTAGATGACGGCGGAGATCGCCGGCGCAACCGGCCGCTGGACCGCACCGGACACTCTCACACCGCGCCCGACAGGCGGGACGTAGGGGATGCTCGTCGGACGAGCAGACACCGAGCAGCCACGCGCGTCAACAAGGGACAGACAAGCGAAGGGCCTGACCCGCGTTTCCGCAGGTCAGGCCCTTACGATCTTGTGCGCCCGAAGGGACTCGAACCCCTAACCTTCTGATCCGTAGTCAGATGCTCTATCCATTGAGCTACGGGCGCTCGGTGCTCAGCCAGTCTACACACCCGGCTTTCGCGCGGAGACTCCGGGATTCGAACCCGGGAGGGGCTTTAAGACCCCAACCGCATTAGCAGTGCGGCGCCATAGACCAGACTAGGCGAAGTCTCCCTGGTGGCCCTGCAGACCACCGCGCCCGAGAATACATGGCCCGACCGATCGGGAGCAAAGCGACTTCCCTCGTACGCCCGGCCGTCCGGCGGGCCGGGGCGCCCGGGGCGCGGCCGGTGCCCTCTCCGGCCTCGTGTTTTCCGGCTGTGCCCGAACGCCATCGGGGCTAAGCTCCATCGATATGCAGGAGCAGCCGCCGCGCGAGCCGACCCGCCGAGAGCCTGCTGAGGGGGCGCGGCGACGCTCCCCGAGGGCGACATTCACCCCGCCGCCGGTGCCCCCGGAACCGCCTCGCCAAGGGGAGGACGGCGGTGAGCGTGCCCGGCGGACAGAGGACTCGGGAAAGCGTCCGCGGCGGGCGAAGCCGGCTCCGGCGGTGCTCTTCCAGCCGCCCTCGGCCGACCCGCCGCTGCCTCGTCAGGCCGACCGGGCGGCTCCTCCGCCCCCTGGCCGCGAAGCCGGCCGGGGGGACGCGGACGCAGGAAGTGACGTCGCGCACAGAGGCGACGCAGAACCGGCCCCTGCCGGCGACAGCCCGCGCCCGGCACCGGCCGAAGTGAGTCCCGACACGACCGCCCCCGGGAACGGCGGCGCCACGGCCGGTTCGCCGAGGGAGCGGGTGCCGGGTGCGGCTGACGGGCGATCGTCGGCGCGGGCCACGGCGAAGCCGACGCGAAGCGCTCCCGCGAAGAAGGCTCAAGCCACGACGGAACCGACGCCCGAAGCTCCCGCGAAGAAGGCGCCCGTGAAGAAGGCCCCGGCCAAGAAGGCTCCAGCCAAGAAGGCTCCGGCAGAGGCGGCCCTCGTGAAGAAGGCGGACAAGAAGGCCCCGGTAACGAAAGCTCCGGCCGAGAAGGCCGTCGCGAGGAAGGCCGCCGCCGGAACCACCGCCCTCGCGGAAGAGGCCGACCCGACGCGGGCGACGCCGGTGAGTAGGACCGCCGCGGCCGAGGCAACCACCGCCGCCCCGAGCACAGGCACGGACACGGGCACGGACACCGCCGCCCCGAGCACAGGCACGGGCACGGACACCGCCGCCCCGAGCACAGGCACGGACACGGGCGCGAGCCCGGCCCCGGCCACAGGGCCGGACACGGACGCGAGCCCGAACACAGGCCCGAGCCCGGGCACGGACACGGGAGTCAGGGAAGGCTCGTTGGCTCGTACGCCGGGATCGTCCCTGCGGGAGATCGGCCGGCGGGTGCTCGACCACCCCGGGTTCGCTCCGGAGCTGCTGGCCCTGGCCGCCGTCGACGCGATCGGGCCGGGCGCCCGTGACTGGGCGCAGCGGCTGCGCGACGCGTACCCCGATGCGGACGCCGACGGGCTGGCCCGGCTGGCGACCCGGCGGTTCGTGCGGCAGGCGGCCGCGGGCGGGGCGACGGCCGCGCTGGCGGGGTTGTTCGCGCCGGTGGCCGAGCTGGCGGCGGTGCTGTGGACCCAGGCGAACCTGGTGCTGCACCTGGCGGCGGCGTACGGCCGGGATCCGGCCCATCCGGACCGGGCGGCGGAGTTGCTGGTGCTGACCCGGGTGCACCCGGACGCGGTGAGCGCGCGGGCGGCGCTGGTGGCGGCCCGGGCGGCGGACGGGCCGGGTGAGGCGCCGTGGCCACGGGTGGCGGAGGCCGCGTGGCGGCTGGCCGCGCCGTTGGCGGCCCAGGCCGGTGGCTGGCTGGCGCTGCGGGCGGCGTCCCGGCTGCTGCCGGGTGCGGCGGCGCTCGCGGCGGCGGCGGGCGACGCGGCGGCGGCCGAGCGACTCGCCGCCCGTGCGATCACCGCCTACCGGCGGCCCACGCTCGGCCGGGCGAGGCACGCCGGGTGAGAAACGCGGGACGCCGGTAGATCTTGGTAGGAAACGGCCCCCTGAGGGGCCACGTCTCACCAAGACCTACCGGCGGAAGCAGAGGCGACGATGGTTCACAGCCAGTCGAACCACTCCCTGGGCAGCAGGGCGTAGCCGACGAAGGCGAACACGTCCAGCAGCGTGTGCGCGACGACCAGCGGCATGACCCGGCGGGTGCGCAGGTAGAACAGGCTGAACACGACGCCCATCACCACGTTGCCGACGAAGGCGCCGAAGCCCTGGTAGAGGTGGTACGAGCCGCGCAGCAGGGCGCTCGTCGCGACGACCCCGCCGAGCCGCCACCCGAGCTGGCGCAGCCGGGTGACCAGGTAGCCGACCACGATCACCTCCTCCAGCACCGAGTTCTGCACGGCGGCCAGGATCAGCACCGGCACCGTCCACCAGAGCTCGGGCAGCGCGGCCGGCACCAGCGTGGCGTTGACGCCGAGCTGCGCCGCCGCCCAGAACAGCGCCAGGCCGGGCAGGCCGATCAGCGCGGCCAGGCCGGCGCCGCGGGCCAGGTCCTGGCCGGGCCGCCGGGCGTCCAGGCCGAGCGTCCGCGCCGGGTCGCCGGGGTCCCGCGCCAGCAGGTGTACGGCGAGCAGCACCGGCAGCAGCGCGAAGGCGATGCCGAGCAGCTGGTACGTGAGGTCCAGCCACGGCCGGGGCGACACGGAGGTGTTGAGCGAGGCGGTCTGCTTCGACAGCGGCCCGTCGGCGGTCAGCTTGGCGACGATCGACACCGTCGCGTAGACGGCGGACTGGCCCAGGGACAGGCCGAGCACCAGCAGCGTCTCGGTGCCGAGCATCCGGCGGGTCGCCGGGCGGTCCAGCTCAACGGTCACCGCACCACTGTGCCCGACGCCGACGGTCGGCGGCAGCGCCGAGCGGACCTCACGAGCCGATCGCACATTGTGTGCGACCGCCGTGCACGCTCCGTGGACATTCTATGGGCGCCCGATCCGCCGTCAGGAGAAGGAGCGCGCCCGTGGACGACTTCGCACGGCTGCTGAAGGAGAGCTGGACCCTGGTCGAGGAGCACCGGGAGCGGCTGAGCGGTCACTTCTACGCCCGGCTCTTCCTGCTCGACCCCGAGCTGCGCAAGCTCTTCCCGGTGCAGATGACCGGGCAGGGCGACCGGATCCTGGAGGCGATCGTCACCGCCAGCCAGACGGTGGGCGACCCGGAGAGCTTCGACGAGTACCTGCGGTCGTTGGGCCGGGACCACCGGAAGTACCACGTCGAGGCGGCGCACTACGAGACGATGGGCGTCGCGCTGCTGGACGCGCTGCGCAGCACCGCCGGCGACGGCTGGAACCTGGAGTACGACCAGGCGTGGCGGGACGCGTACGCGGCGATCTCGGAGAAGATGCTGGCCGGGGCGGCGGCCGACGACAACCCGCCGTACTGGCACGCGGAGGTGCTGACCCACGAGCGGTACGGCGCGGACACCGCGGTGCTGACCTGCCGCGCGTTGCAGCACCCGTTGCCGTGGCGGGCCGGCCAGTACGTCAGCGTCGAGGTGCCCCGCCACCATCCCCGGGTGTGGCGCACCTACTCGGTGGCGAACGCCCCCAACGACGACAACGTGCTGGAGTTCCACGTCCGTACGCCTCCGGGTGCCGGCTGGGTCTCGGGGGCGCTGGTGCGCCGGGTGAAGCCGGGCGACCTGCTCCGGGTGGCGGCGCCGATGGGGTCGATGACGCTGGACCGCTCCTCGGAGCGGGACGTCCTGTGCGTGGCGGGCGGCGTCGGGCTCGCCCCGATCAAGGCGCTGGTGGAGGAGCTGGCGAGCTACAACCGCACCCGCTGGGTGCACGTCTTCTACGGCGCCCGCACCGCGGCGGACCTCTACGGCCTGGCCGGGCTCCAGGAGTTGGTGGCGTCGCACCCGTGGCTGTCGGTCACCCCCGCGTGCAGCGAGGACCCGGACTTCGACGGCGAGCTGGGCGACATCTCCGACGTGGTCAGCCGGTACGGGCCGTGGACGACGCACGACTGCTACGTCTCGGGCTCCGCCCGGATGGTCCGGGCCACCCTGCGCGTCCTCGCCGAGGACGACGTCCCGCCGCAGAACACCCGCTACGACACCTTCGGCAACCTCTAGGAAGCGTTCCTCCCCCCATGCCGGGGCGCGTGCCCCTGCCCCCTGGGGCACGCGCCCCGGTCCCCGACGGGCGGACCGGCGCCGCCCCGTCCGACCACGTCCGCCCGGCCGTCCTTCCCACCCGGGCGGACGTGGTCGTGCCCGGGAGGGGTCGGCGGCGGGCTGCCCGCCGGGTCAGTAGCGCCAGGGGTGGCCGGTCTCGCGGTATTCCTCGACGGGCACCAGCGGCACGCCGGGTGCCATCCGGTCCACGTAGAGGCGCCCCTCCAGGTGGTCGATCTCGTGCGCGACGAGCCGGGCCATGCCGAACTCGAACGAGGTGATGATGCGGCTGCCGTCGTACTGGGCGTGCTCCACGTCGATCCGGAGCGGCCGGGGCACCAGCCCACGGTGGTCGAAGAAGGAGAGGCAGCCCTCGTACTGCTCGTCGGTGTCCGGCGAGGTGTCGACCACCCGGGGGTTGAGCAGCACGACCGGTTCGGCCGACCGGTCCGGGGGGCGGACCACCGCGACGGCCCGGCCGAGGCCGAGCTGCGGGGCGGCGATGCCCACGCCCTTGCTGAACGGATGCAGCTCGTCGAGGCGGCCGAGGGCGGCCGAGAGCCGGTCGACCGCCTCCCGGGCCGCCTGCTCCTCCCGGGGCAGGTCGAACGGGCGGGCCGGCTGGCGGAGCAGGTCGGCGCCGCGCTGCACGATGCCGATGCCGCGCATCCGGTCGCTGGGGCGCACCCGCCCGGTCTCCTCCGGCTCGGCGTCCGGCCGGGCCCGGAACCGCCACTGCAGCCGGTAGCGCGCGTTGAGCGGCGGGTCGTCGGTCGCCCAGTCGAAGATCACCCGGTCGCCGTCGTCGTGCCGGTGCACCGGCGTGCGGAGCGGGCCCTCCTCCGCCGAGAGCGAGGTCTCCGCGCCCCAGACCTGCGGGTCGAGGGCCGCCGGGAGGTCCAGGCGTACGGCCATCTGGCGGGTGGGCAGCCGGACGGCCCGCTGGAACCAGGGACCCCACTTGTCGTGCCCGACGCTGTACGCGTACTCGATGGTGGCCCGGTCGCCGGGATAGAGCGGGAAGCGCCGGTCGCCGTTCTCGAAGAGCAGCCAGATCTCCTTGAAGGCGTCCCGGTCGTGCTTGGCCCGCCAGTGCATCGCCTCCCGCTCGCCCGCGTCCTCGCGGTAGGCCCGCAGCCGCAGCTCGGCGAAGGTGAGCGGATGCTCCCGGTGGTGCCGGTTGGACCGCCCGGGGTCGTTGGGGTAGCGGTCGACGGCGACCCGGACCAGGTAGCGGGTGACCGGCTCGGTGCCGGCGTTGTAGAGCTCCCGCCGGATGACGCAGCGGTAGGCGTCATCGAGGTGGGTGAGGGTGGCGAGTTCCCGCTCGACGATGAGCCCGGTGCCGGGCGGCATCCACTGCCCGGGCAGGGGCGGCTCCCGGTGGGCCCGCTCGGCGCGGGCGTGGCGCAGCTCGTCGTACTCCTTGAAGCGCTGCCAGATCGCGCCGCTGGCCTCCAGCACGGCCTCGGCGCGGCGGGCGAAGTCCTCGGTGGGGCGGTGCCGCCGCCCCTCGACGTGGCTGACGTACGACGGATCGAACCCCATCAGGGTGGCGAGCTGCTTCTTGGACAGCCCCCGTCCCGTGCGGTGCCGGGCGAGCTCGGCGGCGAAGGAGTCGGCAGCCCGATCGAGCGGTGAGGTCGTCATCAGCTTCCTCGTGGCCGGGAGTATCAAGTTTCACGTTCTGTGGCCGCCCCCACACGGCAAGTGCCGCCTTGCCGACACGAATCTTGACAGAAAGCGATGAATGTCGATACTGACGGCGTTTCCCGCCCCACCCCTCGGGTAGTCCCTCCGCACGCCCGCGCACCGGCGAGCGGCCCGTGGCGGTGATCCGCACCTCGGACATCCGACAGGGGCGAGGCTTCCCTAGGCCCCCGCGATGTGGTTAGGCTAGCCTTAGCTCAGTTGGGAGCGCTTCGGACGGGGGATGAGCGGATGACAGCGGTGATGCCGGGGCGTCAGGTCGCCGCCGCGCCGCTGGCGCCGGTCACCGCCGCCCTGCGCGGGATGTTCGGCACCGACGACGTGCCCGGCCTCGCGCCCGGCCTGCTGGTGGCCGACGAGTTCGGCTGGAGCACGGCCAGCACCCTGGTCGACGGCACCCGGCTGCCCGAGTTCCTGCACTCGGCGACCCTGCGCTGGGGCGGCACGCCGCACGCCTGCGCCGCGCTGGCCTGGAAGTCCTACAGCTACTGGACGGCGCTGCCCGTGGTGCTCGGCTGGGCCTCCGCCCGGCGGGTGCCGCTGCTCGACCCGGCCGACGTCCTGATCCACTTCGAGGACCACCGCCCGCTGCTCACCATGGGCCTACGGCGCTCGACCACGGTCGCGGTGCTGCCCGGCGACCCGCTGGCGCTCTCCGGCCTCCCCGAGGTGCGGGTCGTCGCCGACGAGGCGGAGCTGCTCCGGGTGCTGCGCGCCTCGCTGCTCGACGCCCACCTGGCGCCGATGATCGCGGCGATCCAGGCCGAGGTCCGCATCGGCGCGCGCACCCTGCTCGGGTCGGTGGCGTCCGGCATCGCCCACGGCATCCTCCGGGCCGCCGACGGCCTGCCCGGCTCGTCGGTCGAGACGATCGAGACGCTGCTCGGCGCGCTCGACCTCGCCGACCTGGTGGAGCTGGTGCCCGGCCCGGCCGGCGAGCCCACCGTGCAGCGGCGCACCTGCTGCCTCGCCTTCACCCTCCCCAAGCCCAAGGTCTGCCAGGGCTGCTGCGTCCGCCAGCCCTGACCGCCCGCCGGCCGCTCCGGCCACCGTCCGCGGCCCTCGGCCGGCGGCGCTCGCGACCCCGGGCCGACGCTGCCCGCCGGCGGCCTCCTGGGCGCCGCCGTCGGCGGCCCCGGGGCGACGTCGTCGGACAGCGCGCTCAGTCGGTGAGCGTGCGGACGTCCCAGAGCCAGACCCCGCCGGTGTACGTGGGCCGGACGCCGGTCAGCTCCGTCATCCCCCGGCGCAGCGCGTCGGCGTGCCGGTGCGGCCCGAGCACCACCGCACCCGCCCGCCAGTAGCGCAGGTCACCCACCGCGTCGACCCGCGCCTGCGGGGTGATCGGCGGCACCGCGCCGCTGCGCCGGATCTCGGCGAAGAACTCGCTGGTCGGTCGGGGCGGGGCGGAGAACAGGGCGACCCGGTCCCGCCCGGGGCGAGTGTCCGGGCCCAGGAAGTAGCCGCGGGCGATGGGCATCTCCAGCCCGGTCCGCGCCGACCAGCGCAGCGGGTCGGCGTAGTGGGTGTCGGGCAGCGGCAGGGTCACGATGCTCCGCCCGCCGGCCACGTACGGCCGCCAGGCGCCGGAGGTGACGAAGGCGGGAACGGCGTCGAGCCGGGTGGTGGGCAGCGGGGTCGGCAGGATCGGCAGCAACGCCATGGCGGCGACCGTGGCGGCGGCGAAGCGGATCTGCGGGCGGGCCCCCGGGTGCCGGGCGGCCAGCACGCGGACCTGTTCCGCCCCGTAGGCGAGCAGCACCCCGACGATCGGGGTGATCGCCAGCGCCCACCGGGTCGGCACCACCGAGTGCAGGATCGGCAGGCCCTCCAGCGCCGCCCACGGGCCGGGGACGCCGGTCCCCCTGCCGTTCAACTGGATCTCCCGCCCGAGGGAGAGCAGGCCGAAGAGCAGCGCGAGGGCGGCCAGCCCGCGCACCACGACGTGCCGGCGCAGCCACCACACCAGGGCGACGACGAGCACCACCAGCGGCCAGCCGAAGAAGGCGTTCTCCTCGGTCGGGTTCTTCGCCAGCCCCTGCGCGGTGCGCGCGTCACCGGCGAGGGACTCCCGGGAGTACGCCACGAACGAGGCGAGGTCCGTGGAGTAGCCGCGGATCAGCCAGGACAGGCCGTTGTACGCGCCCGGACCGAAGAACTGGACGTGGAGCGGGTACGCCAGCAGGACGAACGCCACCACGGCGGCCGTGCCCAGCCCGGCGAGGAACGGCCGCGCCCGGCGACGCAGTTCGGGCCGGCCGAGGGCGAGCGCCCCGACGACCACGCCCAGCCCGATCGCGGTCATCAGCAGCACCTCGAGGTTGATGAAGGCCTGCCAGACGATCACCAGCGCCAGCAGCACCCCGTTGCGCAGCCAGCGGCCCGGTTCGCCGAGCCGCAGCGTGCGCCAGATGATCAGGGGCACCACGAACTGCGAGACGATGTTGGGGTGCGCGTTCGCGTGCGAGACCATCGCCGGCGCGTACGCGCAGAACGCCGCGCCGAGCCAGGCCGGCCCCCGGGAGCCGACGACCACCCGGGAGAGCAGGAAGTACCAGGCCGTCGCCGTGGCGATCATGCCGAGGGTGAGAAAGAGCAGAAAGGACGCCCGGGTGCCGAACAGCAGGGTGACGGGCGTCATTGGCAGCGATACGGACAATACAGACGTATTCGCCATCAGATTGACGCCGTCCGGGACGTTCATCCGGTCGGACGTGAAGGGATGGACGAAATCGGTCACGACGCGCGCGCCGTGCGCCATCATCCACTCGAACTGGGACTGGTCCGTGCGGTTGTCCCGCACGCCGTGCGAGGGGCGCAGCCAGAGCCGCGCGGTCACCCAGAAGCCGAGCGCGGCGAAGCTCGCCACCGCGGCGACGTCCGCCCACCGGCCGCTCCACCGCCATAATCCCCGGTCGGGACCGCCCTCCGACGCCCCGCGCGCGGACGCGCCGGCGGGGGGACCCGATTCGGGAGTAGTCATGACGATTCGTAGAGTAGTCAGCCGCTAGCGCCGCCGTGACATGTTTCGGGGTACTGCCGTACCATGTGCCGGGTTCGCCGACCGCCGATCACGTGCCCACCCCCGACCGCAATTCGGCCACCATGGTGCCCCGATTCTTCTGCCGTCAGCGCGGATGATTCACTCTGTCGGTCCAGGCGCGGGTCGAGTCATATCGTGAGGAATCGACGCATGGCAGAAATCACTGGGGATCAGCGCGTGCAGTCCGAGGTCCTGGAGGGCCTCGCGACCGCGGTCAACCACCGTCGCTGGTTCGTCGAGCTGGCCGTGCCGTACCTCGGTGACAATCCGATCGAGATCGGCAGCGGGCTCGGCGACTACGCGCTGGAGTGGGCGGAGCGGCTGCCCCGGTTCACCGCCACCGAGGCGGACCCGGACCGGCTCGTCTCGCTCAAGGAGCGGCTGGCCGACGAGCCCCGCATCGAGGTCCGCCAGATGCTCCTGCCGCACTCCGAGCGGGGCGACTACAGCGCCGCGGTGTCGTACAACGTGCTGGAGCACATCGAGGACCACGTGGGCGCGCTGCGCAGCATGCGCGACCTGGTCCGGCCCGGCGGCAACGTCATCATCATCGTGCCGGCGTTCCAGTTCGCGATGAGCCCGGCGGACATCGCCACCGGCCACGTGCGCCGCTACACGAAGAAGACCCTGGCCGACGCGATGACCGCCGCCGGCCTGACGGTGGAGAAGATCCACTACGCGAACGCGCTCGGCCTGATCGGCTACTTCATGGCCACCAAGGTCTTCCGCCTGATGCCGAAGGAGGGCCCGATGGTGAAGGTCTACGACACCCTCGTGCTCCCCGCCACCAAGGCCGCCGAGCAGCGCGTCCGCCCTCCGTTCGGCCAGTCCGTCTTCGCCGTGGCCCGCGTCCCCTCCTGACCCCCACCCCACCCCCACCCCCGGCCCCGGCCCCGACCCCGGCCCCGGCCCCGGCCCCCGCGATCTTGCACTTTCGGCCCCCGTTACGCGGCCTTCGCCCCTTCTGTCGGGGCAGCAAGTGCAAGATCGCGGGGCGAGTGGGGTGGGGGCGGGGGCGGATGGGTGGGTCAGTGCTTGATCTGGTAGGTGGGGCGGATCACGGCGCGGGCCAGGGTGTGGAAGGCGAGGTTGAAGCCGACGGCGGCGGGGGTCGCGTCGGGGGTGACGTCGAGGCGCTCCACGTCGAGGGCGTGCACCGCGAAGACGTAGCGGTGCGGGCGGTCGCCGGCCGGCGGCGCGGCCCCGCCGTAGCCCTGCTCGCCGTAGTCGTTGCGCACCGTGAAGCCGCCGCCGAGGTCCTCCGAGCCCGCGCCCCGCGGCAGTTCCGTCACGCTCGACGGCAGGTTGACCGCGACCCAGTGCCAGAATCCGCTGCCGGTCGGCGCGTCCGGGTCGAAGCAGGTCACCACGAAGCCCTTGGTCTCGGCCGGGAAGCCGGACCAGGCGAGCTGCGGCGAGACGTTGCCGCCCCCGACGCTGCCGTGGGCGTGTGCGGCGTCCATCGGCTCGCCGTTCTGCACGTCGTCGCTGGTCAGGGTGAACGCCGACACGGTCGGCAGCAGCTCGTACGGGTCCGGGGCGATCGGTCGTTCCAGGCTCATCGGGACGAGTCCTTCCGATTGGTGCGGTTGTCCTTGGCTCACCTTCATACCCCGCCGACGCCCGCGATCGAACCGGAAGCCGCGGCGACCCGACGACTCGAACGGGGTCGAGACGCGGCGTGCCGCTGGGAGAGAATGCCTCCCCATGGGACTTGATCTCTATGTCGGGCCGCTGACCCGCTACCACCTCGGCGACTGGCTGACCATCACCCAACAGATCGGCGCGCAGGAAGGGTACGACGTGCGCGTCGTGCGGGCGCACGAGGAGGAGGACGGGGAGACCGACCCGGACATGGTCCACGGCGCCGTACGCGAGTGGCAGCAGTGGCTCGGCGAGGCCCTCGGCGGCCCGGTGGACTGGCCGGACGGCCCGTCCCAGCCGTACTGGACCGACAAGCCCGACTGGGACGGGTTCGGTGCCGTCCTGCTGCTCGCCGCGTACGACGAGCGCCCGGACCTGTGCCCGAGCCCCTGGGACAGGAAGGGCCCCTGGGACAGGAAGGACAGCCCGCGCGAGTTCGCCGATGCTCCCGCTTACCAGGCGGCCTCGGCGCAGCCCGAGCGCTTCCTCAGCCTGCTGTCCGGGGTGGAGTGGTGGCTGCCGCTCGCCGCGGATCCGCTCGTCTTCGAGGCGTCCCGGCCGACGGGTGAGCCGGTCCGGATGGCCTCGGTCGAGCGGCTGGTCGCGGAGCTGCGCCTGCTGGACGAACGCGCAGGTGTCCTCGCCGGGCACGACCCGGCCGAGCTACGGCGAGGGCTGTTCACCGACGACCCGTCGCTGGCCGATGTCGCACGGTTCGGCTTCGCGGTGCTGCTCGACCTCGCCGAGACCGCGCTCCAGCACCGCCAGCCCCTTCTGCTGGACTACTGAACGGACGCCACGACGCCCCCGGCCGGCGAGCGCGCCTGGCCGGGGGCGTCGTGCCGTGGGCCGAGGCGTGCACGGCCTATCGAGGGGCGCCCGCAGGAGGAATCCGAGCCCGGGTCACGGCCCGACGACGACGTTCGCGAGCGGTTCGCCCGCCGCGTACCGCCGCACCTGGTCGACCAGCAGCCGGCGGGCCCGGGGCGACAACGCGGCGGTCAGGCCGCCGACGTGCGGGCTGACCAGGACGTTCGGCGCCGACCACAGCGGGTGGTCGGCGGGCAGCGGCTCGGGATCGGTGACGTCGAGGGCGGCGTGCAGCCGGCCCGCGGCGAGCTCGGCGAGCAGCGCTGCGGTGTCGACCACCCGACCCCGCGACACGTTCACCAGCAGGGCGCCGTCGGCCATCCGGGCGAGGAAGTCCGCGTCGACCAGGCCCTCGGTCTCCGGGGTCAACGGCGTGGACAGGATGACCACGTCCGCCCTGGGCAACAGCTCCGGAAGTTCGGAGACCGGACGTACGCCGGGGCGCGCGCTGCGGGCCACCCGGGTGATCTCCACCTCGAAGCCCGCGAGCCGGCGCTCGATCGCGGCGCCGATCGAGCCGTACCCGACGATCAGCACCCGGGCGTCGGCCAGCCCGGGCGACCAGCCCGACGCCCAGCGGCCCTCGTCCCCCGCCCGGACGAAGTCCGGCAGCCGGCGCCGGGCGGCGAGGGTGAGCGCCACGGCCAGTTCGGCGGTGGCCGCGTCGTGCACGCCCCGGCCGTTGGCCAGCGTCAGGCCGGGTCGCAGGTGCGGCAGGACGTGGTCGTAGCCGGCGGTCACGGTCTGCACCACCTTCAGCCGGGGCATCCGGGCGATCGGCTCGCAGAGGCGTGGATCGATGACTCCGTACGGGACCGCGTAGAACTCGACGTCGTCCAGGTCTTCGGGCAGGGGCCGGGTGCCGTCGTAGAGCCCGACGTCCAGATCGCTCAGCTCGGCCACCGCGTCGGGGTGGGGAATCAGGTAGCGCACAGGGACGATCATGCTGGATCGGGCGAGCAGGCGAAACCTGATACGTGACGACAGGGCCGACGGTGGGACCGTCAGCCGGCGCCGATCGGCCGGGACTGCGCCATGCGGGCCCGCAGGAGCCTCAGCACCAGTTTCGCGTCGTCGCCGAGTCTGCTCTCGTCCCGTGCGAGCGGCAGGAGGTCCGCCGGCCGCAGTTCGGCCATGGGCCGGGTGACGAGGCCGGCCAGTCGCAGGTCGGCCACCTCCAGGCCGTCGTCCCCCTCGAGGATCGCGTACTCGCCACCCGGCGAGATCCACAACGGGAACCTCCGCTCGCCGAACGGATCGGGTGCGTCGACCTGGTCGAGCCGCTTCGTGTCGTACCAGCGGGTCGGCGCGTGGGGGAACTCCCGCGCGACCAGGTCGTGGCCCGGCACGTAGGTGAACCCGAGCGGGGCGGACTTGCCGTATTGCAGCTCGTACTTCGGCAGGTGGCGGTCGCCGCGAAGGCCGAGCTTCCCGCGGCCGATCCGCCAGAGTCGCAGGTAGTTCCACATCCCGTACGTCTGCACGCGCTCGGGCCCGCAGAACCAGGCGCTGCCGATCCTGTCCGTGTCCGACGTGGCCCTTCGGCGGGCCAGGATCCGCAGGTCGGCATCGAGAACGGCGAACAACTGCTCCTGCGGACGGTCGTCGAAGGTGACGGCGATCCGGCCGCTGATCGGCTCGCCGGCCAGCACCTTGGCGGCGCCGTCCGCCGGCACCTGCCGAACCGGGCCGCTCGCCGTGCCGACCAGGAACTCGCCTTCGCCGCCCGCGACGAAGGCACCCGGCACTGCGGCCATCCCCGGCTGGAACCCGAGGGTGCGGGTGGCGACGACCTCCCTGACCCAGCCGGGACGGCGGTACCGGACGATCTGGTGGATGCGCTGGAGGCTGTGCCCCTCGACGAGGACGACGGCGTCGCCGAGGTGGACGAGACCGGAGTAGCTCGGGTCCCATTCACCGGCGGGCAACGGGAAACTCTCCCGCTGCCCGCCGGACGGCAGCGCGTACGTCTCGACGCTGCGCACCTCGCCCCGCTGGTGCACCACCGCGAACTCGGAGAGGTCCGGGGCGAATGCCAGCAGGGAGCAGGAGGTCAGGGGGAGCGGTTTCGTGGTGAGGCGTCCCGCCTTCCGGACGGTGGCGGGTCTGGCCGCCGCGAACTGGTCGAACAGCGCCTGGGCCTGCGGGTCGTCGGGTCGCAGATGGGCGACCTCGGCCATGGCGGAGACAGCGTGGTCGAGCCGGCCGTTCAGCACGGTGTGCCAGGTCCGCCGGGTCACGAGGCAGGGCTCCTTCCGTGCTGGTGTTGCTCGGGTAGATGGCTCTCCGGGTGGGCCCAGACCAGAACGTTCGGCGGCTGCCCCTGCCGTTCGAAGTACGCGAGGACCTCACGGTCGGAGTGACGCAGGCTGAAGTGGATGAGCACGAACAGGGTCTGCGGATGCGCCTCGACGATCGGCCGTAGCCGGCGCCACAGGGTGTGTCCGACGCGTTCGGCGCGTTCGGCCTGGGCCTCGTCGAGGAACGTGCATTCGGTGATGACGACCGGGTAGTCGAACAGCCACCGGTTGCGCTCGAACACGGTCTCGCGGGTGTCGCCCAGGTAGGCGAACAGCGGCCGCCGGATCTCCGTGTCGACCTCGACGCCGGCCGCGCGCTCACGGGCCAGGACACGACCGAACTCCGCGGCCGGGATCCGCTGCCGGAGCTGGTCGAACTCCGGTCGCAGCCGCCTGACGCGCTCGGCGAACGCGTAGCCCACGCAGGGCACCTTGTGGTCACAGGCCACGACCCGTACGTGGTGGCCCCGACGCCCGAAGGTGAACTCGTCGCCGTCGCGTACGCCGTGCAGCCGATGACCCGTCGCACGGGTGGGGTCGAAGGCCGCACCGTGATTTAGCTCGGCAGTCGCCCGCAGGTACGACTCGGCGTGGGGGACGGACTCGGCCGGTAGGTGGATGTCGGTGCCGCCCGGGTCGGCGGCCAGGAAATCGAGGTCCTTGGCGTGGTCCAGGTGGGTGTGTGTCAGGAAGACCGTGTCCACCCGCCGTCCCTCGCAGAGGCCGGCGTCGAGGCTGCATCGCAGTTCCGGAATGTGGAAGAACGTCTTGTCGTTCGCCCGGGAATAGCCGGTGAGCGTCAGCCCGGCGCCGGGCATCCGCCAGGTCTTCCACTGCCGGAACGGGTGCCCGTGCTCGAGGCGCCCGGGACGGGTCCGGGCGCGATCACGCGCCGCCCCGGCAGAGGTCGTGAGCGTTGTCTGCCGCCCCTCGGGAGGCTCGTCCAGCATCGTCGACGCCCCTCTCGCACTCGGCCGCCATCACGACCCGATTGCACGGGCCAGGCGACCGATCGTGCCCGGATCGCGCCTGACGAACCAGCGAATATTCCTCAAGATGTGTCTGATTCGGCGCATTTTGTGAGTGATGCGTTTCGCCGGTCCGCGAAGGCCGGACGCGCGGGCGCCGACGATCTCCGTGCACAACGTGGCGGCAGGCACGTGCCTGCCGCCCAGCCGGAAAGGAAGGTGTGGGATTCGAACCCACGAAGGGCATCGCTGCCTCTTCCGCTGCGTCTCGATCGGGAAGTGCGTCAAGCCAAGCCTGCCGCCGCCCGTTGCCACAGTCCGAGCCACTGCGCGAAGGTGGGAGCCTAGCTAGGGGAAGCCGAAGCACTGATGACTGGACGATCCCAGAGGACTTCCACCGTCTTGAGGTCGCTGCGATCGGCCAGGCAATGATACGTGATCTTGTCTGCACCGATCATGCCGAGAGTCAGGGGAGACACCGCAGCATGGCTGTCCGTCTCGTAAGTGTCCCTGCCGGGCACCTGAACCCGCAGCCGAAACTGGTAATGCCTGTAATCGTTGGTCATGGAACGCTTATCGTGCATGTCGACAATCTCGGCTACGCAGGCCACCGCCTGGCCGCGATCGACCTCGCTCTCTGCCATTTGGGCGTCCGCTCGATAGAACGCATATGCACCACCGAAACAAATCATCGCGACAAACAGAAGCACCGCACCCACACCCGGCGCGTCCTGTCTGAACAGATATATACCTAGACCGCCAAGCCCGAGCGCAAAGACGAAAAACATGAGCGCAGCGACCATCATGCGGGCCATTTTAATCGGCCGCTACAACGGGTTGGCCCGACGGCAGCCACCTGTGGCAGCAGCTACCACGACGGAACCCTCAGCGGAATCACCGTACCCGGGCGTGGCGTAGCCACCGAGCCTGACCGAACTGATCCGCGACCGACGCCGCGCCCTCGGCGGACGCTGGGCAGCGGCGTGGGCAGTGAGACCGACCCACCCCCCATAGGCACCCCCTGACAAGCGTTCGCGCTGTTCAGGGGCGTTCTTGCTGTCCAGGTGAGCGGAGGGTGTGGGATTCGAACCCACGAAGGACATCGCTGCCCTTACCGGTTTTCAAGACCAGCGCCATCGGCCACTAGGCGAACCCTCCCGGACCGCGCCCCCGCAGGGGTACGCGGCCGTCCCTAGTCTGCCACGGCGGCGGATCGGGCGAGCGGGCACGGCACCCGAGCTGCAATGATCGACAGCATGTGGGAGGCCCCGTCCGTCGTGCTGATCACCGGCATCATGGCCGCCGGCAAGTCCACTGTGGCCGAGGCGTTGGCCGGGCGGCTGCCCCGGTCCGTACATTTGCGCGGGGACGTCTTCCGGCGGATGGTGGTGAACGGCCGGGCGGAGATGAGCGCCGAGCCGTCCGAGGAGGCGTGGCGGCAGCTGCGACTGCGCTACGACCTCGCCGCGTCGGCGGCGGACGGCTATGCGGCCGCCGGCTTCACCGTGGTGCTCCAGGACGTCGTCCTCGGCGCCGAACTGCCTGCCATGGTCGACCGGATCCGGCACCGGCCGCTGGCGGTGGTCGTGCTCGCCCCGAGCGCCGAGGCCGTCGCCGTCCGCGAGGACGCCCGGGACAAGACCGGCTACGGCGGCTGGCCGGTTGCCGACCTCGACGCGACGTTCCGCGCCGAGACGCCCCGGGTGGGGCTCTGGCTGGACACCTCCGCGCAGACCCCGGCGCAGACGGTGGACGAGATCCTGGCCCGGGCGTGGACCGACGGGCGGGTGGGGTAGACACAGGTCATGCGCGCGATGACGATCCCGGAGCCCGGCGGACCCGACGCACTGCTCTGGAGCGAGGTGCCCGATCCCGTGCCCGGCCCGGGCGAGGTGGTCGTCGACGTGCGGGCCACCGCGGTCAACCGCGCCGACCTGCTGCAACGGCAGGGGCACTACCCGCCGCCGCCGGGCGCGCCGGCGTACCCCGGTCTGGAGTGCTCCGGGATGATCGGCGCGATCGGTCCGGGCGTGGCCGGCTGGGAGGTCGGCCAGGAGGTCTGCGCCCTGCTGGCCGGCGGCGGCTACGCGGAGCGCGTGGCCGTGCCGGCGGGGCAGTTGCTGCCGGTGCCGGCGGGGGTCGACCTGGTCGACGCGGCGGCGCTGCCGGAGGTGGCGTGCACCGTCTGGTCGAACGTGGTGCGGTTGGCCCGGCTGGCGGAGGGCGAGACGCTGCTGGTGCACGGCGGCGGCAGCGGGATCGGCACGTTCGCGGTGCAGCTCGGGGTCGCGCTCGGCGCCACCGTGGTGGTGACCGCCCGGGCGGCCAAGCACGAGCGGCTGCGCGAGCTGGGCGCGGCGCACACGATCGACTACCGTGAGCAGGATTTCCTCGAGGAGGTCCGGCGGGTCACCGACGGGCGGGGCGCCGACGTCGTCCTCGACATCATGGGCGCCTCCTACCTGTCCCGGAACGTGGCGGCGCTGGCCGCCGACGGGCGTCTGGTGGTGATCGGCATGCAGGGCGGCCGCAAGGGCGAGCTGGACCTGGGCGAGCTGCTGGCCAAGCGGGGCACGCTCGCGGCCACGGCGCTGCGGTCCCGGCCGACCGGGCAGAAGGCGGAGATCGTCCGGGGCGTCCAGGAGCAGGTGTGGCCGCTGGTGGAGGCGGGCCGGGTCCGGCCGGTCGTGGACCGCCGGCTGCCGATCACCGAGGCGGCGCAGGCGCACCGGCTGGTCGAGTCCAGCGACCACCTCGGCAAGGTGCTGCTCACCCTCGGCTGACGCCGAGCCGCCCGCGCGGCACCACCGCCCGGGGCGCGGGCGCGGCTCGGGCGGGCGGCACCCGGGCGGAAGCCGGCCGGCTCGGGCGGACGGCCCCCAGGCGGGGATCCGCCCGTGCGGCACCGCGGCCCAGGCCGGGCGGCGGCTCAGGCGGTCGGTGCCGGGTCCGCAGCCGGACGCGGGAGGAACAGGCGGGCCCCGGGGCCCTCGCCGGCGAGCGAGTCGTCCGGGTTGTAGAGGTTGCAGCGCCGCAGCGACAGGCAGCCGCAGCCGATGCAGCCGTCCAGGTCGTCGCGCAGCTTGGTCAACAGCCGGATCTTCTCGGTCAGGCGCTCCCGCCAGACGGCGGAGAGCCGCGCCCAGTCCTCCGAGGTGGGCGTACGGGAGGACGGCAGCGAGTCCAGCGCCTCCCGGATCTCGTCCAGCGAGATGCCGACCTGCTGGGAGATCCGGACGAACGCGACCCGGCGCAGTTCGGTGCGGGCGTACCGGCGCTGGTTGCCGCCCGTCCGCTCGGCCCGGAGCAGCCCGAGCCGCTCGTAGTAGCGCAGTGCCGAGGGGGCCACCCCGCTGCGGGCGGAGAGCTGGCCGATGGTCAGTGAATCGTGCATCACGTCGCCTTGATTTGAAGCCGGCTTCAACTTGCAGGCTATCGGTATGACCACGATCACCGCCAACGCGGTTCGGTCGGCCGGGACCTCGCCACCCGGCGAACCGACCACGCCGCCCCTCCCGGGACCCGTCGCGCCCCTGTACGAGCGGGTCCGCGCGGGCCGGGAGTTCGGCCCGAACGTCCGCTCCACGGTCGACGTGCTCTGGGTGCTCTACGACCGCATCCTGCGGGTCACCCCGGAGACCGTCGACGACCCGGGACGGGACCGCTTCCTGCTCTCCAAGGGCCACGCCGTCGCCGGCTACTACGCGGTGCTCGCCGCCAGGGGCTTCGTCCCCGCCGACTGGCTGGACGACCAGGGCGGGCCCGACAGCCGGCTCGGCGACCACCCCGACCGGCTGCTGGTGCCCGGGGTGGAGATCGGCTCCGGCTCGCTCGGCCACGGGCTCGGGCTCGGCGTGGGCACCGCGCTCGGGCTGCGCGCCCAGGGCCTGCTCACGCCGCGGGTCTTCGTGCTGCTCGGCGACGCGGAACTGGACGAGGGCTCCAACCACGAGGCGATCGCGTACGCGGGCGCGGCCGGGCTGGCCAACCTCACCGCGATCGTGATCGACAACGGCTCCGCCACGCACGGCTGGCCGGGCGGCGCGGGGGCGCGGTTCACCGTCAACGGCTGGACCGCCACCACGGTCGACGGGCACGACCACGACGCCCTGCACACCGCCCTGACCGGGCAGGACAACCACCGGCCGCACGTCGTCGTCGCGGTCGTCGACCAGGGGGCGCAGTGATGATGCGGGAGCGTTTCGTCGACACCACCACCGCGCTGCTGGGGGACGACCCGCGTACGGCGCTGGTGCTGGCCGACATCTCCGCCGCCGCGTTCGAGCCCGCCGCGCGGCGGCACCCGGACCGGGTGCTCAACGTCGGCATCCGGGAGCAGTTGATGGTGGGCGTGGCGGGCGGGCTCGCCCTGACCGGCCTCCGGCCGATCGTGCACACCTACGCCCCGTTCCTGGTCGAGCGCGCGTACGAGCAGCTCAAGCTGGACCTGGACCACCAGGGCGTGACCGCGGTGCTGGTCAGCGTCGGCGCGTCGTACGACCGGGCGGCGGCCGGGCGCACCCACCTGTCGCCGGCCGACGTCTCGCTCGTCGACAGCCTGCACGGCTGGACCGTGCACGTGCCGGGCCACCCCGACGAGGTCCCCACCCTGCTGCGCGGCGCGGTGGCCGCCGACGCTTCGGCGTACCTGCGG
The DNA here is from genome assembly GCF_900090315.1 of Micromonospora citrea. Lineage (NCBI taxonomy): Bacteria > Bacillati > Actinomycetota > Actinomycetes > Micromonosporales > Micromonosporaceae > Micromonospora > Micromonospora citrea. The sequence goes on along the minus strand of NZ_FMHZ01000002.1, from coordinate 3,697,729 downwards.
CTCTCGACGCAGCACAACGCCCGGCCGTACGGCGGCGACGGCACGCTGCGGGTGCTCCGCGACGCGGGTCCGGGCGCGCCGCTGCTGGTCGCGGTCGGCCCGGTGCTGGACGCGGCGCTGGCCGCGGTGGCCGACCTCGGCGTCACGGTGGCGTACACCCACCGGCCCCGGCCGTTCGACACCGCGGGCCTGCGGGCGCTGGCCGACACCGAGGTCATCCTGGTCGAGCCCTACCTGGCGGGCACGTCGGCACGGGTGGTGTCGGCGGCGCTGGCCGACCGGCCGCACCGGCTGCTGGCCCTCGGCGTGGGCCGCGAGGAGCTGCGCCGCTACGGCTCGGCCGAGGACCACACCCGCTGGCACGGCCTGGACGCCGTCGGGCTGCGCCGTTCGGTGGACGAATTCCTGGCCTCGGCGCCGGCATCGGCGGGCCGCTGAGCGGCCGGCTCGCGCGGGGAACCGGCACCGAGCCGGGCGGGCGGGCGGTCAGGGCGGGGTGGCGACGGTCAGCGGGTCGGGGCGCCGAGGGGGCGGCGGCGGGTGCGCTCGCGGCCGAGGATCCAGAGCGCCTCGACGCCGTCCTTCCACGTGATCTTCTTGCCCTCCTCGCGGCCCCGCGCGCGGTAGCTGATCGGCACCTCGTAGGGGCGGATCCGGCGGCGCAGCAGCTTGCCGGTCACCTCCGCCTCCATGCCGAAGCCGCGCGAGCGGACGTCGAGCGAGCGGTAGAGCTCCACCGGCATCAGCTTGAAGCAGGTCTCCAGGTCGCCGATGTAGGAGTTGAACAGCACGTTCGCGGCCATCGTGACGCCCTTGTTGCCCATCACGTACCAGAAGCTGTAGGCGCTGTGGCTGCCGAAGGTGCGGTTGCCGTAGACGACCGTGGCCCGGCCGTCGAGCACCGGGTCGAGCAGCTTGGGAATGTCCTGCGGGTCGTACTCCAGGTCGGCGTCGAGGATGACCATGTAGTCGCCCTCGGCGTTGTCGACCGCCGTCTTGATGGCCGCGCCCTTGCCGGCGTTGCGCTGGTGGGTGATGACCCGCAGGCGCGCGTCGTCGGCCCGGCCGAGGATCTCACCGGTGCCGTCCCGGCTGCCGTCGTCGACCACGACCAGCTCGATCTCGCAGGGGTAGTCGACCGCCAATGCCTGCTTGAGAGCATCCGCGATGCGTTCTTCCTCGTTGTAGACCGGCATGAGGATCGAGAGCTTCACGGGAATCTCCACGGTGGCGACGATGAGTCGGCCCTAGCCTAGCCTGGCTGGTCAGCGGCGCGCCGTCCAGCACCGTGGGCATCGGCCGTGGCGGCCCCAGGAAGATGGTGTTTACTTCCGCCATGTCGGCTGCCGGCTACCCGCTCGTTCTGGCCCCCGTCGCCGCGATCGGACTGCTCACCGTCGCCCTCCGGCCGGTCACCACCGGGACGGTGGCACCGCTGCGTCTCGCGCTGGTCCGGGCGGCCCTGGTCACGGGCGCGTTCGCGGTGCTCACCGTGGAGGTGCTGGGCGCGCTGCGGCTGCTCACGCTGCCGGCGTTCGCCGTCGCCTGGCTGCTCTTCCTCGCCGCCTCGGCTGCGGTCGCGTCCCGGCGCCGACGCCGGGACGCCGCCCGGAGGGCGGCGGGGGCCGTCGCGGCGCCGCGGCGCGCCCTGGTGGGTGCGGCCGCCGGCCGGGCCACCGGCACGCCGGCACCTGCGCCGGATGCCGACCCGCCGGGCGCGGGCGCCGCCCGCCGCCCCCGCTGGTCGGCCCGCCTGGCCGACGCCTGGCGTACGGCGGGGCGAAGCGAGCGGCTGCTCGCCGGCACGGTCGGCGGGCTGCTCCTGGTCGAGCTGCTGATCGCCGTGCTGGCCGAGCCGAACAACTTCGACTCGCAGACCTACCACCTGCCGAAGGTGGAGCACTGGGTCGCCCAGGGGCACCTCGACTTCTGGCCCACCGCCATCCACCGGCAGGTGACCATCCCGCCCGGTGCCGAGTACCTGCTGCTGCACCTGCGCCTCTTCACCGGCGGCGACGCGCTGCACCACCTGGTGCAGTGGGCCGCCGGGGTAGGCGTGCTGCTGGCGGCGACCCGGATCGCCGCCCAGCTCGGCGGGAGCCGCCGGGCCCAGTTGCTCACCGCCTTCGTGCTCGCCACCACGCCGATGGTGGCGCTCCAGGCGACCAGCACCCAGACCGACCTGGTCTGCGCCGCCTGGGTGGCCTGCGCGGCCACGCTGGCGCTGGACGGGCTGCGCCGGCGCACCGGGATCGGGACGATGCTCGGCCTGGGTGCGGCCACCGGGCTGACCGCGGTGACCAAGACCAACGGGCTGATGGCCGTCGGGCCGCTGCTGGTGCTCTGGGGGCTCGCCCAGCTCCGGCTCGCGCGGGCCGGGGCCGCGCCGGGAACTGACGGATCGACGGCCGACGGATCGGTGCCAGGGGTGGGCGGGTCGGCGCCGGTCGGGTCCCGCGAGCCGGGCGGCCCGGGTGCGGGGCGCGCCGGTGGGGCGGCCGGGCCGCCCGACGCGCCGGCCTCACCGCCGAAGGGGTCGGGCGGCCCACGGGCGCGGGTCCAGGTGGCTCGGACGGTGACCGGGTCGGTGCTGATCCTGCTGGTCGCGGCGGTGGTGGTCGGGCCGTTCCTGGCCCGGGTGACCGCCGAGTTCGGCCACCCGCTCGGCCCTCCCCGGCTGCGCGAGTCCGTTCCGATGGAGCGGCACGACCCGCCCTCGGTGCTGGTCAACGCGCTGCGGATCGCGCACACGGCGTTCGACACCCCGCTCGCGCCGGTGCGCCGGGCGGGCGCCGCGGCGATCGTCGCCGGCGCCGACCTGATCGGGGTGGACGCCCAGGACCGGGCCATCACCTTCGGGCGGGAGCGGTTCCCGGTGCCGTCCTGGTATCCGGACGAGGACCGGGTGGCCTTCCCGCTGGCGGGGGCGCTCGCGCTGATCGGGGCGGGGTTCGCCCTGACCCGCCCCGGCCGGGTCAGCCCGGCGCAGGCGGGGCCGCTGCGCGCGTACGCGGCGGTCGTGGTGGTGGCCGTGCTGCTGCACACCGCCATGGTCAAGTGGCAGCCGTGGGGCAACCGCCTGCTGCTCTACGCGCTGACGCTGGCCGTACCGCTGGCGGGGCTCTGGCTCGACGCGCTGTTCCGCCGCCGGGCGGCCGCGCGCGACGGTCAGGCGGCGGGCCGCCGGTCGGTGGCGGCCGGGCTCGCGGTGACCGTGCTGGCCACCTGCGCGCTGGCCGGGGTGCTCGCGGTGTCGTACGGCTTCCCGCGCCGGCTGGTCGGCGCGGGCTCGGTCTTCACCACCTCGGACTGGGAGACCCGCTTCCTGCGGCGTCCGCAGTGGGCGGAGGAGTTCCGCTGGGCGGCGGACGCGGTCCGCGCGGCGGACGCCCGCCGGATCGGCCTGGTGCAGCAGAACGACAACTGGGAGTACCCCTGGTGGCTGCTGCTGCGCGACCCGGACGGCCGCCCGCCGGAGCTGGTGGCGCTCCAGTCCGTGCTGCCCGACCGCCCGCCGGCCGACCCGGCCACCGTTGACGCGATCGTCTGCACCGGCGACCGGCCGGCGTGCCAGCGGCTGGTGCCGACCGGTTGGCGCGTCGAGTTCCGGGGCCACGTGGGGTACGCCCTGCCACCCGCGCGCTGACGCGCCGACCCTCGACGCCGCCCGGCTGCTGACGCGCCAGCCGCCCCCACCGCCCGGCTTGCCCGGATCGTCCGGTTCTGCATTCCGCGCGCAACAATTACGAGACGCATTCACATCTTTCGAAGCCGGGGCTACCTTCTGGTAACTCGATCGACGTCCCGCGATCGAGCCGAAAGGAGTGCGTCGATGCTTGGTTCCCCTGCCAGGCGCGAACGCGCGACCCGACGACGGCTCCTCAGCGTCGTCGCCGCCGCCGCTCTCGTCCTGCCGATGCTCGCCGGAACGGCCGCCCCCGCCACCGCGGCCGACCGACCCGCCATCCAGCCGCTCCCGGCCGACCTGGAGGCGATCCGCGCCGCCGAGGCCACCGCGCTCTACGGCACGCCCGCCGTCCGCCCCATCGAACAGCGCCGCACCGCCCTCGTCACCATGGGCGACAGCGAGATCTCGGGCGAGGGGGTGGGCAACTACGTCCCCGGCACCCACGAACCCGGCAACTGGTGCGACCGCTCGTACGACCAGGCGGTCTTCCGCACCGGGATCCCCGCCGACGAGAAGTACAACATCGCCTGCTCCGGAGCGACCCCGTGGAACCTGATCCGGGGCGGGCCCACCCAGCACAACGAACTGAACCAGGGTGACCACCTCGCGATCAAGGCGCGCAACACGCACATCAGGCTGATCTGGGTGGTGGTCGGCGCCAACGGCGACGGCACGATCCAGTTCGGGCCGGTCGCCACCGACTGCGCCGTCCGCCGGGTCTTCCTCCAGGGCCCCTGCTATCCCACCTACACCGACCAGTGGACGGTCCGCACCGACGGCAGCCGGCGCGCGGTCGAGGACGCGCTCAACGACATCCGGCGGACCATGACCGACGCCGGCTACCTGCGGTCGGACTACGAGCTGGTGTTCATGTCGTACCCGAGCCCGGGCAGCCCGGACGTGGAGGACAACCCGAACTTCCCCGGCTGGTACGCCGGCGGCTGCCTGCTCTACCTGGCCGACGCGGCGTTCGCCCGGAACAAGGCGGTGCCGATGTTCGAGTCGGCGCTGCGGGCGGCGGCCGTCAACACCGGCACCCGCTACCTCGACGCCAGCCGGCTGTTCCACGGCCACGAGGTGTGCACCGACAGCACCTCGGTGCGCGGCCTGTACATCGAGCTCGGCATCTGGGACGAGAACGCGGCACGGCAGTCGTTCCACCCGAACTACCGGGGGCACGGGATGTTCGCCCAGTGCGTCACCCAGTTCTGGAACTCCGGCCAGCAGCGCGCCACCTGCGTCGACCCGGCCAGCACCGGCAACGGCGTGCTCTACCCGGGGCTGTTCGAGTTCAGGCAGCTGCGCAACGCCGCCACCGGCACCTGCGTGGACGGCAAGGGCTACGACTCACGCAACGGCACACCACAGCAGTCGTACGGCTGCCACGGCGGGCGCAACCAGGGCTTCTGGTACGACCCAGCCCGGCAGTCGCTGCACTCCGAGCTGTCCCACGACCGCTGCCTCGACGTCTCCGGCGGCACGCTGAGCGCCGGCACGGCGGTCAACATCTACAACTGCCACGGCGGCGCGAACCAGAAGTTCGTGCTGGCCGGCAGCCAGCTCAAGGCGGCCGGCAACACCAACCTCTGCCTGGCGTTCGACAGCCCGACGAGCGGCAGCCCGCGGCTGCGGCTGGCCACCTGCTCGACCAGCACCCGCCAGCAGTGGTCGTTCGAGTCGCGCAACTTCGCCAACCCGGTCGGCTACGGTCACGACGACTTCATCGGCTCCCGGGTCTACTGAGCGCGCAGGGCGGGCGGCCGGCTCCGACGGGGGCCGGCCGCCCGCCCTCAGCGCACGACGGCGGGGCGGAACGCGCTGGGTCGCGCCACCGCCGGCGCCTCGCCGATGGTGGCGACGAGCCGCTCCCGGGGCGTCCGCAGCCGGGTGCGGAAGGCGTGGTTGAGCAGCGCGTCGAGCTGCCACACCTGCTTCGGGTGCCGGGTGTGGATGAGGAACCGCTCGCGGATCCCGTCGATCGCCGTGGCGGCCAGCTCGACCGAGCGCAGGCGCGGGTCGGGGCTCCACGTCACGTTGCTGAGTTCGCGCAGCTCGGTGTTGAGGTGCAGGCGCAGCCGGTGCAGGACCCGGGTCTGCTGGGTGACGACCAGCCGCCGGTGGGTCAGCAGCAGGAGGTATTCGCCGGCCATCGGGCGGTCGGGCCGGCTGCACCGGGTGACCAGGATGGTGGCGTCGCCGGAGCCGACGCAGCGGCGGAAGACGGGCATGTGCCGGCTGGCGGTCTGCACCGCCACACCGGCCTCGGCGGCGGCCGGGAGGAACGTTCGGGAGAAGACGTCCATGCCCTGCCCAACGAGGGCCGTCCCGGAGTGACGCGGGTCACGTGCAAATTGCAGAACTTCCACGCCCGCGCGTCGCACCGCCTGTCCGACCTGCGGGCCCGCCCCGGCGCGGCGGGCCCGGTCGTACGCCTCAGAGCAGCGGCTGCATCGCGCCGAATCCGCTGCCGAGCCGGGTCGGGCTGAGCCAGGCGCCGCCGTTCCAGCGGTAGCCCAGCACGTTGCCGGTCGACTGCTGCACCGCCACCAGGTCCGGCCGGCCGTTGCGGTCGAAGTCGCCGAGCTGGACGAGGTCGCGCATCCCGCCCCAGCCGGCGCCCGCGTCGATCCGGGCGCCGAGCAGGCCGTCAGGGCCGCCCGGGTAGACGTGGAGGCGACCGGTGCCCTTCTCCCGGGCGAGCACGTCGGGGCGCCCGTCGCCGGTGAAGTCGCCGCCGCCGGTCAGCTCGTCGAACGCGTTCCAACCCGCGCCGCCCAGCGCGACCCGGCTGCCGAAGCCGGTGCCCCTGCCGGGATAGAGCCAGAGCACGCCGGTGGAACTCTGCACCGCGGCGAGGTCCTGGTAGCCGTCGCGGTTCCAGTCCCCGACCGGGGTGATCTCGCGCATGCCGTTCCAGCCGCTGCCGACCTTGACCCGGGTGGTCACGCCGGAGCCACTGCCCGGATAGAACCACAGGTAGCCGGTCGACTTCTCCCGGGCCAGCAGGTCCTCGCCGCCGGACCGGTTGAAGTTGCCGGCCCGGACGATCGCGTCCATGCCGTTCCAGCCCGCGCCGAGCGAGACCCGGCCGCTCAGGCCGACGCCGTTGCCGCCGTAGACGTACAGCCGGCCGGTGGCCGGGTCGCGGTAGCCCAGGTCCGCCCAGCCGTTGCCGGTGAAGTCGCCGAACCCGGCGGCCGGCAGCGGGGCGACGTCGAGGTGATTGCTGTCGATGTTGATCGTCACGCCGCCCCACGTCTCGTGGTGGTCGCCCCGGTACTGCTTCATCCGCTGCTTCGGCATCCAGTACGACTCGGGCAGCGCCTCGTCCGTCACCGTCTGTACGCCGTCCCACCGGGCGAAGTCCAGGTAGTCCGGCTTGCCGTGGCCCGCCCGCCCGTACGCGGAGACCTGGTCCGCCAGGCCGCCGGAGGCCACGTCGGTGTAGAACCCGGAGAAGTAGCCGTGGTCGTGCAGGCGCGTGGTCCACGCGTGGGTGAAGGTCTGCACCGCCGCCGAGCAGGCCGCGTCGCCGGCCGGGTACTTCTCCATGTTGTAGAAGACGGTGCTCTCCCGGACGAGTCCCAGGTCGCGGGCGCGCGCGGCGGCGTCGTCCGCGGCGGCGCGCCCCTGCGCGGCGGCCTGCGCCGGGTCGATGCGCGGCTTGCTGGTGCTGCGGCAGGGCGCCTGCGGCCCCACGTAGAGCGGGAAGAACCGCCAGCCCGCCGCCGCCTGGGTGGTCACCCAGTCCCGCGTCAGGTTCGGCTGTGCGCAGGCCCGGCCGTTGCCCCCGATGTAGATGCCCACCGCCCGGTACGGCGAGGCCAGCCACGCCGTCATCGAGGCGCTCGACGGCGCGGTGCAGGTGTCGAAGCCCAGGCCGGTGAACGTGCCGGGATGCGGCCCGGTGTAGCCGGCGGCCCGGGCGGGGCCGGTGACGCCGGCCAGGGCGGCGCCGGCGGTGAGCACGGCGGCCGCCGTGGCGGCGAGGGCCCGGCGGGCGGCACGGCGCAGCCCGGCGGGCGCATTGGAGTGGAGCGTCACGAGTCCCCGATCCTCGGTCGTGGATGGCCGGGGGCGGACGCGAACGCGTCTCTCGCTCGACACCGGCACGCCGATTCTGCCGGGGTCACCGCCCCTTGTCGAGACCGCCGGGGCCGGTTGTCGAGACCGCCGGGGTCGGTCAGAGCAGCGGCGTCATCGCGCCGAATCCGGTGCCGAGCCGGATCGGCGACGCCCAGCCGGCGCCGAGCCAGCGGTACTGGTAGACGTAGCCGCTCGACTTCTGCACGGCGACCATGTCCGGCCGGCCGTCCCGGTCGAAGTCGCCGAGCTGGACGAGGTCGCGCATCGTGTTCCAGCCGGACCCGATCTGGGTGCGGGTGTTGGGCGCGCCGGCCCGGCCCGGGTAGAGGAAGAGGTAGCCGGTGCTCTTCTCCCGCGCGACCACGTCGGGGTAGCCGTCGTTGTTGAAGTCGCCGCCGGCGTTCAGCTCGTCCACGGAGTTCCAGCCGGAGCCGAGCAGCACGCGGGTGGGGAACGCGCCGCCACCCGTGCCCGGGTAGAGGTAGAGCGCGCCGGTGGAGCTCTGCACCGCCAGCAGGTCCTGGTAGCCGTCGCGGTCGTAGTCGCCGATCGGGGTGATCTCCCGGACGCTGTTCCAGCCCGCGCCCAGCTTGATCCGGCCGCTGATCCCCAACCCCGTGCCCGGGTAGAGCCACAGGTAGCCGGTCGCCTTCTCGCGGGCGATGACGTCCTCGCCGCCGGCCCGGTCGAAGTTGCCGGCCCGGATGATCACGTCCATGCCGTTCCAGCCGGCGCCCAGCGTGATCCGGCCGCTCAGCGTGGTGCCGTTGCCGCCGTAGACGTGCACCTGGCCGGTCGCCGGGTCGCGGTAGCCGAGATCCGACCAGCCGTTGCCGGTGAAGTCGCCGAACCGGGTGGCCGGCAGCGGGGCGACGTCGAGGTAGTCGCCGTCGATGTTGATGGTGACCCCGCCCCACGTCTCGTCGTGCGGGCCCACGTGCTGCTTGATCCGCCGCTTCGGTGCCCAGTAGCCGGCGGGGATGCCCGGGTCGGAGACGGTCGCCACGTCGTCCCAGCGGGCGAAGTCGAGGTAGTCCGGCCGCACGTAGCCGGGGGTGTCGTAGGCGGCGACCTGGTCGGCGACGCCGCGGGCCATGCTGCTGTAGAAGCCGGAGAGGTAGCCCTGGTCGTGCAGCCGGGCGGTCCACGCGCTCATGAACGTGAGGACCGCGCTGGTGCAGGTCGCGTCGCCGCCGTCGTAGTCCTCCATGTCGTAGAAGAGGACGCTCTCCCGGGGCAGGCCGAGCTCCACCGCGCGCGCCACGGCGTCGTCGGCCTCGGCGCGGCCCTGCGCCGCCGCCTGCGCCGGATCGATGCGCGGCCGGCTGGTGGCCAGGCAGGGAGCCTGGAGGCCGACGTACATCGGGACGAGGTGCCAGCCCGCCGCCGTCTGGGCGGCCACCCACTCGGCGGTGAGGGCGGGCTGGGCGCAGCCGCGGCTGACGCCGCCGAAGTAGATGACGACGGCCCGGTACGGCGAGTGCTCGCGCCACGCCTGCATCTGTGCGCCGGTCGGCGCGGTGCAGGCGTCGAAGCCGAGGCCGGTGTAGGTGCCGGGCTGCGGCCCGACGGCGGCGAGGGCGGGACCGGGCACGGCCGTCAGCGCGAGGCCGGCGCCGAGGACGGTGGCGGCGGCGCCGGCCAGGGTCCGACGGGTGGCCCGGCGCAGCCCGGCCGGCGAGAGTGTGGATTTCACGATTCCCCGATCTGTCCCTTGGGTCGGACGCCGGCGGTCGGACGCGGCACGTCCCTCGCGCTGCGCCGGCCCGCTGATTCTGACCACAGTCGACCCCTCCTGTCGAGGTCGTGGCCGGTGCGGGACGGGCCGGAGTGTCGCGCGGGGCGGGCGCCGGACGTGGGTATGAGGCGGGCCGGAGTGTCGCGCGGGCGGGCGCCGGACGTGGGCTCAGACCGGGTCGGGCTCGAACAGCTCCGTCAGCCAGCCGGGCACCGCGGACGCGTACTGCGCCCGGGCCGGGTCGCGGGTGACGAGGGCCCGACGCCAGGACAGCGCGCGGCTGACCCGGGTGACGCGGACGGCCAGCCGGGAGGCCTCCCGCAGCGCCGCCCGGTCGTGCCGGTCCGACCACGGCTCCAGGTACGCGTCGCGCAGCCGCGCCAGCGTCGGATCGCCGGCGGGCAGGTCGAGGGCGTGCGCGACCGAGTTCAGCGTGACCAGCAGGGTGCCGAACGGGTGGGCGACCGAGGCGTCGCCCCAGTCGAAGAAGCGGTGCCCGTCGTCCCCGACGAAGACGTTGCCGTCGTGCAGGTCGTCGTGCTGGACGCTGGGCGCGACGCCGGAGTCGGCCAGCCGCCGGCACTGCTCGGCGAAGGTGTCCCGATGGGCGCGCAGCCGCCCGTACGCCTCGACGTCGAGCCCGTCCGCCGCCCCCAGCAGCAGCGACTCCTGGTCGTCGAGCAGCGCCTCGAACAGCTCGGGCAGCGCCTCCGGCCGGTGGTCGGGCACCCCGAGCGCGAGCAGCTCGCCGGCCCGGGGCGCGACCGTGCGCTGGAGGTCGGCGTACTCCGGCAGGACCCGCTCCCAGCGGGTCAGCACGTCGCGGTCGCCGGCCAGCGCGTCGCGCAGCGAGCGCCCACCGTCCGGCAGCAGCGACCAGCCGCGCTCGGCGTCGACCGCGATCGGGTCGAGCACCCTCCCCGGGGCGAGCCGGGCCAGCGCGTCCAGCAGCGCCGCCTCGTGCCGGGTGCCCGGGTTGTTCGCCTTGAACCACGCGTCCCCGGCGTCGGTGGGCACCCGCCAGACCAGGGACCAGGGCCGGACCCGTGGCTCGACCGGCCCGACGATCCGCCGGCCGTGCCGACCGAGCCGGTCGCCGACCCAGCCCAGGGCGGTGTCCCGCCAGTACGGGTCGGTCCAGTCGGCGTACGGCGTGGGGACAGCGGTCACGTCGCGGAATCTAGCCCCGCCACCGGCACCGGTGCGACACCTTATTCCGGCGCACCCTCGTGGCCGGCGGCGAGCGACGCGCCCGGGCCGGCCCACGCGACGTCGTCGCCGCCGTTGGGGGGACAAGACTAGCCTTCACCGCCATGCCGGACGCCTCGTTCCTCGCCGACACCCGCGACTCCTACGACACCATGGCCGCCGACTACACGGAGTGGCTCCGTACGGACATGGACGGCAGGCCCCTCGACCGCGCGTTGCTGACCGCCTTCGCCGAGCTGGTGAAGGCCGGCGACAACGGTCCCGTCGCCGACGTCGGCTGCGGGCCCGGCCGGATCACGATCCTGCTGCACCGCCTGGGACTGGACGCATTCGGCATCGACCTGTCGCCCGGGATGGTCGCGCTGGCCCGGGAGACGTACCCGGAGCTGCGGTTCGAGGTGGGCTCGATGCTCGCGCTGGACCTGCCGGACGCATCCCTCGGCGGGCTGCTCGCCTACTACTCGGTCATCCACGTCCCCTGGGAGCGGCGGCCCGAGGTCTTCGCCGAGTTCCACCGGGTGCTCGCGCCGGGCGGGCAGCTCATGCTCGCCTTCCAGGTCGGCGACGAACGCCTGCACCTCGACGAGGCCTTCGGCAAGCCGATCTGCGCCGACTGGTACCGGCAGCAGCCGGACGAGGTGGCCGCGCTGCTGCGCGAGGCCGGGTTCGACCTGTGGGCCAAGGTCGTGAAGGAGCCCGAGGGCACCGAGAAGACCCCGCAGGGCCACATCGTGGCGCGCAGGCCCGCCGGGGCGTAGCTCCCGCCCCGGCGGGCCGGGGGCGTCAGAGCAGCTCGACGATGGTGGCGTTGGCCATGCCGCCGCCCTCGCACATGGTCTGGAGGCCGTAGCGGATGTCGTTGTCCCGCATGTGGGCGAGCATCGTCGTCATGATCCGGGCGCCGGAGGCGCCGAGCGGGTGGCCGAGGGCGATCGCCCCGCCGCGCGGGTTGAGCCGCTCCGCGTCCGCCTCGGTCTCCGCCAGCCAGGCCAGCGGCACCGGGGCGAACGCCTCGTTCACCTCGTAAACCCCGATCTCCTCGATGCCCAGCCCCGCGCGGCGCAGCGCCTTGGCGGTGGCCGGGATGGGGGCGGTGAGCATGGTGACCGGGTCGTCGGCGGCGACCACGGCGGTGTGGACGCGGGCCAGCGGGCGCAGCCCGTGCCGGCTGGCCCACTCGCTGGTGGTGACGGCGAGCGCCGCCGCGCCGTCGGAGATCTGCGAGGCGGAACCGGCGGTGACGACGCCGTCGGGGCGGAACGGGGTGGCCAGCTCGCCGAGCTTCTCCAGCGAGGTGTCCCGACGGATGCCCTCGTCGGCGGCGAACTTGCCGCCGTCGGCGAGGGCGACCGGCGCGATCTCGGCGTCGAAGGCACCGGCGTCCTGGGCGGCGGCGGCCTTCTCGTGGCTGGCGAGGGCGAACTCGTCGAGCTGGGCGCGGGAGAAGCGCCAGCGCGCGGCGATCAGCTCGGCCCCGACGCCCTGGTTGAACGGCAGCGGCGCGTCGTCGGCGAAGCCCTCGACGCCCCGGTAGCGCTCGCGCAGCTGGTCGCTGAACGGCGACCCGCCGGCCACGCTGGAGCCCATCGCCACCCGGGTCATCGACTCGACACCGCCGGCGACGACCAGGTCGGCCTGGCCGGAGAGCACGGTGGCGGCGGCGAAGTGCAGGGCCTGCTGGCTGGAGCCGCACTGCCGGTCGAGCGTGGTGCCGGGCACCGACTCGGGCCAGCCGGCGGCGAGCACGCCGTTGCGGGCGACGTTCCACGACTGGTCGCCGACCTGGGAGACGCAGCCCCAGACCACGTCGTCGACCTGCGCCGGGTCGATGCCCGTGCGCTCGGCGAGGGCGCGCAGCACGTGCGCGGAGAGGTCGACCGGGTGCACGGCGGCCAGGCTGCCCTTGCGCCGCCCGACCGGGGTGCGTACCGCGCCGACGATGACTGCGTCACTCATGACTACTCCCCGGTAACTTCGGCTTCCACCGATCCTACGTCCTCGACGGGCCGCCGTCCTCCCCCGGGTGCGCTGGCATGCTGGACGGATGCGGCCACACCCGTCCCCGACCGCCCGGCAGTGGCGGGTGCCGGCGCGCCTGCCGGCGCTCAAGCTGGCCGGCGCGGTCGCGCTGCTCGCGCTCGCGCTGCTCCTCGACGAGGGCGACCCGGTCCAGTTGGGGCTGGCCGCGGTCGCGGCCGCCGCGCTGGCGGGCTGGGCGGCGCGCGACCTGGTCGCGCCGGTCCGGCTGGCGGTCGACCCGGAGGGGGTGACCGTCGCCCGGGGCTTCGCGGGCCGCCGGCGGCTGCCCTGGACGGCGGTCGAACGCATCACCGTGGACCGCCGCGCCCGGCTGGGCCTGACCAGCGAGGTGCTGGAGATCGACGCGGGCGAGTCCCTGCACCTGTTCGGCCGCCTCGACCTCGACGCGGATCCGGCGGAGGTGGCCGAGGCCCTGCGGGAGGCCCGCCCCCGCTGAGCCGCCGGCTCTCGCGGATGGCGGGGTGGCCCGGGCCGCAGGCCGGGCCGCCGGCTTGCGGCGGAGTCAGCCGCCGACGATGGCCGCGGTGCGGATCAGGGCCAGGCCGAGCAGCGCCGCCACGATGACCGCGCCGCCGGCGAGTTGCACCAGCGTCCGCCGGGACCGCGGGGCGTACGCGAACACGAGGGCCGTCAGCCCGCCGACCACCAGGCCGCCCAGGTGCCCGGGGATCGAGATGCCGGGCACGGTGAACGTGAAGACCAGGTTGATCACCAGGACGGGGAGCACCTGGGAGATGTCCCGCCCCATCTTGCGTTCGATGACGACCAGGGCGGCGAAGAGGCCGAAGATCGACGTGGAGGCGCCGGCGGTGAGCTGGTTCTGCTCGCTGAACAGGTAGGCGGCGACGTTGCCGCCCAGCCCGGAGACGAGATAGAGCGCCGCGAAGCGCAGCGGCCCGAGGCTCGCCTCCAGCGAGCGGCCCAGCACCCACAGCGCCCACATGTTGAGCAGCAGGTGGACCACGCCGTAGTGCAGGAACATCGCCGTGACCAGGCGGTACCACTCGCCCTCGGCGATGCCGCCGACCGTGCCGTCGGGGAAGAGCGCGCCGCCGAGCACCGCGCCCCAGTCGGTCAGCGGCGTGCTGCCGCCCATCAGGCCGCCGAAGCCGGAGCCGCCGACCGCCGCGTCCCCGCCCCGGTCGGAGGCGATGGAGAGCACCATCAGCAGCACGTTGAGCGCGATGAACGCCTTGGTGACGTAGCCGTGCCGGCCGGCGGCACCGCCACCGAAGGCGGTGCGCGCCGGCCGCACGCTACGGCGTCCCTCCGCCACGCACTCCGGGCACTGGAACCCGACCGAGGCCTCCCGCATGCAGTCCGGGCAGATCGACCGGTCGCAGCGGGTGCACCGGACGTACGTCTCCCGGCCGGGGTGCCGGTAACAGACCGGGGTGACCGGCGGCGACTCGCTCACCGCGCCCGCCCGCCGACGTGGGCCGTGCCGCCCACCAACCCGTCCCGACCTTCGGAGCGCTCAGTCATGTCGGCAAAGGTACCTCGCGGACGCCCTCAGGCAGACGTGCGCTCGATCTCGACCCGCTCGATGACGACGTCCTGCAGCGGCCGGTCGTTGGGGCCGGTCGGGGTGTTGGCGATCGAGTCGACCACCTTGGCGGACTGCTCGTCGGCCACCTGGCCGAAGATGGTGTGCCGGTTGTTCAGGTGCGGCGTCGGCGAGACGGTGATGAAGAACTGCGAGCCGTTGGTGCCCGGCCCGGCGTTCGCCATCGCCAGCAGGTAGGGCCGGTCGAAGCGCAGCTCCGGGTGGAACTCGTCGGCGAACTTGTAACCCGGGCCACCGCGGCCGGTGCCGGTCGGGTCACCCATCTGGATCATGAAGCCGCTGATCACCCGGTGCGAGATGGTGCCGTCGTAGTACGGCCCGCTGCCCGGCTGACCCGTACGCGGGTCGATGTATTCGCGGTTGCCCTCGGCCAGGTCGACGAAGTTCTTGACGGTCTTCGGGGCGTGGTTGCCGAAGAGCTCCAGCCGGATCGGGCCAGCGTTGGTGTGCAAGGTGGCGTAGACAGCCTCGGCCACGGGTACTCCTCACTCGTTGGTCAGTTCCATGCGGATCCTCCCATGTGCCCGATCTGGCAGTGCGGAGGCATCCGAAGGTGGAGGATGACGAAGGAACAACTCCCAGGAGGTGGGACCGTGTTTGGAATCGGGCGGCGTAAGACCCAGGGGCAGCTGGCCAAGGCGGAGCTGAACCAGGGCCTCGGTCACCTGAGGCAGGCCGCGACGTACGCCGCGAAGGGCGCCGGCGCCACCGTCGGCCCGCGCGTCCAGGCGGCCCGGGGCGCCGTCGCGCCTGCGGCCGTCGTGGTGCGCGACCGCGCGTCCAACGGCTTCGCGTCCACGGTCGCCGCGCTCGCGCCGCTGGCCCTGGCCGTTCGCAAGGCGCAGGCCGAGGCGGCGGGCAAGGCGGTCACCAACCGGAAGGCCGCCGCAGCCAAGCTGGCCGCGAACACCAGGAAGGTCAAGGCGAAGAACATGAAGGCGTCCCGGAAGAAGAACGCCCGTCGCGGCGGGTCCATGATGACCGGTCTCCTCGCGGCCGGCGCGGTGGCCGGCGTCGCCGCGATGGCGATGCGTCGCCGCCGCGAGCAGCAGGAGTGGGCCGAGTACGACCCGACCCGCACGCTGGAGCCGATGCGTGACGAGGTGGAGACCATGGAGATCCGCACCCCGGTGACCGACGCCTCGACGATGTCCGGCGGCTCGGGTGTGGCCGGCGGCCCGACCGGTGCCGGCAGCTCGGCGGTGGCCGGCGGCGACAGCGCCTCCACCACCACCCCCGGCAAGCAGCCGACCGTCCACGCGACCGACAAGGTCCCGTCGGTGGCCGAGGGCGCCAAGGACACCTCGGGCCGCCCGGCGGACGACCTGACCGAGGCGCTCGGCAAGGGCGCGAAGACCAACGGGCGTCGCTGACGCGCGGGGTCCCCGGAAAGCGCCGGCGAAGCGGGTCCGCCCGCGCCGCCGGCGCTTCCGCGTCCCCGCCGGGCGGCAGGGGTCGGCGCCAGCCGGCACGGGGCGGGTCGGAGCCAGCCGGCGCGGGGCGGGTCGGAGCCAGCCGGCGCGGGGCGGGTCGGAGCCAGCCGGCACGGGGCGGGTCGGAGCCAGCCGGCGCGGGGCGGGTCGGAGCCAGCCGGCGCGGGGCGGGTCGGAGCCAGCCGGCACGGGGCGGGTCGGAGCCAGCCGGCGCGGGCGGCGGAAGGCGGCACGGGCGGCGGAGAGCCGGAGCAGCCGCCCCGGCGGCAGGGTCAGAGCCAGCCGTTGCGGCGGAACCAGCGGTAGAGGGCCAGCGAGATCGCCAGCATGAGGGCGAGCACGACCGGATAGCCGTACGTCATCCGCAGCTCCGGCATGACGTCGAAGTTCATCCCGTAGATGCCGGCGATGGCGGTCCAGACGGCGGCGATGGCGGCCCACGCGGCGATCTTGCGCATGTCGTTGTTCTGGTCGACCGTGACCTGGGCCAGCCGCGCCTGGAGGATGGAGTTGAGCAGGTCGTCGTAGGAGTTGACCTGCTCGACGGTGCGGCTGAGGTGGTCCTGCACGTCGCGGAAGTAGCGGCGGATCTCCTTGGGCACGTCGCGGTTCATCTGCGCGGTGAGCGTCATCAGCGGGCGCTGCAACGGCGCCACGGCCCGCTTGAACTCCACCAGCTCCCGCTTCATCTGGTAGATCCGCTGGATCCGGCCGGTGGACTGGCGGTCGAAGACCTCCGTCTCCAGCGTGTCCAGGTCGTCCTCCAGCCGGTCGGACACCTCCAGGTAGAGGTCCACCACCCGGTCGGTGACCGCGTACGCCACCGCCCACGGGCCGTGGAGCAGCAGGTCCTCCTTCGTCTCCAGGTCGGCCCGGACGGGGGCCAGCCGGCACGCGTCCCCGTGCCGCACGCTGATCAGGAAGTTCGGGCCGATGAAGAGCATCACCTGGCCGGTCTCGACGACCTCGGA
This sequence comes from Micromonospora citrea, assembly GCF_900090315.1. NCBI lineage: Bacteria > Bacillati > Actinomycetota > Actinomycetes > Micromonosporales > Micromonosporaceae > Micromonospora > Micromonospora citrea. Next base: position 3,680,997 of record NZ_FMHZ01000002.1, on the reverse strand, counting down.
GTTCTCGGTCAGCTCGGCGTGCTCGCAGTAGCGCGCCGTCCGCAGCACCAGGAAGCTGACGTCGCCGAACTGCTCCAGCTTCGGCCGCTGCTGCGCCTTGACCGCGTCCTCGACGGCGAGCTCGTGCAGGCCGTACGTGGCGGCGATGGCGGTCATCTCGTCCAGCTCCGGCTCGTGCAGGCCGAGCCAGACGAAGGCGTTCTCCTCGCGGCGGGCGGCGTCGAGCGCCTCGGCGTACCGCCAGTCGCCGGGCTGCCGCCGGCCGTCGACGTAGAGGGCGCAGTCGACCACCGCGTCGCGCTGCGGGCCGGCCTGCGCGGGAACCCGCTGGAGACCGTCGGGGTTGAGTCGGCGGGTCATCGCCCGCACGGGTGCCACCCAGTCGCGGGGTCTGAGCACCCGTCCGCCGTTCGGCGAGGCCGTCCGCCCCCGCTGCTCCCGGTCCGTCATCACGCCCCCCTTCCCACGCGCTGCGGCTAGCAGGTTACGCCGCCGCGGCCGTCACCGCCGGTGACGATCGGCCGGGGAGGGTGGCGCCGGGCGGGCCGGGTCGCTTCGGGGGGTGAGGGGACGACACGGCCCGCCCGACGCCCTTTGGGGGCGGGGTTGTGCTGGTCGCGTCGCTCCGCGTGCCGCCGGCGAGGCCGGGGGCGGAGATCGTCGCCGGGCGCGGCGCGGGCCGGCGCGGGCGGTGAGTTCCGCTACACGTGGTGAGTGACGCTCGCAGCATTGTGGGCCGCCGGCCGCCCCGGCGGGAGACCCGGGGCGGCCACGATCGTGCAACTGTCAGAAATCTGACAGAAATTCAGCCGCGTACGGCCGTCATGGCCTCCGCCAGCCGCCGGACGCCCTCGTCGATCCGGTCGGCGGTCACCGCCGAGTACGCCAGCCGCAGCGCGTGCCGCCCGCCGTCGACGACGAAGTCGCTGCCCTTCACCACGGCGACGCCGCGCTCGGCGGCCGCCGGGGCGAGCCGGTCGACCTCGACGTCCTCGGGCAGCTCGACCCAGAGGAAGTAGCCGCCGTCCGGCTCCACGAACCGGGCCTCCGGGATGTGCCGGCGCAGCGACTCGGCCAGCACCCGGGCCCGCTCGCCGAGGGCGGCGCGCACGGTCTCGATCGAGCGCTCGATGTCGCCGGAGACGCAGAACTGGTGCACGATCGCCTCGGAGACCATGCCGGGCGAGATGTAGAGGCTGGTCGCCTTCTTGGCGATGTCGCCGATCAGGTCCGCCGGGCCGACCAGGTAGCCGACCCGCACGCCCGGGCAGACCGTCTTGGTGAAGCTGGAGGCGTGCACCACCACGCCGCGGGTGTCGAGCGAGAGCATCGACGGCAGCGCCTCGCCCCGGAACCGGATGTCGGCGTACGGGTCGTCCTCGAAGATCGTGAACTCGTACTCGGCGGCGAGGTCGAGCAGCTCCCGGCGCTTCTCCAGGCTCAGCGTCACGCCGGCCGGGTTCTGGTAGTTCGGGATCACGTGCGCCAGCCGGGGCCGCACCCCCGACTCCAGCAGCTTGCGCAGCTCGGCGGTGTCGAGCCCGTCCGGCTGGATCGAGACGCCGTGCAGCTCGCTGCCCATCCGCTGGAGGTTGAGCAGGGTCCGGTCGTACGTCGGGCGCTCCACCACCACCGCGTCGCCGGGGCGGACCAGGTGGTCGAAGAGGAACGCGTCCGCCTGCAACGAACCGTTGGTGATCAGCACCTGGTCGGCGGAGACCCCGTGCTTCTCGGCGATCCACTTCCGCAGCGGAAGGTAGCCGACGGAGGTGCCGTACGCGGTCACCCCGGCGGGGTCGGCGTCGAACGCGCGGACGGCGGCGGCCTTGAGCCCCTCGACATCGACGATGTCCAGCGAGGGAGCGCCACGGGCGAAGGAGATCAGCTGCTCGGCGGTCATGGCTGTTCAGCGTACGGAAGGCGACGGGGTGCGCGCGGACGGCACGGCGATGTCCGCATCCTGAGCCACCGGGTCGGGTGACCCGCGTCGACCGGTCGGCGGCAGATCAGACCGGAAGGCCGAGCGGGTCGTGCTGCGCCTCGCGGGAGAGCCCGTCCACGTGCAGACCGAGCGCCGCGATGAGCTGCCCCCAGTCGAAGTAGGACCGCCAGGCCGAGATGCGGCCGCGCCGCACCCGCACGAGGTCGACCACGTCCCAGCTCACCACCTGGCCGGTCGGCGCGACCGTGCCGAAGGGGGTGTGCAGCACCCCGGTGTGGGTGCCGGTCAGCCGCTGCTCCACCGCCGCGCCCCCGGCGGTCTGCACCGAGCCGAGCCGGTCGACGGACAGGTCGGGGAACGCGCCGGTCCAGGTGCGCAGCAGGGCGGGCAGCTCGATCGGCCGCACCGTGACGCCGGGCATGGAGTAGAAGGCGTCGGTCGCGTAGAGGTCCGGCAGCCGGGCCACGTCCCGCCGCAGGAGCATCGCGTACTGCTGCTCGACCAGCCGATCCGCGCCGCGCATGAGGACCTCCCCAGCGGTTTCGCGGCCCGTCCGCGCCCGCACCGGGATCCTTACCCGTCGATCGGCCCGCCACACCCGCGACGGGCCGGCGACTCAGCTCGCCTCGGCCATCCGGCTCCCCGCCCAGACCCGCATGATGTCGCGTACGGAGATCACGCCGGCGACCTCGCGCCCGTCGAGCACCACCAGGTGCCGGAAGCCGCCCCGGGCCATCGCCGAGGCCGCCTCCTCCACCGTCCACTCCGGCCCGGCGTAGACCACGTCCCAGGTCAGGTGGGCGCCCGTGCGCTCGACGTCGCAGTCCAGGCCCGCGCCGATGGCGTTGAGCACGTCACGCTCGGTCATGATGCCGACCCCCTCGGAGTCGGGGTCGATCACGACCGCCGACCCGACACCGCGGGCCGACATCATCCGGGCCGCCTGGCGGAGCGTGTGCTCCGGGCCGACCACGAGAACCTCGCTGGACATCGCTTCCCGAACCTGCATCACGCATCACCCCTGTGGGACGGCGGCACCCGGTAGGAGACATGGTCCGCCCAGGATGTTTCCGGGACAAGACCGGGCATCGCCGCGACCCCCCGACGCTCGCTACTGTCGTGGCGTGTCCACCGAGCCTCTGCGCTGCGCCGGCGCGCTGATCGTCGACGACGAGGGCCGCCTCTTCGTCCAGCGGCGGTCCGCCGACCGACGCATTTTTCCCAATTGTTGGGACATCGTCGGCGGCCACCTCGAACCGGGCGAGGACGTGGGGGACGCGCTGCGCCGCGAGGTGACCGAGGAGACCGGCTGGACCGTGTCGCACGTGCTGGGTCACGTCGGCGACTACCGCTACGTCGCCGACGACGGTCTGGAGCGCCTGGAGAGCGACTGGCTCGTCCGGGTCGACGGCGACCTGGCCCGGCCGACGCTGGAGGCGGGCAGGCACACCGAGTTCCGGTGGCTGGCGGCCGACGAGCTGGACCTGCTCGACGAGCACCGCGACGTCAACGACGGCCTGATCCGGCGGATCGCGGAGGAAGCCTTCGCCGCCCTGCGTTCGATCGGTCTGTGAACGACACCGTCGAGCTGGCGCCGCACCGGTTCGCCGGCCTCGTCGCACCGGCGATCGACCGGGCCTTCGTCGCCGGCATGCTCGCCGGCCGCGACGGCGGCGGCGCCGAGCTGAGCCAGCGGTACGGCGGGCCGGCGGCCACCGGCTTCCTGCTGGAGTTCCGCACCCGGCTCGCCGCGCCGGGCGGGACGGTCGACGAGGCCGGCTTCACGGCGGTCACCCGCTACCGCGACCCGGTGGAGTGCCGGCGGGCCCTGGACAAGCAGGTGGCGTACGGGATGATCCACCGCAGTCCCGACGGGGAGCTCTCCGCCACCGAGCGCGGCCTGGCGTTCCTCGCCGAGATCTGGCAGGTGCACGCCGAGGTGACCGAGGAGCTGTGGGCCGGGCACGACGACCGGGTGCTCCGGCTCGTGGAGGCGCTCGGCCGGGTGCTCGCGTACGCGCTGGTGCTGGCCGAGGAGGAGGAGCCCGGCACCGGGGCCGCGTTCGCCGCGATGGCCCCGCCGCACGAGCCGGACGGCACCCCGCCCGGGGTGCTGCTGCTCAACCGGCTGGGCACGCTGCGTTACCACCGCGCCGACGCGCACGCCGCCGCCTGGACCGCCGCCGGGCACACCGCGGCCAGCGTCGCCGCCCTGCCATCCGGGCCGGAGCGGCTCGCCATCGAACTGGAGACCGACCGGCGGGCCGCCGGCCCGTACGCCGTGCTGGCCGCCGAGGAGCGGCTGGCGGTGCTGGCGGACCTGGCGGCGCTGCCCGGCTGACCCGGTTGCCCACAGCGGCACCGCCACGCGGGGCTATCCTCCAGCGGTGACCGGGAGTCGTACGAGGGAGGACGCCTCAATGATCGGGATGGTGCTCGCTGCCGGGGCGGGGCGCCGGCTGCGCCCGTACACCGACACCCTGCCGAAGGCGCTGGTGCCGGTGGACGGTGACACCACCATCCTGGACATCGCGCTGCGCAACCTGGCCGAGGTGGGGCTCACCGAGATCGTGGTCGTGGTCGGCTACGCGGCCGACGCCGTGCGCGAGCGGCAGGCCGACCTGGAGAAGCGGTACGGCGTCGCGCTCACCCTGGTGCACAACGACAAAGCCGAGGAGTGGAACAACGCGTACTCGCTCTGGCTGGCCCGCGAGCACTTCGCGCGGGGCGTGCTGCTGGTCAACGGCGACACCGTGCACCCGGTGAGCGTGGAGAAGACCCTGCTGGCCGAGCGCGGCCCGGGCATCCTGCTCGCCGTCGACACGATCAAGGCGCTGGCCGAGGAGGAGATGAAGACCACCTTCGACGCGGCGGGCCAGCTCACCCGGATCACCAAGCTGATGGACCCGGCCGAGGCGTACGGGGAGTACATCGGCGCGACGCTGATCGAGCCGCAGGTGGCCGACGCGCTCGCCGACGCGCTGGAGGCGACCTGGCGGCGCGACCCGAACCTCTACTACGAGGACGGCTACCAGGAGTTCGCCGATCGGGGCGGCGAGGTGCGGGCGGCGCCGATCGGCGACGTCTCCTGGGTCGAGGTGGACAACCACGCCGACCTGGCCCGGGCGCGGGAGATCGCGTGCCACTACTAGCCCGTACCGTCAACACCCCGCTCGCGATCGAGGTGCGGCGGGGCGCGGTGGCCGACCTGGGGCCGCTCCTGGCCGACCGGCGAATCTCCGCCGGCGGGGACGTGGCCGTGGTGGTGGGGCCCGGGCAGGGCGAGCGGATCGTCGAGCTGTGCCGGCCGAGCCTGGGCTCGGCCGACGTCTTCACGGTGGTCGGGGGCAGCCTCGACTCGGCCAACGAGCTGGGCGACCAGCTGCGCCGCCGCAACTACGACGCGGTGGTCGGCATCGGCGGCGGCAAGACCATCGACACCGCCAAGTACGCCGCGACCCGGTACGGCATCCCGATGGTGACCGTGGCGACCAGCCTCGCCAACGACGGCATCGCCTCGCCGGTGGCCTCGCTGACCCACGAGGGCGGCAAGGGCTCCTACGGCGTGCACATCCCGATCGCCGTCATGGTCGACCTCGACTTCGTGGAGAACGGCCCGGACCGCCAGACCCAGGCCGGCATCGGCGACGCGGTGAGCAACCTGAGCGCCTGCGCCGACTGGGAGCTGGCCCACCAGGTGCGGGGCGAGCCCATCGACGGCCTGGCGGTGACGCTCGCCCGCACGGGCGCCGAGGCGCTGATCAACCACCCCGGAAAGATCACCGACGACGGCTTCCTCACCACGCTGGCCGAGGCGCTAATCCTGGGCGGCATCTCGATGTCGATCTGCGGGTCGAGCCGCCCCGCGAGCGGCGGCGACCACGAGATCTCGCACGCCATCGACCGGCTCTTCCCCGGCACCGGCTCGCACGGCGAGCAGGCGGGCGTCGGCGCGCTGTTCTGCACCTTCCTGCGGGGAGACCTGGAGCGGTTCGGCCAGTTGGCCCGCTGCCTGCACCGGCACGGCCTGCCCACCGGCCCGGCGGGCCTCGGGCTCACCGACGAGCAGTTCGCCGAGGCGGTCGAGTTCGCGCCACGAACCCGGCCGGACCGCTACACCGTCCTCGAACACCTGGCGATGTCGCCTACCGAGATCCGGGAGCGGCTGGCAGACTACGCCGGTGCAATCCGCGACCACCTTGGCTGAGCCCCGCCCCACCGTCGCCGACTTCCACCGGGTGAACCGGGGTGGCGGCCTGTTCAGCGAATCGGTCAGCCAGTGGCTCGGCGCGGTCTTCGCGCTCGTCGCCCAGCGCCTCGGGCTGCGCCCGACCGCGCTCACCGTCACCAACCTGGTGCTCGGCCTCGCCACCTCGGTCACCGTGGTCGCGCTCGCCGGCCGGGTCGCGGCGGGCGACGTGCCCGCATGGGCGGTCGGTCTGCTGGCCCTGGTCGGCTGGCAGGTCGCGTACGCCCTGGACTGCGCCGACGGTCAGCTCGCCCGGGTGACCGGGCAGGGCAGCGCGGCCGGTGCCCGGGTCGACGTGCTCTGCGACGTGGCCGCCCAGATCGCCCTGGTCGCCGCGCTGGCCGCCACGGCGGTGGCGCAGGAGCCGTCGACGCCGAGCTGGCTGGTCGCGGTCTTCGCCGGCACCTGGATGGTCAACCTGGTCACCTCGGTGATGCAGGCCGGTCCGAACGCGGCCAGCATGGTCACGTCGACGTCGCTGCCCGTACGCCTGGTGAAGCTGGTCCGCGACTACGGCGCGGTGATCTTCGCCGCCGGCCTGGTGTTGATCTTCGCCCCCGCCCTCGCGCTCTGGGTGATGGTCGCGTTCACGATCGTCAACGGCGGCTTCCTCCTCGCCAGCATCGCCTTCTCCGCCCGCGCCTCGCTGCGCTGAGGTGCCGGAAGGCGTTGTCGACGCCTCGTAGGTGAGGGCCCGCCGCACCGGTCTCCGAGGACGGGCGGCCCGGTGGCGCGCGGCCCACGGCGGCGGTCCCACCCGTGAGCCTCGTGCCTCTCGTGTCTCGTCGGTAAGAATTCGGTTCCTCCGCTCGCTTCTCGGTGACGGCGCACCTTCCCGCGCAATCACGAAGGAGTGGGAGCCATTGACAGCAGCCGAAGCCGATGCTGAAGCGAGCAGCCGGTTCACCGCGATGTACACCGCACACCACGCACAGGTGTACGCGTACGCGGTGAGCCGGGTCGGACGCCAGCTCGCCGACGACATCACCAGCGAGACCTTCCTCGTCGCGTGGCGCAAGCTGGCCACGATGCCGGCGGCGCCCCTGCCCTGGCTGCTCGGCGTGGCCCGCAACGCGGTACGCGAGCGCTACCGCGACGAGGACCGGCAGGCCAGCCTCGCCGCCGAGCTGCGGGCCTGGGTCGACGAGGCGAGCGACGACGTGGCGACCGGGGTGGCGGAACGGGCCGGGGTGCTCGCCGCCCTCGCCCGGCTCAGCGAGGACGACCGGGAGCTGCTCACCCTGGTGGCCTGGCACGGGCTGTCGAGCCGGGAGGCCGCCCGGGTCGTCGGCTGCTCCAGCGCCACCTTCTTCGTCCGGCTGCACCGAGCCAGGAAACGGCTACGCGAGGCCCTCGGCGGAACACCCCAGGTCGCCAGTCGTAGCCCGATCGCCCTTCACACCGAGGAGTACAGCCGATGACCACACCACGGAACGAGATGACCACGCTGGCCGGCGCACGTCCGCGCCGGCTGGACCCCGAACCCGGCTCCCGGCCGGACCCCGCCCGGTTCACCGCCCACCCGCAGCCGGCGGCCGGCCGGGCGGCACGCCGACCGACCCGCCGCCTGGTCCTGGCCGGCGTCGCACCGACCGTGGCGGCGGTGGCCGCGGGCGCGGTCTTCCTGACCGTCGGTGGCACCGATGGCGGGGCCGGGCCGGAGGGCGGGCTCGCCGTCAGCGCACCGGCGGCCGCCCCCACCTCGGCCACCGACGGCCCCGCCCCGCGTACCGCCCGCGAGGTGCTGCTGGTCGCCGCCGAGCGGAGCGGCACCGCCGACGCCACGACCGACGGCCGCTACCGGGTCGTCGAACGGGAACACGGCAGCCTGTTCGAGGTCGGCCCGAAGGATCGGCGCTACCGCGTCGTGAGCCGGACCATCCTCCGCGACTGGCACCCGACGTCGCCGAGCGAGGTCGCGGTCTCCGCCAGTCGTGAGCTCGGCGCCGCGCCGTTCAGCGCCGACGACCGGGCGGCCTGGCAGGCGGACGGTTCGCCGACGCGGTGGGTCGAGCCGTCGGACCCGCCCCAGAGCGAGCCGACGGTCATCAGCGGCACGCCAGGGCCGGAACTCGTCCGCAGGGCCGTCAGGCCGGAGCCGGCCGCGCGCACGGCAAAGGGACGCGGCTCCACCGGCGCGGACGGCAGGGAGACGTACTACCTTGCCGGCGGCCCGATCACGGCGGCCGGCCTGGCCGACGTGCCCACCGACCCGGCCAAGCTGAAGGCATGGCTGTTCAAGCGCCTCAACGCCAGCGATATCGAGTCGGCCACCGACTTCAACCTCTTCCTGAGCGCCAAGAACCTGGTCTTCGACCTGCCGGTGTCGTCCGAGGTGCGGGCTGCCGCGTACCGGATGCTCGCCGACGTCCGTGGGGTGACCTCGCTCGGCGCGGTCACCGACCAGCGAGGGCGGGCCGGCATGGCGGTCGCCTTCGCCCGCAAGGGTGACGGCGGCAACTGGGCCCAGACCCGGCTGATCATCGACCACCGGACCGGCCAGGCGCTCGCCGAGGAGTCCTGGGACCTCGGCACGGGCTCCGCGCCCAAGGGGCCCGGGACGTTCATGAGCTACATGGTCGTGGTGAGCGTGACCCACACCGACGACGCCCCGCCGGCCGTCACCCCTGAGCAGAAGCGGCGGTGACGCGTCGATGACGAGGAACTCCATGCGGCGACTGCGACGAACGGCCGGTGGCACGGCCACCGCGGCGGTCGTCGCCGGACTGCTGGCGGCACCCGCGCCGGTCGGCGCCGCCACTGTCGACGGCGCGCCGACGGCCAGGGTCGCGCCCCGAACGGTGACCCTGGTGACCGGCGACCGGGTGACCCTGGTGCACGACGACGCGTACACGATCCAACCCGGTGCGGGGCGTGCCGGGATGGCGTTCCAGACCCGGCGGGTCGACGGCCGCCTGAGCGTCATTCCGGCCGACGCGGTCGCGCTGCTCGGCGCCGGACAGCTCGACCCACGTCTGTTCGACGTGACCACCCTGCTCAGGTACGGCTACGACGACCGCAGGACGGACCTGCCGCTGATCGTCACCAGCGACCGGGCGAAGGGAGCGGTGCCCACCGCCGGGGCCCGGGTCGACCGCGAACTGCCGAAGCTCAACGCGACAGCGCTGCGACAGGACCGGCGCCAGGGCAGCGCGTTCTGGCGGGGCCTGACCGGTGGGTCGAAGGCACCCCGCACCCTGGCCGCGTCCGTGCGCAAGGTGTGGCTCGACGGGGTACGTCAGCCCACCCTCGACGTCTCCGTGCCCCAGGTCGGCGCGCCGGCCGCCTGGCAGGCCGGGTACACCGGCTCGGGGGTGACCGTCGCGGTGCTGGACAGCGGCATCGACGACACCCACCCCGACCTGGCCGCGACCGTGACCGCCCGGGCCAACTTCACCGAGGGTGAGGAGGACGGCCGCGACCTCGTGGGGCACGGCACCCACGTCGCCTCCGCCATCGCCGGCAGCGGATCGGCCTCCGGCGGCAGGTACCGGGGCGTCGCCCCGGGCACCAAGCTCATCGACGGCAAGGTGTGCGCCTCCTTCGGCTGTCCCGAGTCGTGGATCCTCGCCGGCATGCAGTGGGCCGCCGCCGAGCAGCACGCCAAGGTGGTCAACATGAGCCTCGGCGGCTGGGACAGCCCCGGGATCGACCCGCTGGAGCAGGCGGTCAACACGTTGACCGACCGGTACGGCACGCTGTTCGTCATCGCCGCCGGAAACGACGGTCCGGGCAGCCGGACGGTCAACTCACCGGCGAGCGCGGACGCCGCACTGGCGGTGGGCGCGGTCGACAAGTCCGACAAGCTGGCAGGCTTCTCCAGCCGCGGCCCTCGGCTGGGTGACGCCGGCCTCAAGCCGGACATCACCGCCCCCGGCGTGGCGATCACGGCTGCCCGGAGCAGGGACGCCACGGATCTCGGCGCGCCCGGGGACGCGTACGTGCCGCTGTCGGGCACCTCGATGGCCACGCCGCACGTGGCGGGGGCGGCGGCGATCCTCGCCCAGCGGCATCCGGACTGGACCGCCGGGCAGCTCAAGGCGACGCTGATGGCCTCGGCGAGACCGGCCACGGATACGACCCCGTTCGAGCAGGGCACCGGCCGCCTCGACGTGGCCGAGGCGCTCACCCGGACGGTCGCCGCCACACCGTCGAGCCTCAGCTTCGGCACCCAGCTCTGGCCGCACCAGGACGACGAGGTGCTGACCCGGAAGGTCGCGTACCGCAACTCCGGGGCCACGCCGGTCACCCTGGCGCTGACCGTCGACAGGGGCTCGGCCGCGGCGGGCACCTTCGCCGTCGACCCGGCCACCGTCACCGTGCCGGCCGGCGGTGACGCCACGGTCACCGTCACCGTCGACACCAGGGTGGCCGGCCCGGACGGTGTGCTCACCGGCGCGCTCATCGCGACCGGCGAGGGGCAGGGCGTACGAGTCCCGCTCGCGGTGGACAGGGAGGTCGAGAGCTACGACGTGACGCTGCGGCACATCGGCCGCGACGGCGCGCCGTCCGGCGACCACCAGACCAGCTTCCGCGGCTTGAACGACGGCAGTTCGCGCGAAGCCTTCGGGCGCGGCTCCGACGGCACCGCGACCGTGCGGATTCCGGCCGGCCGGTACCTGATGGACAGCTTCTTCTTCGGTCAGGACGGCGACGGCGAGGCCGAGCTGACGTTGCTGACGCAGCCGATGCTGGCGGTGACCGGCCCGAAGACGATCACCCTGGACGCACGACTCGGCAAGGCCAGCGCGGTCACCGTGCCACGGCCCGACGCCACCCAGGTGCACGCCGAGATCGAATACACCCAGGAGACGTCGCAGGGCCTGCTGCAGGGCGGGGTCGCCATCTTCGGCGGCGACTTCTCCCGGCTCCACACCGCCCAGGTCGGCGACACCGCACCGGCCGACGGTTTCGTCTCCGAGCTCGAGGGCACCTGGGCCGAGGTCGGACCGGACGGCAGCACGGCGAACAGCCCGTACACCTACTCGACGGCCCACTACGTCGAGGGCCGGATGCTCTCCGGGGTGCGGCGGACCGTCAGCCCGGGCGACCTGGCGGCCGTGTCGACCCGGCACCTCTCCGCCGAGGAGGGGACCTACGGCTACTGGTACGCCACCAGCCGCCGGCCCGGGCAGGAGCGGGTCTCCGGCGCGACGGGCATCCGCTACGCCCTGCCGGCCGGCGTCACCCACTACTACACCACCGAGGGTGGGGTCCAGTGGCGCTCGGCGATCGCCGAACACACCAGCGCGGACGAGCCGATGGGCACCCTCAGCCAGCCCTACGTTCACCACGCGCCGGGAACCCACCGACGGACCTGGAACCAGGCGGTGTTCGGGCCGGCCCTGGTGAAGCCCGTGCACGGCGGGCTGAACACGTGGTTCGGCGTGGTCCGGGACGGCGACACGATCTCGGTGGACCTGCCGATGCACAGTGACGCCGCCGGCAACGTGCGGTTCGGCGGGGACTCCGGCGGCACGGTCCTCCATCGGAACGGAGTCAAGGTCGGCGAGTCCGACCGGGGTGGGAAGGGCGCCTTCACCGTCCCGGCCGGGGAGGCGGCGTACCGCCTGGAGACCCGCGCCGAGCGCGGCGCGCCGTACACCCTCTCCACCCGGATCGACGCGACCTGGACGTTCCGGTCGGCGCACGTCGACGGCTGGTCCGCCCTTCCGCTGTGGAGCGTCCGGTACGCGCCGAAGCTGGACGACCGGCACACCGCGCCGGCGGGGCAGCCCTTCGGCGTGCCGGTGACCGTCGCCGCCCAGCCCGGGGCGCAGGTCGGCCGGATCCGCACGCTGACCGTCGAGGTCTCCTACGACGACGGCGCCACCTGGGCCGACGCGAAGATCGTGAACGGGGCGGCCCTGGTGCGACACCCCGCGGGCAGCGGATTCGTCTCGCTGCGCGCCGCGGCCGGCGACGGCAGCGGCAACACCGTGAAGCAGACCATCCTGCGCGCCTACCGGTACGGCGCGGCGTCCTGACGCGGTGGCCGCCGCCGCGCCCTAGCGGGGCGCGGCGGCGGCCGAGACGCCGGCGTACACGTCGATCAAATGGCGGGTCACCACGTCCGGGTGGAAGGTGCGCTCGTAGCGGGCCCGCGCCGCCGGGGCCAGCCGCGCCGCGCCGGCCCGGGCCACCGGCAGGGCGGCGGCCATGGCGGCCGGCTCCGGGGGTACCACCCAGCCCGCCTCGCCCGCCGCCACGCCGGTGGGCAGCGCGACGTGGCCCTGCCCCGGCGCGGCCGTGGCGACGGCGGCCGGGCCGGTGCCGGCGGGTTCGCGGGGGGCGTCCGCGCCGAGCAGGTACGGGATGCCGCCGAGGGCGGTGCCGAGCACCGGCCGGCCGGCCGCCAGCGCCTCGATGATCACCGTGGGGAGCACGTCGTGCCAGGTGGAGGCGGCGATGATCACCGCGCTGGCCTCGATGGCGGCGCGGACGCCGGCGCGGTCCAGCGGCCCGAGGTAGGTCACGTCGGCGCGCTCGGCGGCGGCGGCCTCGGCCAGCGGGCGCAGCTCGCCGTCGCCGGCGATGCGCAGCGGGCCCAGCGCTCCGTCCGGGTGCCGCCGCCAGGCGTCCAGCAGCAGGCCCAGCCCTTTCTCCGGGGAGAGCCGGGCCATGTAGAGGAAGCCGTCGCCGAGCGGCGCGGGCGTCCCCGGGTCGGGAATGCCGTTGGGCTTGACCACGATCCGCTCCGCCGGGATGCCGTAGTCGCGCAGGTGGTCGGCGACCGCCGAGGTGAGCGCGACGAACCGGTCCACCGAGCGCCACGTGCCCCGGTGCACGGCCAGCGTGGTCGCCATCAGGGCGCTCTGCGCCCGCGAGCCCCGGTAGCAGCGGTGCACGATCGCCGGCACGCCCAGGGCCCGGCCCCGGCAGTCCTGGCAGATCATCCCGTCGCGGAAGTAGAGCCCGGAGGAGCAGACCTGGCGGTAGTTGTGCACCGTCTGCACCACCGGCACGCCGTGCCGGTGCGCGGTCCGCACGATCCACGGCGAGATCAACGGGTACGGGTTGTGCAGGTGCAGCACGTCCGGCCGGTGCTCGGTGATGAGCCGGCTCAGGTCCTCCTGCGCGCGGGGCGCCCAGATCGGCGAGATCGGCAGCAGCGCCTTGGCCGGCTTCGACATCGACGGGATCTCGTCCGAGCTGCGGATGAACGGCAGCACCTCCACCCCGGCCGCGGTGAGCTGGGCGATCTCCGCGTCGACGATCGTGTTCTCGCCGGAGGGCTGAGCCTCCCGGTACCGGTTGTGCGCCACCACGATTCTCACGGAGCTCGCCTTTCGATCGCGACCGTGCCGGTCTCTGCTCGCGACTGCGGGGCTCGCAAGCTCACTCCTCGCACTCGCGGCAGGGACTCGCAAGCTCATTCCTCGCGCTCACGGGAAAGAAGGCTACCGTTGGCTGGTGCCCGAACTACCGGAGGTCGAGGCGCTCGCCGGCTACCTGCGCGAGCGCGCGGTGGGGCGGCGCGTCGACCGGCTGGAGGTCGCCGCCATCAGCGCCCTGAAGACGTACGACCCGGCGCCGACCGCCGCCGCCGGGCGGGCCGTGACGGACGCCCGCCGGCACGGCAAGTTCCTCGACGTGGTGCTCGACGGCGATCTGCACCTGGTGGTCCACCTGGCCCGGGCGGGCTGGCTGCACTACCGGGAGGCGTTTCCGTCCGCCGCCCCGCTGCGCCCCGGCAAGGGGCCTGTCGCGCTGCGGGTACGCCTCGACGACGGCTCGGGCTTCGACCTGACCGAGGCCGGCACCCAGAAGAGCCTCGCCGTCCATCTGGTCACGGACCCGGCGGCGGTGCCCGGGGTGGCCCGGCTCGGCCCCGACGCCCTCGCCGCCGACGCGGCCACCTTCGCCGAGCGGATGCGCAGCCGCAAGGGCCAGGTCAAGGGCGTGCTCACCGACCAGACGGTGCTGGCCGGTGTCGGCAACGCGTACTCCGACGAGATCCTGCACGCGGCGAGGCTGTCGCCGTTCGCGCTGACCAACCGGCTGACCGACGAGCAGCTGGCGACCCTGCACGCGGCGACGCGGGAGGTGCTCGGCGACGCGGTGCGCCGCTCGGTCGGGCAGAAGGCGGCCGAGCTGAAGGGCGAGAAGCGCTCGGGGCTGAAGGTGCACGCCCGCACGGGGCAGCCCTGCCCGGTCTGCGGCGACGCGGTCCGCGAGGTCTCGTTCGCCGACTCCAGCCTCCAGTACTGCGCCACCTGCCAGACCGGCGGCAAGCCGCTCGCTGACCGACGGTTGTCGCGGCTCGTACGGTGAGTGACGACACTCCCCGACTACGGAGAGGAATCGACCATCCCGCGCCGAAGGTCTGAGTCGCAGCTCTACCGGGGCCGTCATCCATCGGTATAGTGGCTCGGTCCCCGGCTTCTGAAATGGCGCGGAGCCGGCCAGACGCCAGGCGGCACCACACCCGCGCAATGTCCTTCGGGTCCGCGTACGGGTCGACGCCGCGTGGGAGACTGGGACGGTGGGCGACCCGGGCCCTCACGGCGAGTGAGCGGCCCGTGTCATGCGGGAGGACATGGGTGAGGTGACGACAAGCCTCCAGCGCCCGGTAACCAACACAGGCCGGAGCAAACTCGTGCGGCACGTCGACAGCTTCGAGATCCAGCCGCCGGCGTCGCCGTCCCACAACGGCGTGCCCCGGTCCGCGTGGGCCCGGGCCCGCCGCCGGGTGTCCCGCTGGCACCGCCCCTACATCACGCTTCTGCTGCTGCTCGACTTCGCGGCCGCCGCGGTCGCCAGCCTGATGGCCATCGAGACGTTCGACCAGTCGCGGGCGGGCTTCTACAACGCCGAAGAGGACCCGACCTGGTTCCACACGGTGGCGTTCGTGCTGCTGCCGCTCGGCTGGCTGGTGATCCTCTGGGGCAACCGGGCCTACGACCGGCGCTACCTGGGCCTCGGGCCCGACGAGTTCAAGCGGGTGATCCGGGCCGGCGTCGCCGTCGCCGCGACGGTCTCCTTCCTCGCCTTCGCCACCAAGACCGACCTGTCCCGTTACACGGTCGGCACCGCCCTGCTCGCGGCGCTGCTGCTGATCCTGCTGAACCGGATCCTCTGCCGCTTCGTGCTGCACGTGGTCCGGCGCAACATCGGCCAGGCCGGGCACCGGATGGTGCTGGTCGGCACCCTGCCGGAGTGCCTGGAGGTCTACACGGCGGTCACCCGCAACCCGGCCGCCGGGCTGGTGCCCGTCGCCATCCACGTCACCGACGGCTACGCGGCCGCCAGGGGCATGGAGACCCCGGTCCCGGTGTACGCGGGCCGCGACGTCCTCGCCCTCGTCCGGGAGGTCGGCGGCGACACCATCGCCGTCTGCGGCTCGGCCAGCGCCGAGCCGGGCGAGCTGCGCCGGCTGGCCTGGCAGCTGGAGGGCTCCGGCGTCGACCTGGTCGTCGCCCCGCAGCTCACCGACATCGCCGGGCCCCGGGTGCACATCCGGCCGATCGAGGGCCTGCCGCTGCTGCACGTCGAGGAGCCGACCCTGTCCGGGCCGGCGCTGCTGGCCAAGAACCTGATGGACCGGGTGGCCGCCGGGCTCGGCCTGCTGCTGCTGATCCCCGTCTTCCTGGTCATCGGGATCGCGATCCGCGTCTCCGACCCCGGCCCGGTCTTCTTCCGCCAGCCGCGGGTCGGCCACGAGGGCCGCACCTTCCGGGTCTGGAAGTTCCGCACCATGTACGTGGACGCGGAGGACCGGCTGGCCAGTCTGGTCGACCAGAACGAGACCGACGGCATGCTGTTCAAGATGAAGCAGGATCCCCGGGTCTTCCCGGTGGGCCGCTTCCTGCGCGCCTCGTCCCTGGACGAGCTGCCGCAGTTGATCAACGTGCTGAAGGGCGAGATGTCGCTGGTCGGGCCGCGCCCGCTGCCCGCCGACGACGGCGACTTCCTCGGCGACGTGCGCCGGCGGCTGCTGGTCCGCCCCGGCATGACCGGGCTGTGGCAGGTCTCCGGCCGCTCCGACCTGTCCTGGGACGAGGCGGTCCGGCTCGACCTCTACTACGTCGACAACTGGTCGCTGGCGTACGACCTGAGCATCCTGTGGCGCACCGTCGGGGTGGTGCTCGCCCGCAAGGGCGCGTACTGATCCGGATCTTTCGCCCGATACGCCCTTTCTTCGACATAGCATCTGCCTGGGGTGGACATTCCAGGAGGTGCCGTGACGGAGGCAGGCGCGCACCGGACGATCCGGCGCGTCGTGGTGTCCGGACACGGCGGGCCGGAGCGGCTGACCCTGGTGCGGGACGTCCTGCCCGAGCCCGGACCGGGTGAGGTCCGGGTCCGCACCCTCGCGGTCGGAGTCGGCTTTCCCGATGTGCTGATGCGGGAGGGCACCTACCCGGGCGGCCCGAAACCCCCGTTCACGCCCGGCTACGACCTGGTCGGCGTCGTCGAGGCGCTCGGTCCCGGGGTGACGGGAGTCGAGCCGGGCGAGCGCGTCGCGGCGATCACCGTCTTCGGCAGCTACGCCGATGCGGTCAGCGTGCCCCGACAACATCTGGTCCGGATGCCCGACGGGGTCGATCCGGCGGAGGCGGTCTGCCTGGCGCTCAACTACGTCACGGCGTACCAGGCATTGCACCGGGTCGCCCGCGCCGGGCCGGGGGAACGGGTCCTGGTACACGGCGGGGCGGGCGGCGTCGGCAGCGCCGCCCTGGAGATCGCGGCGACCATGGGACTGAGCGCGTACGCCACGGCAACCGGTTCCGGCTGCGACGTGGTCCTGGGGCTCGGCGCCACACCTGTCGACTTCCGGCGCGAGGACTTCGTCCGCCGGATCCGGGAGCTGACCGGCGACGGGATCGACGTGGTGCTCGACGGCGTCGGCGGCGTGGTGGCGGCGCGCTCGGTGCGGGTGCTGCGGCCCGGCGGCAGGCTCGTCATGTACGGGCACTACTCGACGCTCGCGGGCGGGCGACGGAACCTGCGCCGGCTCACGCTGTTCTACGCGGCCGGCGCGCTGGCCTTCGCCGGCAACCTGCTGCCCGGCCGCCGGGTGCGCACGTACCGCAGCGCGCGGACCCGGGACCGGCACCCTGACTGGTACCGACGGGACCTCGGTGAGCTGTTCCGATGGCTGGCCGCCGGTCGGCTGCGTCCCCTGGTCGCCGCGCGACTGCCGCTCGACGGGGCCCGGCAGGCCCACGAACGTCTCGCGGCCGGCGGCACGCACGGCAAGCTCGTGCTCGTGCCCTGAGGCGCGTGCCGGCGCGAGCCGGGCGGGAGCGGCCAGCTTGGGGCTTGGCTAACCGGGTCGCAGCGGTCAGGATTCCTCGCGTGGGTGGCAACCTCTCGGCCGTCTTCGGCGTCGTCTCGCTGGTCACCGCGCTGGCCGCAGCCCTGTTCGCGGTGCTGCGGCTGCGCGGGCGGCGCGGCATCGCCACGGCCACCCAGCGGGCCACCTACGAGGTGCTGCACACCGCCGGGCTGGCCGCCGAACCGCTGCGCGCCGGCCTGGGCGCGGCCAACGCGGCGAAGGCCGTACGCCACCTGCGGGCCCTGGTGGGGGCGGCCGGGCTGGCGCTGACGGACCGGGACACGCTGCTCGCCCTCGACGGGCGGGGCGGGCACCACGACGCCCAACTTGTCGCGGCGGCCGGGCGGGCCGTGGCGACGGGCCGCTCGACCGTCCTCGGCGACTCGGAGTTGCAGTGCGACCGGGTGGACTGCCCGGTGCGGGGCGCGGTCGTCGCCCCGCTGACCGGCCCCGACGGGCGCACCGTGGGCGCGCTGGTGGCGGTGGCCGACGGCCAGCCGGCGCCGGGCCTGGTGCAGGCCACCCTGGAGACGGCGCACTGGGCCGGCAACCAGCTCGCCCTGGCCGAGCTGGACTCCTCCCGCGAGCGGCTGGCCCGCGCCGAGGTGCGCGCCCTGCGCGCCCAGATCAGCCCGCACTTCATCTACAACGCGCTGACCGCGATCGGCTCGTTCGTCCGCACCGACCCGGACCGGGCCCGGGAGTTGATCCTGGAGTTCGCCGAGTTCACCCGCTACTCGTTCCGGGCGCACGGCGAGTTCACCACGCTGGCCGAGGAGCTGCGCTCGATCGACCGCTACCTGACCATCGAGCGGGCCCGGTTCGGCGACCGGCTCCAGGTGCGCCTCCAGATCGCCCCGGAGGTGCTGCCCGTGACGCTGCCCTTCCTCTGCCTGCAACCGCTGGTCGAGAACGCCGTCCGGCACGGGTTGTCCCGCAAGCCGGGCACGGGCATGGTGAGCATCGAGGCCCGGGACGCGGGCACCGAGTGCCACATCACGGTGGAGGACGACGGAGTGGGGATGGATCCGACCGCGCTGACCGCCGGCATCGCCGAGCTGGCCGGCGCCACCGGGGACCCGGGCGACGCTGTGCGGGCCGCCGTCGGAGACGACTCGGGCCAGCACGTCGGCCTCTCCAACGTCGACGAGCGGCTGCGGTCGGTCTTCGGGGACGGCTTCGGCCTCGTCGTCGAGACGGGCCTCGGCTCCGGTACGAAGGTGAGCATGCGGGTGCCGAAGTTCCACCCGGGCGTGCGGGCGAGCGCGTGAACGCGACCGGGTTCCTGCGGGTGCTGGCGGTCGACGACGAGCCGCCGGCGCTGGACGAGCTGGCGTACCACCTGCGGGCCGATCCCCGGGTGGCGCGGCTGCACACGGCGGGGGACGCCACCGAGGCGCTGCGGGTGCTGCGCGACGGCGACGTGGACGTGGTCTTCCTCGACATCCGGATGCCGGGGCTGGACGGCATGGAGCTGGCCCGGGTGCTGCGCCGGTTCGCCCGGCCGCCGGCGATCGTCTTCGTCACCGCGTACGACGACGGGGCGGTGGACGCGTTCGACCTGGGTGCCACCGACTACGTCCGCAAGCCCGTACGCGCCGAGCGGCTCGCCGAGTCGCTGCGCCGGGTGATCGGCTCCCGGGTGGTGCCGTCGCACCCGGCGGCGCTGGCCCGCGCGGAGGAGGACCCGACCATCCCGATCGAGCTGGCCGGCACCACCCGGATGCTGCCCCGCTCGGCGGTGCGTTGGGTGGAGGCGCAGGGCGACTACGCCCGCCTGCACACCGCCGACGGCTCGCACCTCGTCCGGGTGTCGCTGGCGACCCTGGCCGAGCGCTGGGCGGACGCCGGGTTCGTCCGGATCCACCGGTCGTACCTGGTGCAGCTCAGGCTGATCGCCGAGCTGCGGCTGGTCAACTCCGGCTACGTCGTGGTGATCGACTCGGCGGAGCTGCCGGTGAGCCGCCGGCACACCCGGGAGCTGAAGGACAAGCTGGTGCGCGCGGCGAAGCAGGACTGGAACCGCTGACCGGCGCCGGTCCCGCCCGCCGCGCGGGCGTCAGGCCTTGATCTGCTCGGCGATCCGCACCGCCAGGGCCGTCAGCTCCTTGGCGGAGAGCGGTGCCTCCGGCTGGGCCGCGACGGCCTGCTCGTCGACCCCCACCATGTTGCTGATGCTCGCGCTGAAGGCCCGGTTTCCGGGCAACTGGATCGCGACGATGTGCTGGACGCTGCCGTTCCGCTTGCCGGTGAGGGTCTCGACCTTCATCCGGAGCCCACCCGGGGACTTGCCCTCCTCGCACACCCGGTCGTACCGGCTGTCCCCGTGACCCGGCGGGAGTTCGCACGGCCAGTGGTACCCGGCGGGCTGGCCGGGTCCGGCCGTCCCGAACACGTCGGGGCTGATCGAGACGCCGAGCGGTCCCTCGCGCCCCTGGTAGGACACGCCGGACCCGCCGAACACCAGGTCGTCGCGGCCGTTGTGGCGGAAGGTGGGCGGCTGCCCGTCCGGCTTCCGGGGCTCCTCGACGCTGTCCGGTATCCAGATCCACCGGGCGCCGGGTGCCACGTCGCGCAGCGCCGTCCCGAACGCCCGGCTCAGCCGCTCGGCGGTGGCGTCGGCGCTCTCCGGGCTGTCGAAGACCAGTCGGAACCGGGTGTCCGTCGGGGCCGCCGCCTGCGGCGGGGCGGAGGCACCGCCCGGCTGCTGGCCGCCGCCGGCCAGCCCGACGGCGCCGGTGACCGCCAGGGCCAGTACGGCGGCCAGCGAGCCGGCCAGTCGCCGGGCCGCCCGGACACGCCGCTCCCGCCGGACGATGCCCGGCACGTCGACCCGGGCCGGCGGCGGGTTGCCGATCAACTCGTCGAACAACTGATGACTCATCGGGTGCCTCCCGTTCAGAACTGACCGTTGACGGCGGTACGCAGGTTCGCCAGGCCGCGTGCCGACTGGCTCTTGACCGTGCCGGCGGAGATGCCGAGCATCTGGGCCGTCTCCTCCACCGAGTGGTCGAGGTAGAAGCGCAGGACGAGCACCGCCCGCTGCCTCGGGGGCAGCGACCGCAGCAGCGCGGCGAGCCCGTCCCGGTCGGTCACCGTCTCCGGCACCACGCCGGCCACGTCCGGCATCGCCGCCGTGGACCGCTCCCGGTTGCGCCAGGGGCGGCGTCGCTCGTCGAGCCAGCAGCGGGTCAGCACCCGCTGGGCGTACGCGTCGCGGTTCTCCGCCCGGCTCGCCCGTCGCCAGCCCCGGTAGAGCTTCGCGACGGCGACCGACACGAGGTCGTCGGCCGTGTGCCAGTCCTGGCAGAGCAGGTAAGCGCTGCGCCGCCAGCGTTCCATCCGCCCGGTGACGAAGGCGTGGAAGTCCTCTTCCTCGTCCCGCCTCACCGTGCTCTTTCCCCTCTACGCACCATCACGGCTGTACGACGGGGCGCTTGGCCGCGGAGGTTGCCTCGGGACCGGCCGCGTCACCGGTCCGCCCGGCTCGACCCGGGCCGGCGTCAGCCGGCGATCCTGCCGGAGACGTTCAGCGCCACCGCCCTGGCCTCCTCCATCACCAGCGGGGCGTCGGGCTGGGCGGGCCGCCCCGGGTCGGTGCCGGAATCGTTCGAGACGTCGAGGCGGAGCCGACCGACCTCGGGCAACTCGACGTCGACCCGGTGACGGACGATCCCGTCCGGGTCGACGCTCGTCTGGATCTTCGCCCGTACGCCGTCCGGCTCCCGCGACGCCTCGCACAGCGCGCCCCGGCGCCGGTCCGCGTCCCGGCAGGACCAGTCGAACGGGGCGGGCGTCCCGGCCGGGTCGAGGCTGATCGTCACGTGGAGCACGCCGTCGCGCCCCTGGTGCACCAGGCGCGCACCGACAGTGGTGGAGGCCTGGCCGCCGTTTCGCACCTTCCGGTCAAGGTGGGCCGGTTCCCGTGGCCCGGTCCAGGTCGCGCCGGGGGCGCTCTCGGCCAGCGCCTGGTCCACCGCCGCGGCCAGCCGCACCGCCGTGGCCTTCGCCGGCTCCGTCCGGATGCGGGCCGGTTCGACGCGGAGGTCGCCGGCGGGCGACGCGGCGGCCGGCCGGGTTTCGGCGGGCGGCGTGGAGACGGCCATCGGGACGACGCGGTCGCCACCCTCTCCCCGGCCGGTCGCGGCGGCCGCGCCGAGCCCGACGAGCCCCAGCAACACCAGCGCGACGGCGAACCGCCTGTAGACGACCCTCTCGATCCTCACGCCCCTCATGACGAAAGTACGCGCGAAAAGGTTGCACGGCTGCGAGGCGGAGGACGGGTCGGGTTGGCGGCGGGCGATTTCCATGGCGATCCTTGGCGTCGGCGGATGTTCGCCACTGTCACGTGGGGCGGGCGCACATCGCTGCATCCGATTTTCGTTCGCCGGTCGCGGAGAAACGGGAATGAACCGCGCCTCCCGTACGCTGTACGGTACTCGGTACGAGAAATGGAGGCCGCTCTTGTTCGACGCCGCGACCGAATTCGACCGCCAGGTCGACCGCTTGGTGGAACTGGGCTATCCGGCGCTCGCCGACCTGACCGAGGACGACTTCCGGCGCCTCGTCGCGCCGCTTCGCGCGGCGGCCGTCACCGGCGCCGTGGGCCTGTCCGAGCCCACCGAGGGCCGGGTGCCGTTCCTGCTGGTGACCACCCGCGACCTGGTGCCGGTGGAGGAGCGGGTGGCCCTGACCACCCTGGCCGGGAAGCGGAAACCGGGCGTGGTCGACCGGCACTACGCCGAGGACGACCTGCCGAAGTTCCACCCGATCAAGGAGCTGGAGGTGCCCGCCGGGCCGGCGTACCTGCTCTTCGACGTCGACCGGGGCGAGGAGACGCTGAACCAGCCGCCGGCCGCCGCGATGGAGGTGATCACCGGCCAGGGCCGGCTGCCGCTCACCATCGACGAGGGGATCGCCTTCGTCACCCTGCACCCGCAGGCCCTGGCCAAGAACAAGTGCTTCTCGCTGGTCGGCTCCCGCTGCGGGGACAAGCGGGTGCCGGCCATCTGGATCAGCCAGAACGCGCCGAAGCTCGGCTGGTGCTGGTGGGGCAACCCGCACACCTGGCTCGGCTCCGCCTCCGCCCGCCCGGAGCGGGTGGGGCTGGACTGAGTGTGGCGGGGGTGACCGGGACTCCGGTCCCGGTCACCCGTCACCCGTCACCCGTCACCCGTCACCCGTCACCGGGGCAGGGTCAGCCGGCTCCAGTTCACGCCGTCCACACTGACCTGCACGACGGTGGAGCTGGCGTCCGGGGGATCCTCCCGATCGGCCATCCAGACCAGTCCCCGGGACATCCCGAGCCAGCCCTCGTTCCCGGTCCGCGCACTCCGGGTGAAGCGCCGGCCGCCGTCCCGGCTGATCCAGACCGACGACGTGACGGAGGTCGAGGTCGAGTGGCCGACGAGCAGTGCCCCGCCGGCACCGATGGTGATCCCCCGGACCGAGTCGCTCGACGGCAGGCTGGCATCGAGGTCCGTCCAGGACCGGCCGCCGTCCGTGGTGTGCAGCAGCCGGGCCGGGCCGGCGGGTTCGCCGTTCGGGCCGGACGGCATGGGCTGGCACAGCACGTACGCCTCCTGCGCACTGACGGCGACCAACGACTTCGCCCACACACCCCCGGGCAGCGTCGAGGTGTGCCAGGTCGCTCCCCGGTCGACGCTGCGGGCGGCCGAGGCGGGCGCGCCGGGCTCGGGCCCGGGCGACATGTGCCAGAGGGCGCCGTCACCGGCCTGGTCCACGGTGTCCGGCCCGCCCACCTGGGGGGCGTCGACGAGCCGGTACACCCGCCACGTGCTCGGGTCGACCGCCAGGGCCTGCGACGTCGCCCCGCAGGTCTCCTGGCACCGCACCAGACGGGCATTCTCGGGAAAGGCGCGGACCTCGGTCACCACCGACGCGAGGCTCCGCCAGGTGCGGCCGGCGTCCGACGAGACGAACTGACTGCCGTCGACGCTGACCAGATATCGCTGCTCGTCGAGCACGTTGAACCGGACCGCCGAGGTGCGGAACCCCTGCGCGTCCGCCCTGCACGGGCCGTCGAGATGGTTGGTGCGCCGTTCCGACCAGGTCTGCCCGGCGTCGCTGGTGGCCGTGAAGCTGAGCCGGCACCCGTCGCCGGGATCCTCCACGACCACCGCCGACCGCGCGGAGAGCACCACCAGTTCCCTCGCGACGCGAGGTCCGCCTGGCAGGCCGGTGGGGCTTACGCCCGTTCGGTCCACCACGCCCCCGTCGCCGACGAGCGGGACGGACACCGTGCCGCCGAGTGCGAGCACGACCGCCAGGCCGACGCCGGTCACCCTGCGCCGGCGGCGCACCCACGCCGCGCGCCGTAGCTGGCTCAACGGGGGTTGGCGGACCACGTCGGCGACGATCTCGGCGTCGAATCCGGCGAACTCACGATCGGACATCGGCCCTCCCGGTCTGCGTGCTGTCGGTGGCGTCGTGGTCGGTGAGCAGTGCCGCCAGAGCCTGCCGGCCGCGCGACAGGCGGGACTTCACCGTGCCGGCGGAGACGCCGAGCGTCGCCGCCACCTCGTCCACCGGCAGGTCGACGAGGTAGTGCAGGGCGAGCGCGTGCCGCTGGCCGTCGGGCAGCCCGCGCAGCGCCGCCAGGAGCGCGAGGTGCTCCGGCGCACGGTCGGCGACGACGGGCGGCGGGCCGATCCGGCGCAGCAGCCCGTCGAGGATCCGCCGTCGCCGGTACCGGCTGCGGGCCACGTTCACCGCGACCCGGCGCAACCACGCCTCCGGGTTCTCCAGCCGGGCGAAGCGTCGAGGCCCGGCCAGCGCACGGGTGAACGCCTCCTGAACCGCCTCCTGGGCCTCGTACAGGTCGCCGGTCACCGCGTAGAGCTGGACCACGAGCCGGCGGAAACAGCCGGCGTAGACCTCCGAGATGAGATCAGCTTCTGGCACCGTCACCTCCCTTCCACACCTGTCCCACTCCTCGCCGGGGGAGAAGGTTCCGGTCCCGGCGATCCACCGGGTTATCCACAGGGGTGCCACGTTTTCCACAGGTTGTGCACAACCCGGTGTGGACCGCCCCCGTCGCCGGCCACGGCAGACCCGACGCGGCGGCGCGACGCCGACCCCCGCCCTTGACATTCCCACTGATCAGGCGAGACTTCCGGGGTGGCCGCCGCCGACGATCGCGCTCCGGCGGCCCGGACCGCAGGCCGGCCCGGGCCGCCGGGACAGCCACGGCCTGATCCTCGGTCCGGGCCACCCGGTCAGCCGCAGCCGGAGTCGCGGCCCGGGCCACCCGGTCAGCCGCAGTCGCGGTCCGGGCAGCCGGAGTCGCGGCCCGGGCCACCCGGTCAGCCGCGGCCGGGCGTACCGGGACCGACCCCCGCCCCCCAGCCCCGGGCGCGGATCGTGCTGGCGGAGGTGTCCCGCCGGGAGGACCGGGCGGAACGCACCCGCGCCGAACTGGCCCAGCAGACCCGGGTCGGCGACGCGCTCGTCCGGGGCCTGGTCCGGGCCCAGCTCGCGCTGGCCCTGCGGCTGTCCCTGGTGGTGGCGATCGGGCTGGGCGGGCTGCCGTGGCTGTTCGCCATCGCGCCGGACGTCGGCCGGATCACCGTGCTCGGCGTCAACCTGCCCTGGCTGCTGCTCGGCGTGGCCTCGTTCCCGTTCCTGATCGCGATCGGCTGGGCGTACGTGCGGCTGGCCGAGCGCAACGAGCAGGACTTCACCGACCTCGTCCAGCGGCCGGAGCGCTGAGGTGGGCAACGATCTCGTCGTGCCCGCGATCGTGGCGGTCACCCTGGTCACCGTCGGCATCGGCTTCTACGGGCTGCGGCTGGCGCGCACCACCTCCGACTTCCTGGTCGCCTCGCGGGCGATCAGCCCGACCTGGAACGCGGCCGCCATCGGCGGGGAGTACCTGTCGGCGGCGAGCTTCCTCGGCGTCGCCGGGCTGATCCTCAAGTACGGCGTCGACGTGCTCTGGTACCCGGTGGGCTTCGCCGCCGGCTACCTCGCGCTGCTGCTCTTCGTGGCCGCGCCGCTGCGCCGCTCCGGCGCGTTCACCCTGCCGGACTTCTGCGAGCTGCGGCTCGGCTCGCGCCGGCTGCGCACCCTCGCCACCGTCTTCGTGATCTTCATCGGGTGGCTCTACCTCGTGCCGCAGCTCCAGGGGGCGGGGCTGACGCTGGCCACGGTGACCGGCTCGCCGTACCCCCTGGGGGCCCTGCTGGTGGCCGTGGTGGTCACCGCGAACGTGGCGCTCGGCGGCATGCGCGCGATCACCTTCGTGCAGGCCTTCCAGTACTGGCTGAAGCTGACCGCGCTCGCCGTACCCGCGATCTTCCTGGCGTTGCAGTGGCAGGCCGACGCCCGCCCGGCGGTGACCCCGCCCGACGGGCCGGCGTTCCGGACCGCGACCACCGTCGTGGTCGAGCACCGCGCGACCCTCACCCTCCCCGACGGTCGGATCCTCCAGGTACGCCCCGGCGACGAACTCTCCTTCGCCGCCGGTGATCCGGTGCCGGAGGTGTCCGGGGTGGCCACGGACGCCGCCGACTGGCTGCTGCCCAGCGCCGCCGGGGACGACGACCGGGGCCTGTTCGCCACCTACTCGCTGATCCTGGCCACCTTCCTCGGCACCATGGGGCTGCCGCACGTGCTGGTGCGCTTCTACACCAATCCCGACGGCGCGGCCGCCCGGCGCACCACGCTGGTGGTGCTCGCCCTGGTCGGCGCGTTCTATCTGCTGCCCACCATCTACGGCGTGCTCGGCCGGATCTACACCCCGCAACTGCTGGTCACCGGCCAGACCGACGCGGTGGTGGTGCTGCTGCCCGGCGCGGCGCTCGGCGACGGCACCACCGGCCGGCTGCTCGCCGCGCTGGTCGCCGCCGGTGCGTTCGCGGCCTTCCTCTCCACCTCGTCGGGGCTGCTCACCAGCGTCGCCGGGGTGATCTCGACGGACGTGCTGGGGCGCGGCTCCGTACGCGGCTTCCGCCTCGCCACGGTGATCGCCGGCGGCGTCCCGGCGGTGCTCGCGCTCAACCTCGCCGGGCTGGACGTGTCGCAGGTCGTCGGGCTGGCCTTCGCGGTCGCCGCGTCCAGCTTCTGCCCGCTGCTGGTGCTCGGCATCTGGTGGCGCGGCCTGACCGACCTGGGCGCCGCCGCCGGGATCCTGGTCGGCGGCGGCGCGGCGGTCGGCGCGGTGCTGGTCACGGTGCTCGGCCCGCCGCTGTCCGGCTGGCCGGCCACGCTCACCGCGCAGCCGGCCGCCTGGACGGTGCCGCTGGCCTTCACCGTGATGGTGGCGGTCTCGGTGGCGACCCGCCGCCGGGCGCCGGCCGACATCGGGGCCACCATGCTGCGCCTGCACGCCCCGGAGGCCCTGCGGCTGTAGGGCGGCGCCCGGGCGTAAGACGGTCGTCGGCAGGCGACGGTGCCGGGACGGGGCCGATCCGCCGCCCGGCACCGCTCCCACGATGTCCGCCTGCGGGATGACCAGGGGATCATCCTGCGGCCGGACCGCTTGCCGGCGGACGCCGGATACGGTCGGTGACATGACTGCCGAGCACCCCGCGCTCTCCCTTCGTGGCCTGGCCAAACAGTTCGACGGCAAGGTCGCGGTGGCCGGTGTCGACCTCGACGTCCCCGCCGGCTCGTTCTACGGCCTGCTCGGCCCGAACGGGGCGGGGAAGACGACCACCCTGTCGATGGCGGTGGGGCTGCTCCGGCCCGACGCCGGCGGGGCGCGGGTGCTCGGGCACGACGTCTGGGCCGACCCGGTGCGGGCGAAGCGGCTGCTCGGCGTGATGCCGGACGGCGTACGGCTCTTCGACCGGCTCAGCGGCGCGGAACTGCTCGCGTACCACGGTCTGCTGCGGGGGATGGACCCGGCGGTGGTCGACCAGCGGGCGGCGGAGCTGCTGGACGTGCTCGCGCTCGGCGACGCCGGCCGGACGCTGGTGGTCGACTACTCGGCGGGCATGAAGAAGAAGATCGGCCTGGCCTGCGCGCTGCTGCACGGGCCCCGGCTGCTGGTGCTGGACGAGCCCTTCGAGGCGGTCGACCCGGTCTCGGCCGCGCTGATCCGGGACATCCTGCAGCGGTACGTCACCGGCGGCGGCACGGTCGTCTTCTCCAGCCACGTGATGGAGGTCGTCGAGCGGCTCTGCTCGCACGTGGCGATCCTGGCGGCGGGCACGATCAAGCGCGTCGGCCCGATCGAGGAGGTACGCGGCGGCCGCTCGCTGGAGCAGGTCTTCGTCGAGGTGGTCGGCGGCCGTACGGCGACCGGCGAGGAGTTGGCGTGGCTGTCTCGGTGAGCGACCCGGCCGGGGCCGTCCGGCGGGTCTCCCCCTGGCACTTCGTCCGCCTCAAGCTGCGGGTGATGGGCAACAACTTCCGGGGCCAGGGCTGGCGGGTCGCGCTCTTCGTGGCCGGCGTGGTGGGCGGGCTCTGGTTCGCCGGCACCGGCTTCTTCCTCTTCGCCGCGCCCGGCCTGGCCGACGAGGGGCGCTACGCGCTGATGGTCGCCGCGTTCGGCGGGGGCCTGACGGTGCTCGGTTGGCTGCTGCTGCCGCTGGTCTTCTTCGGGGTGGACGAGACGCTGGACCCGGCCCGGTTCGCGCTGCTGCCGCTGTCCCGCCGCACGCTCGTCACCGGGCTCTTCGCCGCCGCCCTCGTCAGCGTCCCCACGATCGCGGTGCTGCTGGCCCTGTGCGGGCTGGTGGTCACCGCCGGGGCGCTCGGCGGCTGGCTCGCCGCCGTGGTCGCCGCGCTCGGCGTGGCCGCCGGGCTGTTGCTCTGCGTCGCCGCGGCCCGGGCGGTCACCAGCGCGTTCGCCACCGCGCTGCGCTCGCGCCGGGTCCGCGATCTCGCCGCCGTGCTGCTCGCCGTGCTCGCCGCGTTGATCGGGCCGTTGCAGCTGCTGGGCGTCGCCGCGCTCGCCGACACCGACTGGGACCGGCTCGACGGCGTGGCCGAGGTGGTCGGCTGGACCCCGTTCGGCGCGCCCTGGACCGCCGGCATCGACGTGGCCGAGGGCCGCCCCTGGGCGGCGCCGGTGAAGCTGCTGATCACGGCGGCGACGATCGTCGCGTTGCTGGCCTGGTGGTCCCGCTCGCTGGAGTCGGCGATGGTGGGCGCGGCCAGCGCCGGCCCGGCCAGCGCCCAGCGCGGCGTGACCGGCGGGGCGGTCGCCCAGCTCTTCCCGAGGGCGGTCGGTTGGGCCCCGCGCGACCGGTTCGGCGCCCTCGTCGCCCGCGAGGCCCGCTACTGGTGGCGGGACGCCCGCCGCCGGGCCAACCTGATCACCGTCGCCGTCGTCGGCCTCTTCGTGCCGGTCATGGTCAACCTGGGTGGCTCGGGCTTCACCGTCGACAGCGCGGAGGGCTTCACGGCCAGTCCCGACTCGTCGCCGCTGCTGTCGAGCCTGTCGATGCTCTTCGTCGGGCTGCTCGCCGCCGTCACCCTCGCCAACCAGTTCGGCTTCGACGGCAGCGCGTACGCGGCGAACGTGGTGGCGGGTGTCCCCGGCCAGCAGGAGCTGCGCGCCCGGATGGCCGCGTTCTCGATCTACGTGCTGCCGATGCTGGCGGTGATCTCCGTGGTCGTCGCGGTGGTAATCGGCGAGCCAGGTCGGATCGGGCTGATGGCGGGCACGCTGACCGCCACCTACGGCGCGGGGCTGGCGGTGAACTGCTTCGTGTCGGTGCTCGGGGCGTACTCGCTGCCGGAGACGAGCAACCCGTTCGCCCTGAACAGCGGCGCCGGGATCGCGAAGAGCTTCCTCACCCTGCTGGCGATGCTCGCCACGGCGGTGGCGGCGGTGCCGATGGTGGTGGCCGCCGCGCTGCTCGGCGACGTCTGGCTGTGGCTGGCCCTGCCGCTCGGCGCGGCGTACGGGCTGGGCGCGGCGCTGCTCGGCGCGTACCTGGCCGGCGACGTGCTGGACCGCCGCATGCCAGAGCTGCTCGCCACGGTGACTCCGCGCCGCTGACACCCGACTCCGTCGGGCCGCAACCCCCGGCGCCCCCACGGGGTGTGCTGGTCAGACACCGCGCGTCCGGCACGGTGGACCAGCAGGGGAGGCGCCATCGTGATGGTGCGACAGCACGACCCCGGCGACATCCGGGAAGGGCTGTCTCCCACGGCCACGGGGGCCGTGGGAGACAGCTTCGAGGAGTTCTACGCGGCCAACTTCCAGGCGCTGACGCTCCAGTTGTACGCGTACACGGCCGACGTGGGCCAGGCGCAGGACGCGGTGCAGGAGGCGTTCAGCCGGGCCTGGGCCCGCTGGGACCGGCTGGTCCGTTACGAGCGGCCGGCGGCGTGGGTGCGCGCCGTCGCCATGAACGTGGTGCGCAACCGCTGGCGTCGGCTCCGCGCCGCCCGCGCCCATGCGCGGTACCGCCAGGAGCAGACGGTCGAGGGGCCGGGACCGGACCGCGTCGCGCTGGCCCACGCCCTGGCCGGACTGCCCGAGACCCAGCGCCGGGCGGTCGTGCTGTTCCACGTGGCGGACCTCAGCATCGCCGACATCGCCGAGCAGGAGGGCGTCGCCCCGGGGACGGTGAAGTCCTGGCTGCACCGGGGCCGGGCCGCGCTCGCCGCCGAACTCTCCGAGCCGAGGACGGAGGATCCCCATGTCTGAGCACGAGAGCACGCCCGAACTGGACGGCGTCTTCACCGCCTTCCGGGCCGGCGGGCCGCTGGTGGTGCCGCCCGGCGCCGGAGCCGCCCGCGCGGTCGCCCGGCGCCGCCGCACGAACCGGGTGGTGGCGACCGGCTTGATCGCCGCCGCGCTGGCGGCCACGCCGGTGCTGGCCAACGCGTGGGCCGCCCCGGACACGCCGACGCAGCCGGCGCAGACCGGCGCTCCGGCGCCCACCTCACCCCCGACGACCACCCCCTCCGTGCCGTCACCGTCGGCGACGTCGGCCTCCGCCGCGCCGCCGGACGGCCGGATCGGCGCGAAGGAACTCGGGAACGCCACCCTCGACCTGCCGGCCTGGCCCGCGTACCTGGCGGACAAGTGCCCGTCGGGTCGCGTCAGGTTCAGAGACGGCAGCGCGCGGCGGTCGCCGGACGCCGAACTCGACGTCCGCATCCTCCAGGTCGTCCACGCCGACCTCGACCGCGACGGCGCGCGGGAGACGGCGGCGCTGCTCAACTGCAGCGGCCAGGAGATGAGTGAGTCCCGGGTGCTGGCCTTCGACCGGGACAGGTCGGGGACGATCGAGACGATGGGCCTGGTCGTCGCGCAGACCGGCGAACCCTGGCCGCCGGCGCCGGACACCATCGCCGGAATCCGGCGGATCCGCGTGGCCGGCTCGGCGATCGAGGCGGAGGTGACCGACCTGGGGCAGGAGGGCCTTCCCGCGAGCCTCGCCCAGCACCAGTGGCGGGCGTACTCCTGGTCGGGTCGCGGCTTCGTCCAGTCGGGAGGGCCCACCGTCTTTCCCGCCAACCCCCGGATCACCGATCTGTGGGTCCGCGGCGAGGACCTGCTGCTGACGCCGGCGGACGCGGACCGGGCGACGTTCGTCCTACGACTGTCGGCCGGTAACCGGGGACCGCAGCGGGCGGCCGACCCGCAGCTCAGGGTGGTCCTGCCGGCGGGGTCCACCGTCACCTCGCTGCCCCCGGGCTGCACGAGCTCGGGCACCACGCACACCTGCCGGCTGAAGGCGCTGGCGGTAGGCGAATTCGTGAACATCGATCTACCCGTCTCGGTTCGCCGGTCCGAGGTGGGCGTGGGCAGGGTCGGCGAGTACTCGGCGACGGTGGCCTGGACCGACCGCGACGGGGCGGCCTATCCGGAGCCGCCGGGCGGGCACAAGGACAACTCGATCACTCGCGAGGTGGCGGTGAGCGAGTAGCCCGCCGCGACCGACCGCCCGGCGACCCGTGCCGTACGGGTTGCCGGGCGGCGGCACAATGGCCTGATGCCCGTCGTCGAGGCGGTGGCGACCGTGCCGGTGCCACCCGAGCTGGCCTTCGCCGTCTCCCAGACCACCGCGCCGGTGCGCTACCGCTGGGATCCGTTCGTGCGGAAGCAGCACTTCACCGACGGGGCGACCCGGCCCGGCAAGGGGGTGCGCACCTTCACCCGGTCGCGGCACGGGCTGGTCATGGTCAGCGAGTACGTGTCGTGGGCGCCGCCGAGCCACGTCGGCATGAAGATGGTGCGCGGGCCGTGGTTCTTCGAGATGTTCGCGGGCGGCTGGCGGTTCGCGCCCGCCCCGGAGCCCGGCTCCACCGTCGCCACCTGGCGATACAGCTTCCGCTGCCGGCCGGCGTTCCTCCGCCCGGTGGCGGAGCGGATCGGCGGGTGGCTGCTGCGCCGCGACATCCGCCGCCGCATCGCCGGCTACGCCGCCGGCTGCGCGGACCCGGAGGTGCTGGCCGCCGCCCGCCGGTCACTGGCCGCCGACGACGACTGAGCGCGGGTACGCCCCGCAGGTGGTGTCGCGACACGTGGCGGACCGGGAGCGGGCGGGGGATCGGTCGCCGGTGCGGGTGGCGGTGAGCGCCCCGGGGCCGCTCGGCCGGTGTGGGTGGCGGTGGTCGCACCGGGGCCGCTCGGCCGGTGTGGGTGGCGGTGAGCGCCCCGGGTCGCTCAGCCGGCGTGGGTGGGCGGTGATCGCTCCCCGGCGCTCAGCCGGCCCGGGTCGACCGGAGCACCCCCACGAACGACCGCCAGGCGTCGGGGCGGAACGCGAGGGTCGGGCCGGAGCGGTCCTTGCTGTCGCGCACCAGCACCGCACCGGGAAGGTTGTCGGCCACCTCCACGCAGTTGCCGCCGGTGTCGCCGGAGCGGGTCGACGTTCGCCAGTGGGGCTCGGCAGCGGTCATGACGTCACCTTCAGCTTTCGGATCAGATCCAGCGAGGCGGTCGTGGACAGCGCTTCGCCGAGCACGCTATCCCACTTCCGGTCGATGAGGCCGACCGTCTCGGGGTCGTTCACGACGTGTCCCCGGGCGGCGTTCTCCAGGTAGACCGCTCGCTCGCCGTCCGCCAACTCGGCCAGCACGAAGCCGCCGGTGAGGCCGACGTGCTCGCCGACGCTGAGCGGCACGACGTGCAGCCGGACGTTCGGCAGCTCGGCGGCCTCCAGGAGCCGCCCGATCTGCGCGTCGAGCACGGCCGGGCCGCCGACCGGGCGGCGCACCGCCGTCTCGTCCAGCAGGAAGACGGTCTGCGGTGGAGTCGCCTGGCGCAGCAACTCCTGGCGTTCCAGCCGGATCGCGACCAGTTCGTCCACGGCCGCGGGCGGATGCAGGCCACCGGCCGAGATGACCGCCTGCGCGTACTCCTCGGTCTGGAGCAGCCCCGGCACCAGGCAGGGCTCGAAGGCCCGCAGCCGGGTCGCCTCCTGCTCGTAGCCCCGCCAGGGCGCGAACCAGGAGGGGCCGCGCTCGCGGTCGGCCGCCTTGAGCAGCTCGGCGAGGAGGCCGCCGGTGTGCAGCGCCTCGTCGGCGGCGACGGCGAACTCCATCGTGGGCCGACGGCGGCCGGTCTCGATGGCGGCGATCAGCGACGGGCTCCACCTGACCAGCGCGGCCAGGCCCTCCTGGGAGACGTCGGCGCCGGCCCGGGCCGCCTTGAGCGCCCGGATCCACATGTCGAAGTTCATCACCCACCCACTCGGTAAGTATGCGAACGCGTTCCGTAGTAACCGCTGGCATCCTCCCCTGTCCGGGCCGGCGAGTCCAGGGTGGAGGACACGCGGCCCGGCTGGTGGAGGCACGACCCGGCGGCCGGTCCTGCGTCGGGCCGCCCCGGTCAGTCCCCCGGCCGGGGCGGCCCTCGCCTCGGTCGATCCCCACGACCGGGGCGGTTCCCGTCCCGGCCGGCCCCCTGGCCGGGACGGTTGCCGATGTGGAGGAGGGCAGCCATGTTCGACCCGTTCCGGAGGCGGACAGCAGGCGCAGGCCTGGCGGGTGAACGGTGGTCGCTGGTGATCGGAGTTCCCGCTTCCGCCGCCACCCCCGCCGACGGTCGAGATCTTGGACGGAAAGGGCCCCTGGAAGAGCCGAAAACGTCCAAGATCTCAAGCGGCGGTCCCGCTCGGCGGGGGGGAGGCGCCGGTGAGCCGATTCGTTCCGCACGTGCCGATGCGACCGCTCTGGCGGTGCCGAGCCTGCGGCGCACCCTGGCCGTGCCAGCCGGCCCGGCTCGCGCTGCTGGCGCGGTACCGGTCGGACCGCCCGGCGCTGATGATCTACCTCGGCACGTTGCTGACCGAGGCGGCCGGGCAGCTCGCCCAGCTCAACGGGCACACCCCGCCGGCCGACCTGCACGACCGCTTCCTCGGCTGGGCGCGTGCCCGGGTGCCCGGGGACGGACGGGCCGGGAAGTGCACCCGCCACGACGCGGTCCAGGCCCGCCGGGGTGGGGTGGGCGGCACAATGTTTCACGTGAATCATGAGCCGGGCGTCGAGATCCACCACACCGACCCGTTCGCCGTGCCCGCCGGGCAGCGCTCCCCCGTACGCCGGCTGCGGGGCCGGCTGGCGTCGCCGGTGACGCTCTGGACGGCGCCCGGGCCGGCGGGCCTCACCGTGTCGTCGACGCTGGTCGCGGAGGGCGAGCCGGACCGGCTGCTCGGCCTGGTCGACCCGGAGTCGGACCTGTGGGCGGCGGTGGAGTCGGCCGGCCGCTTCGCGGTGGCCCCGCTGAACCCGTCGCACCGGCAGCTCGCGGACCGGTTCGCCGGCCTCTTCCCGTCACCCGGCGGCCTCTTCGCCACCGGCGCGTGGACCGAGACGCCCTACGGCCCGGTGCCGGCCGACGCGGGCGGCTGGGCGGGGTGCCGGCTCGACGCCGCCCGCGAGTACGGCTGGGGCCTGCTGGTGGAGGCCACCATCGAGGCCGTCGAGCTGGCGGAGGAGACGGACCCGCTGCTGCACTACCGGGGCCGCTACCGCGAGCTGACCTGACCGCGAGGCAGGTCGGGCCGGGCGACCAGCCGTCGCGCCCGGCGGACCGCTCGACCGGCCCACCCACCCGGCCACTCGACCGCTCGACCGGCCCGGACGCCCGCTGGACCGACCCGCACGGCCCGGGCGACCAGCCGTCGCGCCGGGCGGACCGTTAAACGGAGTGAGCTGCGTCACTCGGCGCAGCCATCGTGCCGTTCGGCGCAGCCGCCGACCGCCGTCGATCTCGCCCTTCCGTGGCGGGGAGCGCGCTTTCTACCGTGCGCGAAACTCCCCACGCCTGTGAAGGTGGTGATCCACAAATGTCCACGGACACACCCGCGTCCGCGCCCTCCGCCTCGGCGGCGGACCGGTACCTCGCCGTACAACGCTCGGACGAGTTCGCCGGGTTGCGTCGCGCGCTACGCGGCTTCGTCTTCCCGATGACCGTCGCGTTCTTCCTGTGGTACGCGCTCTACGTGATCCTGTCCGCGTACGCGCGGGACTTCATGGGCACGAAGCTCTTCGGCAGCAACATCAACGTCGCCCTCGTCTTCGGCCTGCTCCAGTTCGTCTCCACCTTCGTCATCGCCTGGCTCTACGCCCGGTACGCCGACCGGAAGATCGACCCGGTCGCCGACCGGATCCGCGCCGAGATCGGGGAGGTGAAGCATGAACACGGTCCTCGCGGCTGAGGCGGGCGACACCACCGCCCGCAACCTCACCATCACGCTGTTCCTGGTCTTCGTGGCGGTGACCCTGGCCATCACCATCTGGGCCAGCCGGCAGACCAAGACCGCCACCGACTTCTACGCCGGCGGCCGGTCCTTCTCCGGCTTCCAGAACGGCATGGCGATCGGCGGCGACTACATGTCGGCCGCCTCGTTCCTCGGCATCGCCGGCATCATCGCCCTCTACGGCTACGACGGCTTCCTCTATTCCATCGGCTTCCTGGTCGCCTGGCTGGTGGCCCTGCTGCTGGTCGCGGAGCTGCTGCGGAACTCGGGCCGCTACACGATGGCCGACGTGCTGGCCTTCCGGATGCGCCAGCGCCCGGTCCGGACCGCCGCGGCGGTCTCCACCATCACCGTGTCGGTCTTCTACCTGCTGGCCCAGATGGTGGGCGCCGGCGCGCTGGTGGCGCTGCTGCTCGGCATCAAGCCGGGTACCACCTTCCTCGGCATGGACGCGGACACCGCCAAGGTCGCCACCATCATCATGGTCGGCGCCCTGATGATCATCTACGTCACGGTGGGCGGCATGAAGGGCACCACCTACGTGCAGATCGTCAAGGCGTTCCTGCTGATGGGCGGCGCGCTGGTGATGACCCTGCTGGTGCTGGCGAAGTACAAGTTCAACCTGTCGTCGCTGCTCGGCGACGCCGCCTCGGCCTCCGGCAAGGGCAGCGCGTTCCTCGAACCCGGGCTGCGCTACGGCGTCGAGGTCGCGGGCAACCCGACGCAGACGTTCTACAACAAGATGGACCTGCTCTCGCTCGGCATCGCGCTGGTGCTCGGCACGGCCGGCCTGCCGCACATCCTGATCCGCTTCTACACCGTCCCGACGGCCAAGGCGGCCCGCAAGAGCGTGCTCTGGGCGATCGGCATCATCGGCACCTTCTACCTGCTGACCCTGGCGCTCGGCTTCGGCGCGGCGGCGCTGGTCGGCAGCGAGGCGATCACCGCCCAGGACAAGGCCGGCAACACGGCGGCCCCGCAGCTCGCCGAGGCGCTCGGCGTCGACTTCCTCGGCGGCGACCTGGGCGGGGCGACCCTGCTCGCGATCATCGCGGCGGTCGCCTTCGCCACGATCCTGGCCGTGGTGGCCGGCCTGACCCTGGCGTCGTCGTCCAGCCTCGCGCACGACTTCTACGCCAACGTGATCAAGAACGGGAGCGCGTCCGAGCGGCAGGAGGTGCGGGTCGCCCGGGTCTCCGCCCTGGTGATCGGCGCGATCTCGATCGTACTGTCGATCTTCGCGCAGAACCTGAACGTGGCCTTCCTGGTGGCGCTGGCCTTCGCGGTGGCCGCCTCGGGCAACCTGCCGGCGATCCTCTACAGCCTGTTCTGGAAGCGGTTCAACACCTCGGGCGCGGTCTGGGCCATCTACGGCGGCCTGCTCTCCGCCGTGCTGCTGGTGTTCTTCTCGCCAGTGGTCTCCGGGGCCGCGACGTCCATGTTCCCCGAGCAGGACTGGCAGTGGTTCCCGCTGTCCAACCCGGGCATCCTCTCCATCCCGTTCGGCTTCCTCTGCGGCTGGCTCGGCACCGTGCTGTCGAAGGAGCGGGACGAGGAGAAGTACGCCGAGCTGGAGGTGCGCGCGCTCACCGGCGCCGGCGCCCACTGATCCCCGCCCGACTGATCCCATCCGACGGAGGGGCTCCCGACACCCCGGGGGCCCCTCCCGCCACGCCCGGTGCGGGGTCGGGGCGATGGGTAGGCTGACCGGCATGAACGTTGCTGCGCGCTTCGGCCCCGGTCACCGCATCCTCGTCACCGGCGGCGCCGGTTTCGTACCGTCACACCTGGTGGACGCGCTGATCGCCCGCGGCTGCACGGTGGTCGCGCTGGACAACTTCGTCACCGGGTCGAAGGAGAACGTCGCCCACCTGGTGGACGAGTCGAGGTTCACGCTTGTCGAGGCCGACATCTCCGACGGGCTGCCGACCCACCACCCGGCCCTGGCCGAGCGGTTCGACGCCATCCTGCACATGGCCTCCCCGGCCAGCCCGACGGACTTCGAGAAGCTGCCGGTGGAGATCCTCCGGGTCGGCTCGGTGGGCACCCTGCACCTGCTGGACCGCGCGGTCGCCGACGGCGCCCGGTTCCTGATGGCGTCGACCTCCGAGGCGTACGGGGACCCGAAGGAGCACCCGCAGCGCGAGACGTACTGGGGCAACGTCAACCCGATCGGCATCCGCAGCGTCTACGACGAGGCCAAGCGCTTCTCCGAGGCCGCCACGATGGCCTACCACCGCAGCCGAGGGCTGGACGCCGCGATCGTGCGGATCTTCAACACGTACGGCCCGCGGATGCGGCCGGACGACGGCCGCGCCATCCCGACGTTCATCTCCCAGGCGCTGCGCGGCGAGCCGATCACCGTGCACGGCACCGGCAACCAGACCCGCTCGATCTGCTACGTGGCCGACCTCGTGCGCGGCATCCTGCTGCTGCTCGACTCCCGCGAGACGGGGCCGATCAACTGCGGCACCGAGCACGAGATGAGCATGCGGGAACTCGCCGAGACGATCGTGTCGCTCTGCGGCAGCAGCTCCGAGGTGACCTACATCACCCGCAGCGCCGACGACCCCGAGATGCGCCGCCCCGACCTGACCCTCGCCCGCGAACTGCTCGGCTACGAGCCGACCGTCGCGCCCGAAGACGGTCTCCGGCGCACGATCGAGTACTTCCGCGAGCGGCTAGGGTAACCGCTCGCCCGGGCGTCGCCGCCAAACGCCGGCTGCGCCTGGAGGCGACAGTGGCTTGACGTACGTACCCTGAGTTACATGTCAGCGACCACGCCCGCCGGTGTTCCGCTCCCGTACCTGCACCGCAGCGCCGGGCGCGCGTCGGTGCCCGGCTCCGGCCGGGACGCCACCGGCCGCGCCCGGTCGGCCGAGACCCGCTGGTACCCGCCGGCCGACGAGCCCCGGGCCGGCGGGCCGGGTGGCCCGTCGGGGCCGGACGGTCCCGGTCGGTTCGGCGGCCCCGGCGGTCCCGACCGCCCGGGGCGGGGCGGCGCACGGCCCCGGTGGGGCCGGATCGGCCTGGTGGCCGGCGTGGCCGTGCTGGTGCTCGCGCTGCTCGGCGGGGCCGGCGCCTGGTTCTACGCCCGGAGCCTCAACGACGACCTGGCCCGCACCGACCCGTTCTCGGAGATCACCGGGGGGCGGCCCGCCAAGGCGGTGGACGGCGCGCTGAACATCCT
Organism: Micromonospora citrea; assembly: GCF_900090315.1. Taxonomy (NCBI): domain Bacteria; kingdom Bacillati; phylum Actinomycetota; class Actinomycetes; order Micromonosporales; family Micromonosporaceae; genus Micromonospora; species Micromonospora citrea. The sequence goes on along the minus strand of NZ_FMHZ01000002.1, from coordinate 3,642,699 downwards.
GCTCGTCGGCAGCGACTCGCGGGACCCGGACGCCCCGGTGGACCAGTCCAGCAAGTGGCGGGCCGACACGATCATCGTGATGCACATCCCGTCCGACCATCAGCGGGCCTACCTGGTCTCCATCCCCCGCGACCTCTACGTGCCGATCCCCGAGAGCGCCAACGCGGAGTGCGGGTCCGGCCAGCGCGGCAAGATCAATGGCGCGTTCGCGTTCGGCGGGCTGCCGCTGGCCGTACGGACGGTGGAGTGCTTCACCGACGTGCGGCTCGACCACGTGATGGCCATCGACTTCGCCGGCTTCAAGCAGGTCACCGACGCCCTCGGCGGCGTCGACCTGAAGGTCGAGCGGACGATCACCTCGATCCACAAGCCGTACCGGACGTTCACCAAGGGCACCAACCACATGAACGGCGCCGAGGCCCTGGACTGGATCCGGCAGCGCAAGCAGTTCCCGGACGGCGACTTCGCCCGGATGCGCCACCAGCAGGAGTTCCTGCGCGCCCTGATGGACAAGGCGGCGAGCACCGGCACGCTCACCAATCCGAAGAAGCTCAACGACTTCCTCAAGTCGGTCACCGCCGCGGTCACCGTCGACCAGGGTTTCTCGCTGGTCGACATGGCGGTGCAGTTCCGCAACCTGCGGGGCGAGAACCTCACCTTCGTCACCAGCCCGCACGTCGGCAGCCAGACCATCAACGGGGAATCGGTGGTGGTCTCCGACAAGGAGAAGGCGCTGGCGATGTACAAGGCGATGTCCGCCGACACCATGACCGCGTGGGTCGAGGCCAACCAGAAGGCCGACGGCGGCAAGGGAAATTGAGCAGCGGCGGCACAGGCCGGCCCCCGCCCGGATCGACAGTCGTCGTCCCGGGTCGGGGGCCGGCTTTCGGTTTCCTGTGAGCCAACCGCCGACCGGTCGTATCGATTTGTACGTTCGGTCAGTTTCCCTGGATGACGGCCGGGACAACGGCAATTGGCGGCCGGACGAACTACCCAGGACGAAAAAGCGTCCGTAAAGTGATCCCGCCCCTTCATCACGCGAGCTGGAGCACGCATGCCGGTTCAGACCAGCCGTCGCCCTCCGGCGCTGGAGTCCACCCGCGGCCCCGCACGGGTCGCACCGACGATCCCGACCCAGCCGGGGAAGGGCGGAAAGACGGGCGGCGGGCCCGCGAAGAAGCGGCCGCGCCGCAAGGACCCGCTCTGGGCCCGGCTCACCCTGGTCTTCGGCGCCGTGCTGATGATGCTCGCGGGCGTCGCCATCGTCGGCAGCAAGGCGTTGATCAGCGAGGCCACCGGCAACATCGCCCAGCGCAACCTGCTCGGCGACGCGGGCAAGTCGGATGCCGAGGGCGGCGCCACGCTGGACGGCCCGATCGACATGCTGCTGCTCGGCGTGGACGCCCGGGAGCGGTGGGCGGCCGACGACGTCCGGGCGGACAGCATCATCGTGCTGCACATCCCGGCCACGCACGACCAGGCCTACCTGATCTCGATCCCCAGAGACACCGCGGCGGAGATCCCGGGCCACGGGACCGACAAGATCAACGCCGCGTTCCAGTTCGGCGCCCGGAACGGGGGCGGCTGGGAGGGCGGCGCGCAGCTGATGGCCAAGACGATCAAGAAGATGACCGGCGTCAGCTTCGACGGCGCCGCGATCATCAACTTCGGCGGCTTCAAGAACGTCATCGACACCCTCGGCACGGTGCGCATCTGCGTCAAGCAGGAGGTCAAGTCGATCCACATGTCGTACGTCGACGGCAAGCCGATGTGGAACGCGGACGCCAAGAAGACCGGCAAGAAGATGACGCCCGTCGTGCACAAGAAGGGCTGCCGGGAGATGGAGGGCTGGGCGGCGCTGGACTACTCCCGGCAGCGCAAGTCCCTCAAGAACGGCGACTACGACCGGCAGCAGAACCAGCAGCAATTGATCAAGGCGATGGCCAAGAAGGCCACCCAGGACGGCACGCTGACCAACCCGCTCAAACTCAACCAGTTGATCAAGGCGGCCGGCAAGGCGTTCATCCTCGACACCGGCGGCGTGCCGATCGCCGACTTCATCTTCACGATGCGCGGCGTCACCGGCAACGACCTGGTCATGCTCAAGACCAACGGCGGCACCTTCCACGGCGACGGCGTCCGGGAGACGCTGAGCCCGCAGACGATGGAGATGTTCCAGGCGGTCAAGCGGGACAAACTGGCCGAATTCGTCTTCGCCAACCCCGGAGTGATCTCCAGCCGGGAATAGCGCCCGCCGCAGCGACGCATCGGCTCGACGGGAGCGGCTCCGGCGGCGCACCGGTCCGGGCGGGCGCGCATGACCGCCAGCATCAGCGGGCCGGTCAGCAGGCCGGCCCGCGGCGATCCCCGCGAACCGGCCCCGGCCGGCCGGTCGGCCCCCTAGCCTGACGTGAGAAGGATTCACGTACGGGCCCACGGGGAGGAGCCACGTCCAGATCGGCACGCGACGGTCGGGCACGGACCGGGGCCGACGCCCGGGCCGCCCGGCCGCGCCGTGCCCGCTGGCCCCGCGTCCTGCTCGGCCTCGGCCTGGCCCTCGTGCTGCTGACCGGGCTCGCCGTGGTGGGCCTGCGGACGCTGACCGACCGGTACGAACGCACGGTCGTCCGGGAGCAGTTGCTCGACCCCACCGCCCGCCGGGCGCGGACCGACCCCGACGGGCCGCTGAACTACCTGTTGGTGGGGACCGACCGGTGGCAGAGCGGCAGCGCGGCGGACCGGCGGTCGGACACCATCCTCATCGTGCACGTGCCGGCCGGCGGACGGGAGGCGTACCTCGTCTCCGTCCCCCGCGACCTGCTGGTCACCATTCCGCCGGGCAACGGCTTCGGCGGCGGCCAGGACAAGATCAATTCGGCGTACGAGCACGGCGGGGGCGGCCAGCCGGGCACCCGGCTGCTCTCGGCCACCCTGGCCCGGCTGACGGGAATCCGCTTCGACGGCGCGGCCCTGATCGACTTCTCCGGCTTCCGCAAGGTCATCGACCTGCTCGGCGGCGTACGCATGTGCGTGGACACCGAGGTCCGCTCGATCCACACCGACCGGGTCTTCCACCCCGGCTGCCAGCAGATGGACGGCGGCGAGGCGCTGGACTACGTCCGCCAGCGCTACGACCTGCCGGGCGGCGACTACGACCGGCAACGGCACCAGCAGCAGTTGCTCCGGGCCGTGCTGGAGCGCACGAGCGAGACGTCGCTGCGGAGCAATCCCGTCAAGCTCGACCAGGTGATCCGGGCGGTGGGCGGCTCGCTGACCGTGGACACCAACGGCGTACCGCTGGAGGACCTCGTCCTCGCCCTGCGCGACCTGCCGGCCGACGCGCTGCGCGGCGTGCAGGTCCCGTCGCACCCGCAGATGATCGACCAGGTGTCGTACGTGGTCCTCGACAACGGCGGCAACGGGCTGTTCGAGGCGGTACGCGGCACCCGCGTCCCCGAGTGGGCCCGGGCCAACCCCCGGTGGGTCACGCCACTGTGACGTCCCGGACGGCCCCCCGACGGCCGGCCGGACGAGGATCTACGCTTGGCGCGTGTTCGGACCCCAGGTTCCCACCGTGACCGTGACCGAGATCGCCGACGACACCTACCTGCTCGACGTCCGGGAGGACGACGAGTGGGCGGCCGGCCACGCCCCCGGCGCACACCACCTGCCGATGATGGAGCTGCCGGCCCGGATCGCCGAGGTGCCCGCCGACCGCGACGTCGCCGTCATCTGCCGCTCCGGCGGGCGCTCCGCCCAGGTCGTCGCCTACCTGATGCGCAACGGCTGGGACCAGGTGCGCAACGTCGAGGGCGGGATGGGCGAATGGGCCGCCGCCGGGCGACCCGTCGTCGGCGAGAACGGGCAGCCGGGCCGGGTCCTGTAGGGCGGGCGGCATGGGCGACCCCCTGGTCTTCGCGCACCGCGGCTCGTCGTACGACCTGCCCGAGCACACCCTGGCCGCCTACCTGCGCGCCCTCGACGAGGGCGCCGACGGGCTGGAGTGCGACGTCCGGCTGACCCGGGACGGGCACCTGGTCTGCGTGCACGACCGCCGGCTCGACCGCACCAGCAACGGCCACGGCCTGGTCAGCACGCGTACCCTCGCCGAACTGGAGGCGCTGGACTTCGGCTCCTGGCACCCCGGCTGCGTGCCGGCCGACGGCGACGAGGTGCTGGACGACTCGCACACCCGGCTGCTCACCCTGGAACGGCTGCTCGACGCCGTGCTCGCCGCCGGGCGGCCGGTCCGGCTCCTGATCGAGACGAAACACCCCTCCCGCTACGGCGGCGACGTCGAGCGCAAGCTCGTCGCGATGCTGCGCCGGTACGGCCTGACGGAGCCGAAAGCGGACGATCCCGTACAGGTCACCGTGATGTCGTTCTCTCCGCTGGCCGTACGCCGGACGCGGGAGCTGGCACCGGCGCTGCCCACGGTGCTGCTGCTGGAGGTGCTGCCGCGCTGGCTGCGGCTGGGGCGGCTGCCGTTCGGCGCCCGCATCGCCGGGCCCGGCGTCGCCCTGGTGCGGGCCCGCCCGCAGCTCGTGCCCGCGCTGCGGGCGGCGGGCAACCAGGTCTACGTGTGGACGGTGAACACACCGGCCGACCTGGACCTCGTCCTGGCCGCCGGGGTGGACGGCGTCATCACCGACCGGCCGGCGCAGGCGCTGGCCCGGCTGGGCCGCTGACCGCTGACCGCCGGCTGCCGGGCTGCCGGGCCGACGCGAGCGGGAATCGCGGCGCGGGCGACCGGTGAGCGGGATCCCGCCGGGCAGGGGTGTCCGGAAGGCGACCATCGGGGCACACTCGGGGCATGCCGGAGCGCACCGATCTCTCCGCTCTCATCGCCGGCCACACCGCGGTGATCGAGTCCGTCAACTCCGGCGACGCCGGCGTCCCCGTCCTCACCCGGCTGCTCCGGGTGGTCCAGTCGGCGCTCGACGCCGCCGGCATGGCCTTCGTCGAGTTCACGCCTGCCGGAGGGCGGGTGATCGCCGCCACCGGCGCCGCCGAGTGGACCATCGGCCGCCCCGTCCCGCCCGACGACCCGACCGTCGGCTGCCTCCTCTCCGGCCCTCGCGCGTGCCAGGTCCGCACCGACCAGCTCGCCGGCAAGCTCGCCGGTGAGCTGGCCGGCCGCGGCCTGCTGCGGATGGTGGTCTCCCGCGCGGAGGTCGGCGGGCTGACCGTCGGCAGCCTGCACGCGTTCGACCCGGGCGGGACCGACGCGCGGGACACCGCCTCGCACGACGTGATGAGCTACACCGCCTCCTGCATCGCGCACCTGTACGGCGACCAGAGCGGGCTGCCCGTGCACGGCGACGGCCCCGTCGTGGCCGCGCTGGCCGACGGGCTGGCCGTGGTCGACCGGGACGGCAACGTGCGCCTCTGGAACCCGGCCGCCGCCCAGGTCATCGGCCGTTCCCCGGCCGAGGCGCTCAACCGGCCGCTGCCCTTCCCGCTGCCGCCGTCCGGGCAGGTGCTCGACCACCGGCTACCGGACGGCCGCTGGCTCAGGATCACCTCGGGGGAGCTGCCCGGTCCCGGCACCCAGCACGTGGTGACCTTCCGCGACGTCACCGACCAGCAGCGGCGCGACCACGACCGGGACCTCTTCGTCGCGGTGACCAGCCACGAGCTGCGTACGCCGGTGACCGTGATCAAGGGCTACGCCGACACGCTCACCGACCACTGGGAGTCGCTGACCGAGACCGACCGGAGGCAGGCCGCACGGGTGATCGGGCAGCGCGCCAACGAGCTGGCCCGGCTGGTCGACCGGCTGCTCTCCTCGGCCGCCGAGGCGGGGCCGGGCGACGAGCCACCCGCCCCGTACGACCTCGCCGGGGCGCTGCGCGCGGCGGTGGCCGACCTGCCGGCGGAGCTGCGGCACCGGCTCGTCCTCGACCTCCCGCCCGGCCTGCCCAGGGCGCTCGGCCACCGGCCGAGCCTGGCCACCGTGCTGACGGAGCTGTGCACGAACGCCGGCAAGTATTCCCCGCCCGACTCCCCCATCGAGATCAGCGCGGCGGCGGACGCGGCGACCGTCTGCCTCCGGGTCGGCGACCGGGGCATCGGCATCCGGCCGGAGCACGTGGAGCGGGCGTTCGACCGGTTCTGGCAGGGGGAGTCGGGCGACCGCCGGCGCTATCCGGGGGCCGGCCTCGGCCTCTATCTCGTCCGCCGGATCGTTGAACAGCAGAATGGCTGGGTATTCCTCCGGCCGAGGGCCGGTGGCGGTACGGTCGCAGAGGTGCGGCTGCCCCGCGGGTGACCGGCGACGGGTAGCGGGGTGCGAAGGGGCGAAGGTGTCGACGGGAGCTGCCGAACGGGCATGGTGCGTGGTGGTGCCCCACCACGCCACGGGGGCGCGGCTGGCGCGGCACCGGCTCGCCGACGAGCTGACCGACGTCGTACCCCCGCCGCTGTTGGCCGACCTCGTCGCGGTCCTGGCCGAACTGGTCGGCAACGCCGTCCGGCACGCCGACCCGCTGCCCGGCGGGGTGGTCCGGGTGGCCTGGCGGCTGCGCACCTCGGCGGCGGGCCAACAGGTGCAGCTCCGCGTCACCGACGGCGGCGCCGCCGGCGACCCGCGGATGCGGACGGCCGGCACGGACGCCGTCGACGGCCGTGGCCTGCACATCGTCTCCGGCCTGGCCGACCGCTGGGGCGTCGAGCGCGACGGCCTCGGCCAGAGCGTCTGGGCCGAGTTCGACCCGGCCGACGTCACCCGGTCGGACCTGGCCGTGGCCGGCTGACCGGCCGCGACAGGCGGGTCCCGCCCCCACCGGGCGGCCCGGGCCTCTAGGCTGTCTCGCCGTGAGCAAGCGTCGAAAGAGCCAGCGGGCCGCCGAAGCCACCCCCAAGCGGGAGAAGGTGCGCGACATCTTCGTGCCCCGACCGTTCGAGGGGCTGACCGACGAGCCGGAGTGGATCGCCCTGCGCGAGCTGGTGCCGGCCGCCTCCGCGCCGCTACGGCTCGCCCCCGCCCTGGCCGAGGAGTTCGGCGACCGCGAGGTCGTCCTGGCCACCGTGCTGCCGATGGCGGCCCCGGCGGTGACGAAGCCGGACGGGCGGGTCCTGATCGGGCTCCAGCGCCACCAGCAGTCCGGCGACGTCTCCCGGGACCTGGCCGAGGCGCTGCTCTGCGCGTTGCGGACCGAGCCGGGGGCGCCGGTGTCCGTGCCGCCGCTGCCGGGGCCGGGCCCCCGCCTGCAGGACGTCCTGGGCGACGGCCCGCTGGAGATCACGATGCACGACGGGTTCGAGTTCTGGCTCGACCCGGGGGCGGGCGACGACCCCAACGTGCAGGCGTCCCTGGAGCGGGCGAACGCCGCGATCTACCCGACCGTCCGACTGGCCGCCGCCCGGGCCGCCTACTGGTGCCAGGTGCCGGAGAAGGCGCACGTGCGCTGGGTGCTGCCCGACGACGAGGACGCCGCGTTGGACGCGCTGGCCCGGCTGAGCGTGGCGGGCACGCTGACCCTCGGCGAGAACACCCGGTTCGCCGGCATGTTCCGGGCGCACGGCCGGCTGGTGCCGGTCTGGGACCTGCCGGAGGACGTCCCCGCCGCCGACTGGGAGCAGCCCGTCGCCGACTTCGCGAAGCGGTACGCCGAGGCGCTCGCCGACTCCGCCCCGCTGGACGCCGCCGGCCGGCGCGCCCGCCACGGCCTGCTCGGCCGCCAGCTCACCCTGCGCTGAGTCGCCGCGCCCCCGCCGACCGGGCGGGGGCGGACCGGGCACGTCGCCGTTGGTGGCGATGTCGACCGCGCCCCGCCGCCCCGAAGGGGGCGGACCGGGTCCGTCCCCCGGCGGCCGGCCCGTCCCCCCGGCCCGGCTGCCGGTCCGTCCCCGGCCCGGTGGCCGGCCCGTCCCCCCGGCCCGGCCGCACCGAGCCGCGCCAGTACGGGACCGGGGCGGCTACCGGAGGCCGGCGGGGGGTGTCCGCGCCCCGCCCAGCGGCTCGCGGACCAGGGGGCAGGACATGCAGCGCGGCCCGCCCCGGCCCGAGCCCAGTTCCGACCCGGCGATCGGGATGACCTCGATGCCGGCCCGCTCCAGCTGCGCGTTGGTCTCGGTGTTGCGCTCGTAGCCCACGCAGAGCCGGGGCGCGAGGGCGAGGGTGTTGTTGCCGTCGTCCCACTGCTCGCGCTCGGCCGTGACCGGGTCCAGGCCGGTGTCGATCACCCGGAGCTGGGCCAGGTCCATCGCGTCGGCGGCGGCCCGCAGGAACGGCGCCGGCCCGTCCACGCGCGGATCCTCGCCGTCCGCCCCGGCGATGACCGTGTACGCCGACAGGGTGTGGGCGATGTTCGGGTACATCAGCACGGCGTCGACGTCGACCATGGTGCAGACGGTGTCCAGGTGCATGGTCGCCCGTTCCTGGGCGATCGGCACGACGAGGATGGTGTGCGCGAGCCCGGCGGCGAAGACCCGGCGGGCGAGGCGTTCCGCGCCGGCGGGGGTGGTCCGCTCGCCGACCCCGACGGCGAGCACCCCCGGCGCGAGCAGCAGCACGTCGCCGCCCTCCAGGTGCTCCAGCTCCGGGTGGTAGACGAACTCGGTGCCGGCGAAGCGCGGATGGTGCCGGTAGATCGCGTCGGTGAGCGTGGTCTCCCGCCGCCGGGCGGGCATCGCCAGGCTGGTAACCCCGACCCGGTCGCCGATCCACACCGAGGAGTCGCGGGTGAAGAGCAGGTTGGGCAGCGGGTCGATGACGAAGTCGTGCCGGTCCATCAGCGTGTAGACCAGGCCGCCCGGCCGATCCCGGCTGACCCGCAGCTCCTCGTGGGCCAGCCCGGCGATCAGCACGTCGGCGAGCGCGACCGGGTCGAGGTACGCGAGGTGGTCCGCGACCCGGGCGCGCAGCGAGTCGCCGAGGCGGGGCGAGCGCAGCACCTCCTCGGTCAGCTCGGCCCGCGCGTCGGCCACGGCGAGCGTCTCGGCCAGCATGGTGGCGAGGTAGAGCACCTCGACCCCGCGCTCGCGCAGGGCGGCGGCGAAGGCGTCGTGCTCCTCCTGGGCGCGGCCGACCCACGGGATGGCGTCGAAGAGCAGCGAGTCGTTGTTTCGCGGGGTGAGCCGGGCGAGTTCCGGGCCGGGACGGTGCAGCAGCACCGTGCCGAGCCGACCGACCTCGCTGTCCACGTAGTGGGTCACCATCGCAGCGTAGGGCAGGGTTTGGCGGCATCCGATAAAACGGGGGTGGATGAATATGGCATTCATCCGCACTCACTCCGGCGTTCCAACTTGCCGACACAGGGGACTGGCAACGTAGGGTAGTGAGGACATAACTTCGAGGGACCTTTTGCCGGAGGTCGCGATGACTGTCTTTCCCGCTCGTCGAGCCGTACCGTCCGCCCGGGCACTGCCGCCCGCGGCGGTGCCACACCCCCGGGTGGAGTCGCCGGGGGTGCTCGCGCCGGTTCGTCCGTCCCCGTTGGAATGGGCCCGCCGCCGGCGGGCGGAACGGGGCGCTCGCCGGTTGGAGGCGGCCGGTGCGCGGGCGCTCGGCCAGCTCGACCACCTCGGGCCCGCCTGGCACGTCATCGAGTGGCCTCGCACCGACGTCTCCGACCTCCTGCTCGACCACGAGCGCGACGAACGCGCGGGCTTCCTCGCCATCGGGCCGAGCGGCCTCTTCGCGGTCACCATCGCCGACCACGGCCGGGCCCGGGTGCTGGTCGCCGGCGACGTGGTCCAGATCAACGGCAAGCGACCGCCCTACGTGGCGGAGGCACGCCGCGACGCCAAGCGCGCCAGCAAGGCGCTCTCCGACGCGGTGGGGCTGCCGATCCCGGTGACGCCGGTGCTGACGTTCGTCGGCTCCGGCGTCATCAGCGTCTACGGCCTGCCGAAGGACTGCCTCATGGCCACCCACCGCGAGCTGGACCGCCTGCTCGTCGCCGGGGGCAGCCGGATCAGCCCGGCCACGGCCGAGAAGCTGTCCCGGGTCGCGCAGCACCCGGGCACCTGGATGAACGGGGCCTACCGGCCGGCCGCCGACTACCGGTGGTACGAGGACGGCCGAACGGCCGCTGACAAGCCGGCCGTCCGGCGGTAACGTCACCGGCGACGCCACGCGGCCCGGGCGCCGGTCGGTGCCCGACGGCCGCGCCGTCGCCGGTCGCCCGGCCCGGGCCACCACCACCGACGGCCCGGTGACCGCAGCTAGCTAGGCGACTTCCGCGACGACCGGCTAGCGTGGACAGACCGTCGTTGTACATAGGAGGCGCGGTGGCCCACGTCGAACTCTCGCTCTCTGAAGTGTTCGTGCCGACGGCGGGGACATCGACAGAGCAGGGGTCCGACAACTTCGGGCAGTGGTCGTCGACCGTCTCCCACGCCGACGAGCCGTGCCTGCTGATCGACGCCGAGACGAGGGTCGTGGCCGTCTCCGCCGCCGGCTGCGAGCTGCTCTGCCTCGGTGCGCCCGAGGACGTGGTCGGGTTGCCGCTGCTCGGTGGCGGGCTCCGGCTGCTCGACTTCACCGCCAACCCGCGCGAGCTGACCGAGCAGGAGCTCGACAAGATCCCGCCGCTGCTGGCCCTCTCCTCCGGGCGCCTGGCCCGCGGGCTGCTCCGGGTCCAGGCCGCGTCGGCCGACGCGCCGGACGCGACCGTGGACGCCATCTCCACACCGGTGCTCACCGACGGGTCGGTCGCCGGTTCCCTCACGTTCTTCTCCGAGGTCTGACCTGCGGCGGGATGTGGCGTTCGCCGCACCCGGCGAATCTGGGGCGGGTCGTCGCCGAGGCCGTAAGGTGCCCTCATGCTCGATATCGCTCTGCTGCCGGGGGAGTACGCCGTGTGCCGGATGGCCGCCGGCTCCGCCCTGCCGCCCGACCTGCCGGGCGGGCTGAGCGACGGTGACGTCGTCACGGTGAGCTGGACCGCCGACGGGATCTCGCTGATCTGCCCCGCCGACCGGGTGCCCGAGCGGGTCGCCGTCGAGACGGCCTGGCGCTGCCTGCGGGTCGCCGGGCCGCTCGACCTGGCCGTGAGCGGCACCCTCGCCACCCTGGTGGACCCGCTCGCCGCGGCGCGCGTCAGCGTGGTCGTCTTCTCCACGTACGACACCGACTACCTGCTGGTCCCGGCGGTGCGCCTCGGCGAGGCGACCACCGCGCTGGAACGGGCCGGCCACCGGGTCCTCGCCTGATCTTCACCGGGCCGCCGGTTTCCTCCTAGGATGGGCTCGGCCTCCCGGCCGCAGTGATGCTTCCCGATGTCCCGAGGATCGGCCCGTGCCGCCCACCCCCTCGCGCCACGCCGCCCCCGACCGCCCGGCCGGCATCCCCGCCCGGCGCGGCCGGCTGGCGGCCGCCGTGCTGCTGGCCGCGCTGCCGCTGGCCGGCTGCGGCACCCCGCCCGAGCTGCGGCAGGCCGCCCCGACGGTCCCCCCGACCCGCGCCACCGTGCCGACCCCGACCGGCACGCCCACCTTCGCGCCGATCCCGCCGCCCGCCACCGGGCTGCCCGGGGCGGGCACCCCGACCGCCGACGCCGGCCTCGTGGCGGTCCGTTGCCCGGACGGCCCCTCCGGCAGGCGGGTGATCGACCTCGTCCGCGGCCGGGGCGGGGTGCTCCCGGGCGACGCGCGGGTCCGCGTGCGGACCGGTCCGCTCTGCGCCGGCGGGTGGCACTACACGGTGCTCGACGTGACCGGGCACGAGGAACTCCACGTGGTCACCGAGGGCCGGCCGGGCGCCCCGCGACTGGTCTCCGCCGGCACGGACGTCTGCACCGCCGAGGTGCGTGCCGCCGGGCCGCCCGGCATCCGGACGCTGGTCTGCGACGGCGGGTCGGTCGGCGTACCGGGTGCGTAGGCTGTCGCCATGCCGGGAACACCGCCGACGCGCTTCGTCTACCTCGGCCCCGAGGGCACCTTCGCCGAGCAGGCGCTGAACACCGTCCCCGCCGCCGAGCGGGGCAGCCGCACCCCGGCGCGCAGCGTCCCCGAGGCGCTGGACGGCGTACGGGCCGGGGAGGCGGACGCCGCCCTGGTGCCGCTGGAGAACTCCATCGGCGGGGCGGTCGGGGTGACCCTGGACGAGCTGGCCGAGGGGGAACCCCTGGTCATCACCCGCGAGGTGATCCTGCCGGTCGAGTTCGTGCTCGCCGCCCGTTCCGGCACCGCGCTGGCCGAGGTGCGCAGCGTCGCCGCCCATCCGCAGGCGTCCACCCAGTGCCGGGGCTGGCTGCGCGGTCACCTGCCCGACGCGGTCGTGGTCGACGTGCTCTCCAACGGCGCGGCCGCGGCCGGCGCCGCCTCCGGCGAGTACGACGCGGCGATCTGCGCCCCGATCGGGGCGGCCCGGCACCGGCTCACCGTGCTCGCGGACAAGATCGCCGACCACCCGGACGCGGTGACCCGCTTCGCGCTGGTGTCCCGCCCCGGCCCGCCCCCGCCGCCCACGGGCGACGACGTGACGTCGCTGGCGGTCTACATCGCCCACGACCGGGTGGGCGCGCTGCTGGCGGTGCTGATGGAGCTGGCCGTCCGGGGCGTCAACATGAGCCGGATCGAGTCCCGCCCCACCGGGGAGGCGCTCGGCCGGTACGTCTTCTTCCTCGACTGCGCCGGGCACGTGGCGGACGTACGGCTCGGGGAGGCGTTGCAGGGGCTGCGCCGGGTCTGCGCCGACGTGCGCTTCCTGGGGTCGTACCCCCGGCACCGCTGGACCCCGACGGCGGGCGACCGGCCGGTCCCCGCCCCGCCCGGCCTGTCGGACGCCGACTACGCCGACGCCGCCGCCTGGCTGGCCCGCCTGCGCGCCGGCGACCTCGGCTGACACGACGACGCCCCCGCCGCGGCGGGGCCGACGCGGGCGGGGCCGGGCCGACGCGGGCGGGGGCGGTACGCGCGCGGGGCGCGGGTCAGGCTGAGCAGGACGCGCGTCAGGCCGAGCCGGCCCCGCGTCAGCTGAGCAGACCGCCGAGGAGGCCGCCCTGCTGCTCCTGGGTGCCGCTGCCCATGATCGGCGGCTCCTCGGAGGGCTGGACGACGACGAAGCCCTGCCCGGCGAAGCTCATCGTGAACGCCTCACCGGTGCGCCGGCCGAGCAGCGTGCCGAGGCCGAGCTGCTCCGCGCGGTGGTAGCCGGTCTGGAGGTTGGCCGACCAGCAGACCGCCGCCTGCGGGTCGACGTAGGTGGGGGCGTCCACGTTGAGCACCACGGGCGCGCCCTTGGTGGTGATGGCGATCCGACCGTGGCCGCTGAAGACGCAGTTGAACAGGCCCGACGAGGAGGCCATGCCGGCCCCGCCCACCATGCGGATGTCGTACTGGAGGGTGGAGTCGAAGGCCAGCACGCTGGAGCCGTTGATGGAGAGCGCGTCGCCCGGCTCCAGGTCGATGATGTGCACGTCCTTGGCGAAGTCGGCGAGGAAGACGTCACCCCGGCCGGTGACCTTCATCAGCGGGACGCCCTCGCCGGTCAGCTTCTGCTTGAGGAACTTGCCGAGCCCGCCCGAGCCGAGCGCCTGGAACTGCACCTGCCCCTGGTAGGCGACCATCGACCCGACCCGGGCCATCGCCTCGCCGTTGAGTTCGATCTTCAACATCTTGGAGTTCTGCAGCCGCATGCCGGGCTGCGCGGACTCCTTCTCCAGGTTCTCCGCGGAGAAGAGCTCGCTACGCATGGAAGTGCCTCCTGAAATCGCGATGCCTGGACCGACCGTAGGCGACGGCCGCAACCGCCGACCACCGGCCGACCGGCCCGCACCGACCACCGGTCGGCGCACCCCCGAGCCCGACGCGGAACCCGACCGGAGGCCGCGCCGGTCGGCGCACCCCGAGCCCGACGCGGAACCCGACCGGAGGCCGCGCCGGTCGGCGCACCCCGAGCCCGACATGGAACCCGACCGGAGGCCGCGCCGGTCGTCCCGCCGACTAACCCCAGCCCAGCTCGTGCAGCCGCTCGTCGTCGATGCCGAAGTGGTGGGCGATCTCGTGCACCACCGTCACCGCGACCTCGTCCACCACGTCCTCGTCGTCGTCGCAGATGCGCAGGATCGGATTGCGGTAGATGAGGATGCGGTCCGGCAGCACGCCGGAGTAGTCCCAGCCCCGGTCGGTCAGGGCGTGGCCCTCGTAGAGACCGAGCAGGTCCTCGCCGGGGGGCGGGTCGTCCTCGACCAGGATCACCACGTTGCTCATCAGGGCGAGCAGTTCCTCGGGCACCTCGTCGAGCGCCTCGCCGACCAGCTCCTCGAAGCGCTCGCGGCTCATCTCCACCGGCACCCGCCCATTCTGCCCCCCGCGCGCGGCCCGCGCGGCCCGGTCAAGATCGGCGCGCCTCCACCGGGAGCGTGGCTCCCCGTGGAGGCGTGCGCAGGCGGGTCAGGAGGCGAGGCGGGCGGTCAGGGTGATCTGCGCGCCCGGGGAGAGCAGCCGGGAGATCGGGCAGTTCTCCTTGGCGGTCTCGGCGAGCTTGGTGAACTGCGCCTCGTCGATGCCCGGCACGTCGCCGACGGTGTCGAGCTCGATCCGGGTGACGGTCATCCCGGCGTCGGTCTTGTCGAGGTGGACCTTGGCGGTGGTCTCCACCGAGGTGGGCGGCGAGCCGGCCTCGGCGAGCGCCTTGGAGAACGCCATGGAGAAGCAGCCGGCGTGCGCGGCGCCGATCAGCTCCTCGGGGTTGGTGCCCTCACCCTCCTCGAAACGCGACTTGAAGGAGTAGTTCCCCTCCAGTCCGCCCTTGCCGGTGCGGACCGTGCCGGACCCCTCGGTGAGGTTGCCCTGCCAACGTGCGGAAGCGGTACGGATAGGCATTACCCGACGCTATCCGAAAGGGCACCGCCCGGCGACCGTTCACGCTCCGCGTCCCCGGGTGCGTGCTGTGTCATGATTCGACCCAGGCCCGCGAACGCGGAAGGGTGGCCGATGTCCCAGGATCTCCCCATTCCCCGCCAGGACAACCGGTCCGACGGCACCGCCGTCGTGGAGTGGGGCGGGGCGGAGGCGGCCCCGCCGGGGCGGTTCGGGCGTACGCTCTCCGGCCTGCGCCGGGACCGCCGGCTCCCGCTGCTGCTCGCGGCGCTGGGCTCGGTGGCCGCCATGGCCTCGCTGCTCGGGGAGTGGCAGGTGATGACCATTCCCAACGCCGGCCCGCAGGGGAACACGCCGGTCCGGGTGCCCGGCGGGGTGTCCGACATCGGCGGCTTCGGGGTCGGCTACCTGGTCGGGCTGATGGCACTGGTCTGCGCGGTTGCGCTGGCGCTGCGCGGCACCGCGGTGGTGCGGCGCAACGTCCGCGTCGCCGGCCTCACCCTCGCCGTGGCGCTGCTGGCGCTGCTGGCCGCGACCGCCGCGTCGCTGGACGAGGCGGGCCAGCGCGTCTTCTTCTACTCCGCCGACGACGGGTTCCGGGTCGAGTACGGCCGGGGTCTGGTGGCGGCGTTCGTCGCCTGCGCGCTCCTCGCGGCGGCGCTGAAGCTGGCCCCGGCCGGCGCGTCCCCCGCCGCCGACGAGGCGACGGACGAGGCAGCGGACGAGGCGGGCGAGGGAGACGCGGCGGAGCCGGGCGGCTGGCGCCTGCGTGGCCAAGGGGTTCGGGGCGAGGAGGACGGCGGGCTGCCCGCCCCGGCGGACCTCACCGTGGGGCCGGCCATCCCGTTCGCCCGCCCCGAACCCCGGGACTGACCGGTCACCGGTCGCCCTTCGACGACCACCGGCCCCGGGCTGACCGGTCGCCAGCAGCCTCCCGCCGGGCCGCACAGGGCCGCTTGCTCGACCGGGACCGCATCGCCCTGTTGCAGGGCCGCGCAGGCTGTGCAGAGCCCCTCCGGCCGGTGGAACGCACTGTTCGTCGGGCCTGGCAGCCCGAGCATGGCGCAGGGCCGATGCACACGGCACGTCGGCGGAGGTTCGCAGGGCGGCCGGCACGGCCAGCAGGGCGAGGGGGCGCTGTCGAGCTGATGTCGTAAACGATTCGTCCGCCCCGTCCGCCCGGACTTCCGCGCGGGCCCTCCGCGCGGGATCCACCGCCCGGACCTTCCGCCCCGGATCCTCCGCCCGGACCTTCCGCCCCGAATCCACCGCCCCGGACCCACCGCCCCGGCCCACCGCCCGGACCTTCCGCCCCGAATCCACCGCCCCGGACCCACCGCCCCGGCCCACCGCCCGGACCTTCCGCCCCGAATCCACCGCCCCGGACCCACCGCCCCGGCCCACCGCCCGGACCTTCCGCCCCGAATCCACCGCCCGGACCCACCGCGCCGGCCCACCGCGCTCGCCGATGATGTCGTAAACGATTCAGCTCGAAAGCGGGTGGATGAGCATCCCTGCTCCGTGCGCTGAGGCTTCTCCTCAGGATCGGGTCAACCGCGCCGCACGGACCGGCCAACCACGCCCCACGGACCGGCCAGCCATGCCACGGACCGGCCAACCACGCCAGGGACCGGCCAACCACGCCAGGGACCGGCCAGCCACGCCCCACCAACCCGCCAGCCCGGCCCGTCGGAGCCGTACGTCACCCGTCAGAGGGCCGCCCAGCGGACCTCGCCGTCCGCCATCTCGTCGGTGGCCCGCAGGCCGAGCCGCTCGGCCACCCGGGCGGAGGCCCGGTGGTCGGGGTGCACGTGCGCGACCAGCGCGCCGACGCCCTGCTCCGCCAGCCAGCCGACCATGCCGGCGGCGGCCTCGCCCGCGTAGCCGCGGCCCTGGTGGGGTGCCACGACGACCCAGGCCAGCTCGGCGACCGGTCGGTCGCCGTCGAGCCGCAGGGTGGCCTGCACGGTGCCGATCGCGTCGCCGGTGTCCCGGTGCCGGACGACCCAGTTGAGCCAGCCCTCCCGGCCGTCGGGGGACCGCCCGGTCGACTGCCGGCGGTAGCGCTCCCGCAGCTCGTCCAGGCTGGCCGGGCTGCCACCGATGTAGTCGTGCAGGGCCGGGTCGTCCAGGAGCGGGGCGAGTTCCTCGGCGTGGTCGACGCGGAGGGGTTCGAGCACCAGCCGCTCGGTGCCGATGATCTCCGCCGTCGGCCAGTCCCGCTCTTCCATCCGCCCACCGTACGGCCCGCCGCATGGCCCCCGGGCGAGGACACCGCCGGGCCGTCGTCCGTTGGCACCGCATTCGCCGAAAGGCAATGGTTGTGTCCCGTCGCGCGAGGTACGGTTGCTGCCCGCCGTCACTCAGGGTCGAGGCACCGACGACCGAAACGGCTGGTTGCGACGGCGGCGGGCGAAGGAGGAACGATGACCCGCCCGGGCCTGCCCAAGCTGATCGCCACCGATCTCGACGGGACGCTCGTCCGCAGCGACGAGACCGTCTCCGCGTACACCCACGAGGTGCTCGACCGGGTGCGCGCCGCCGGGATCCCGGTGGTCGGCGCGACCGGCCGCGGGCCCCGGCTCGCCGAGCTGACCCGCAACGACATCCGCGCGGCGGACTTCCTGGTGATGGCCGGCGGCGGGCGGGTGGTCGACCAGAGCGACCCCGCCGGGCCGATGGTGCTGCGCGACGAGCGCCTCCCCGCCGACGTGCTGGCCGCACTGCTGGCCGACCTGGAGGCGGCGGTCGGGCCGCTGACGGTGATGGTCGAGGCGTCGGACGAGCACGACGCGCCGCTCTGGGGCGACTACCACCCGAGCTGGCCCTACCAGGACGCGTTCGAGGCGCGCAGCCGCGCCGACTGCCTCTCCTGCGACGTGATCAAGGCGTTCGTCCGGACCGCCGACCACCACGTCGACGAGCTGCTCGCCGTCGCCCGGCAGATCGTCCCGCCGGAGGTCGCCACGCTCACCCAGGCGGGGCTGGGCTTCGTCGAGATCTGCCCACCGGGGGTGGACAAGTCCACCGGGCTGACCGTCGTGGCGCAGCGGCTCGGCGTCGACCCGGCCGAAGTGCTGGTCTTCGGCGACATGCCCAACGACCTGCCGATGTTCGCGTGGGCCGGCTGGGCCCGGGTGGCCGTCTCCAACGCGCACCCGATTGTCCGCGCCGCCGCCGACGAGGTGACGCTGCGCAACGACGACGACGGGGTGGCGGTGTATCTCGATCGGCTACTGTCCCGCTGATGGGAGAGGCACCTCGGCTGATCGCCACCGACATCGACGGCACCCTGCTACGGGACGACCGCTCGCTGAGCCCGCACACCGCGGACGTGCTCGCGCGGATCTCCGCGCAGGGCACGCCGGTCGTGCTGGTCACCGGCCGCCCGATCCGCTGGCTGAAGCTCGTGTACGACCAGCTCGCCGAGCCCCTGCCGGCGATCTGCGCCAACGGCGCGGTGGTCTACGACCCGGTGGCCGACGAGGTGCTGCGGGCCGACCCGCTCGCCCCGGAGCTGCTGGCCGAGGTGGCCCGGCGGCTGCGCGCCGAGGTGCCCGACGTCAGCTTCGCGGTCGAGATCGTCGACAGCCGGCAGATGCGGCACGAGGCGCACTACCCGTTGCGCTGGGACGCCGACCACGACGCGATCCGGGCGGTCGAGACCCCCGAGGAGCTGTTGTCGGCGCCGGCGGTGAAGCTCCTGGCGCGGGCGGCCGACCAGGATCCGGACGCCTTCGTCGCGCTGGTCGCGGGGGCGTTGGAGGGGCTGGCCGAGGCGACCCACTCGTCGTACTCGGGGCTGGTGGAGATCTCCGCGGCGGGCGTGACCAAGGCGGCCGGGCTGGCGTGGTACTGCGCGCGCCTGGGGATCGACGCCCGGGACGTGCTGGCCTTCGGCGACATGCCCAACGACGTGCCGATGCTGACCTGGGCCGGGCGGGGGGTGGCGGTGGCGAACGCGCACCACGCCGTCCTGGCGATCGCCGACGAGGTGACCTCGGCGAACTCGACGGACGGCGTGGCCGCGTATCTGGAGAAGGTCTTCGGGGTGGACTGAGCGGGCCGGCCGGGGCCCGGCCGGCCGTTCAGTCGACCGTGCCGGCCGGCACGGGTCAGAGGTACTGGCCGGTGCTGTGCCCCTCGCTGCCGCCCTGCGGCTGGCCCATGCCCGGCATGCCCGGCATCACGCCGCCGGGGCCGCTGGGCAGCGCGGGCCGACCGGAGCGCATCTGCTCCAACTGGACCCGGGCGGCCATCTGCTGGGCGACCAGGGCCGCCTGGATGCCGTGGAAGAGGCCCTCCAGCCAGCCGACGAGCTGGGCGTGCGCGATGCGCAGCTCGCCCTCGCTGGGCGCCTTCTCCTCGGTGAAGGGCAGCGAGATCCGCTCCAGCTCGTCCCGCAGCTCGGGGGCGAGGCCCTCCTTCAGCTCGACGATCGACCGCTCGTGGATCTCCCGCATCCGGTGCCGGCTCGCGTCGTCGAGCGGGGCGGCCTTGACCTCCTCCAGCAACTGCTTGATCATGCTGCCGATCCGCATCACCTTGGCCGGCTGCTCGACCAGTCGGGTGGGGTCCTCGCCGGCGGCCTCGTCGGTCTGCACGGTGCCGACCGGCCGGCCGTCCGGGCCGACCACCACCACCGTTCCGGAGCGGCCGGCGCCTTCCTGGCCCGGCTCGTCGTTCTGTCCAGTGGAGTGCGCTTCGGTCATGGGACCCATCTTTACCCAGCCGCAGTCGACCGTGCGCCTCGGGACCGATCCCCGACGCCGGATCGGCGGGTGATCCGCGCTACGGTCGCGCCATGCCCGCCGACCCACGCGCCGTGCTCAGCCGTCCCGCTCCGGCCCCCGACGTGACCGTCTCCTACGGCGACCACCCGGACCAGGTCGCCGACCTGCGCCGGCCCGTCGGGTCGGGTCCGGTCCGGCAGCTGGTCGTGGTGGTGCACGGCGGCTTCTGGCGGGCCGAGTACGACCGGCGGCACACCGGCCCGCTGGCCGCCGCGCTGGCCGCCCTCGGCCACCCCGTGGCCCAGCTGGAGTACCGCAGGACGGGGCAGCCGGGCGGCGGTTGGCCCGGGACGCTCACCGACGTGCTGGCCGGCGTGACGGAGCTGCCCCGGCTGGCGGCGGAGGCGCTGCCCGGGGACGTCGCCGCGAGGCCGCCGCTGCTGGTGGGCCACTCGGCGGGCGGGCACCTGGCGTTGTACGTGGCGGCGACCGCGCCGGGAGCCGTCGGGGGCGTGCTGGCGCTGGCGCCGGTGGCGGACCTCGCCGAGGCGTACCGGCGGGATCTGGACGCGGGGGCGGTGGCCGCGCTGCTGGGCGGCGGCCCGGCGCAGTTCCCCGACCGGTACGCCGCCACCGATCCACGATCGTTGGTGCCCATTCGGACACGTACGGTAGTCGTGCACGGCGCGCGGGACGAGCAGGTGCCGGTGGCGATGAGTCGGGCGTTCGTCGCGGCCGACCGGACGGCCGGCGGCGAAGCCCGCCTGGTTGAGCTGCCGGAATGCGAGCATTTCGGGCTCATCGATCCGGAGTCGGTGGCATGGCCGCAGGTCACGGCTGCTTTTCGATCTCTGCTGGAAGATCGCTAAGCATTGACGCAGCGTCGCGGACCCGGTAGAACGCCGGGGGGGCGTGATCCGCCCTGCAACGCTCCCCCGGAAGGAACTCGGTGTCGCAGATGAACCGCAGGCGGGCACTCCAGATGCTGGCCGCGCTCGGGACGGCGGGGTTCGCCGCGGGCTGCGGCTCCGACGCCGCCGAGGGCGAACCGCGAGGCCAGCGGAGCCCGATCAAGATCGGCCTCGTCGCGCCGACCAGCGGCGGCCTCAAGGCGATCGGCGACGAGATCACCCAGGGCTTCCAGCTCTTCCTCGACCTCAACGACAACAGCCTGGGCGGGCACCCCGTCACCCTGCTCACCGCCGACGAGGGGGAGAGCGTCAAGACCGGCAAGGCCGCCGTCGAGGGGCTGCTGAAGCAGGGCGTGCTCGCTCTCACCGGCGTGGTCGACTCGAACGTCATGTTCGGCGTCCGGGACACCGTCGAGCAGGCCCGGGTGCCGCTGATCGGCTCCAACGCCTCGCCGACGAGCCTGCAGAGCGTCGTCTACATCTGGCGGACGTCGTACGTGCTGGACGAGGCGGGCCGGGCGCTGGGTCGCTACCTGCGGGAGCAGCTCGCCCCGTCGGCGCGGCTGGCGATCATCGTGCCGGAGAACGCCGGCAGCCAGGACGTGGTGCGGGGCTTCAGGCAGGAGTTCGGCGAGAACGACCCGCGCATCAAGGACCCGGTGACCTGGACGGGCGTCTTCACCAACCCGTCGAAGTCCGCGTACCGGGCGGACATCCGCAAGGCGCTGGGCCGCAACCCCGACGCCGTGTTCTGCTACTACGCCGGGCCGGCGGCCGTCGAGTTCATCAAGCAGCTGCGCATCGAGGGCTTCAAGGGCAAGGTCTACGCCCCGGGCTTCCTCACCGAGGGCGCGGTGCTGGGGGACGTCAAGGCCGAGGATGCGATGGGCATCCAGACCGCCCTCAACTACTCGGCCGACCTGAACAACTCGGCCAACCGGCGGTTCGCCTCCGCCTACCGCAAGAAGCACGGCACCTCGCCCACCACCTACGCGATGGCCTCGTACGACGCCGCGCAGGTGCTCGACCAGGCGATCCGGGTCGCCGGCGACGCGCCCAACCCGCAGCAGGTCAACCTGGCGCTCGGCAAGATCGGCCAGATCGACAGCCCGCGCGGGGTGTGGCAGTTCAACCAGCCGCGCACGCCGCAGCAGAAGTGGTACCTGCGCGAGGTCCAGCTCGACGGCCAGGTGCTGTCGAACGTGCTGGTCACCGAGCTGGCCACGCTGGGCTGAGCGCGCCACCACGACGAGAGGGGGCCGGCCTCCCCCCGGGCGGCCGGCCCCCTCGTCGTACGCTCAGTGGCGCAGCTCGGCGATGCAGCACTTCACGCTGCCGCCGCCCTTCTTCAGCTCGGCCAGCTCGACCGGGAGCGGGTGGTAGCCGGCCGCCTTCAGCTTCCCGGCCAGCCGGGTCGCCTCGCTGTTGAGCACGACGTTGAGGCCGTCGCTGACCAGGTTGAGGCCGAAGGCCAGCGCATCCTCGTCGTCCGCGACCACCGCGTCGGGGAAGAGCTGGGCGAGCACCTTCTGGCTGGCCGCCGAGAAGGCGCCCGGGTAGTAGACGATGTTCTCGTCGTCGATCGAGGCGAGCGCCACGTCCAGGTGGTAGAAGCGCGGGTCGACCAGGCGCAGCGACACCACCGGGCGGCCGATCGCCTCCTGCGCCTCGGCGTGCGCCGGCAGCTCGGTGCGGAAGCCGTGCCCGGCGAGGACCAGCCCGCCGTGCGCCTCCGGCAGGTACGCGAAGTCGCCCTCGCCCTCGTTGGTCTCGCTCGGTGCGATGAACCGCCAGCCCTGCGACTCGTAGAACGCCCGGTGCGCGGCGGCCTCGGCGGTCCGCTGCTCGTGCTTGAACTGCGCGCCGTAGACGACGCCGTCGACCACGAACGCGCCGTTGGCCGCGAAGACCATGTCGGGCAGGCCCGGCTCGGGCGTCAGCAGGTGCACCTCGTGGCCGAGACCCACGAGGGTCTCCCGCAGCCGGTCCCACTGCTTGACCGCCAGCTCCGGGTCGACCGGGGTGGTCACGTCCATCCACGGGTTGATCGCGTACTCGACCGCGAAGTGCTCGGGCGAGCACATGAGATATGTCCGCTTTCGCGGGACTCGCTGCTGGTTCACGGTGACCAAGGGTAGGTACCGTGGAACTTTGGTAACAGCCACAACCGTTGCTTCCCAGAGGCGGAACGTTGCAGATAGATGCCGTAGACCAGCGGATCATTGCGTTGCTCGTCGCGGATGCCCGCGCCTCCTACGCGGACATCGGGCAGCGGGTCTCGCTGTCCGCTCCGGCGGTCAAGAGGCGGGTCGACCGGCTGCGCGCCGCCGGCGTGATCCGGGGCTTCACGGCGGTCGTCGACCCGGCCGCCGTCGGCTGGACCACCGAGGCGTTCGTCGAGCTGTTCTGCGCCGGCCGGACCACGCCGGCCCAGATCGGGGTGGCGACCCGCCGGCACCCGGAGGTGGTCGGCGCGTACACCGTCTCGGGCGAGGCCGACGCGCTGGTGCACCTGCGCGCGGCCGACATCGCGCACCTGGAGGCGGCGCTGGAGCGGCTACGTGCGGAGCCCTTCGTGACCTCCACCCGCAGCACCATCGTGCTGTCCCGCCTGGTCGAGTCCCCGGGCGTCGGGCCGTCCACCGGCTGACCGGGCCGCCGGGGACCGGGTCGGAAAGCTCCGGACGGGGCGGAACCGCGCGCCGGGCCGACGCGTCGAACCGGCCATGAAACGGGGAGCGCACCTACTGGCCGGCGGCACGCTGGCCGCCCTCACCCTGCTCGGCGGGAGCGCCGTCCCGTCGCCCGGCGATCCCCCGCCGGGTCACCGGCCGTTCACACCGCGGCTGGTCGCCTTCGACTCCTGCGCCGAGGCGCTGAACGGGCTGCGGGCCGCCGCCCGCGCGTCCGTCGGCCCGTGGGGCTTCACCGACGGCTGGCGCACCGCGTTCGGCGGCCTGCCCAAGGCCGAGTCCGGCGCGCGGGTGTCCGCCGCGGCCGCCCCGGAGCACTCCACCACCAACAACCACGAGGTCGGCGCGGACGAGCCCGACCTCGTCAAGACCGACGGCCGGCGGATCGTCACGGTCGGCCGAGGGGTGCTGCGGGTGGTGGACCCGGCCGCCCGGCGGGAGACCGGTCGCGTCGACCTCGCCCGGGCGCTGCCGGATCCGGGGTGGGGGGAGCAGAAGCTGCTGCTGCACGGCGACCGGGCCCTGGTGCTGACCCGGGCCGGCGCGATCCGGGAGCCGGCGATGCCCATGCCGGGGCGGCGGATGCCGGAGGGCGCCGCCGCGTCCCACCTGACCCTGGTCGACCTCGCGGGCGCGCCGCACGTCCTCGGCACCTACCGCATCGAGGGAGACCTGGTCGACGCCCGGCAGGGCGGCACCACCGCGCGCGTCGTGGTCCGCAGCCGGCCCCGGCTGGAGTTCCCGCACCTGCGGCGGGGCACCGACGAGACCCGGACGGCCGCGAACCGCCAGGTCGTCGACCGGGCCGGGGTGGCGGCGTGGCTGCCGGCGTACGAGTGGACGTCCGGCGACCAGCGGCACACCGGCCGGGTCGGCTGCGACCGGCTGAGCCGCCCGCCCGCGTGGACCGGCACGTCGATGCTGACCGTGCTGAGCTTCGACCTGGCCGCCGACCGGCTCGGCGACGGCGACCCGGTCAGCGTCGCCGCCGACGCCACCACGGTCTACGGCACCGGCACGAGCCTCTACCTCGCGGGTGAGCGGCCGACCACCCGCCGCCCCGGCTCGCCGCGCTGGGACCGGCGCACGCCTACGCAGGTCACCGAGATCTACCAGTTCGACACCGGCGCGCCGGGGCGCCCGCGCTACGTCGCCGCCGGCACGGTGCCGGGTTCGCTCGTCAACCAGTACGCCCTCTCGGAGTGGCAGGGGCACCTGCGGGTCGCCACCACCACCGGCGATCCCTGGGTCGCCCGCCCGAACTCCGAGTCCGGCGTGCAGGTGCTGCGCCGCGACGGCGACACCCTGGTGCGGACGGGCTCGGTCGGCGGCCTCGGCCCGGGCGAGCGGATCTGGTCGGTGCGGTTCCTCGGCGGGTCCGCGTACGTGGTCACGTTCCGGCGGACCGACCCGCTCTACGCGGTCGACCTGACCGACCCGGCCGCGCCCCGGGTCACCGGCGAGCTGAAGATCACCGGATACTCGGCGTACCTGCACCCGCTGCCGGAGGGGCGGCTGCTCGGCGTGGGCCAGGAGGCCGACCGGCGGGGGCGGACGCAGGGCGTCCAGGTCTCGCTGTTCGACGTGCGCGACCCGGCCCGGCCCACCCGACTCGACCAGTGGCACGTGCCCCGGGCCTACTCCGCGCTGGAGTACGACTCGCACGCCTTCCTGCACCGCCCGGAGACGGGGCTGGTCGCCCTCCCGGTCGGCGACGACGTACGCCTGCTGCGGGTGACCGGGACCGACATCAGCGAGATCGGCACGGTGTCCCACCCGGGCGACCCGGGCGCGGTGACCCGGTCGCTGCTGGTGGGCGACGTGCTCTGGACCGTCTCGGACGCGGGCCTGCGGGCCACCGACCCGACGACCGCGCGGAGCCTCGACTGGCTCCCCGTGACCTGATCCTCCCTCCCCGGCGGGTGGGGCCCGGTTTCTCGGGGTTTCCGGGCCCCACCCGCCCCCCATCGCGGGAGGGGGAAGCTCAGAGATACATGCCGGTGCGGTGCTCGCCCTGGTCGCGCCGGACCGGCTTGTCGCCCTCGCCGAAGAAGCGCTTCCCGCCGAACTCCCCGTGCAGCCGGTCGTCCAGTTCGTCCGCGAGCCCCGTCATCACCTGCACGGCGAGCATCAGGTGGGTGGCCTGGAAGTTGCGGCCGAAGACGGGGATGGACGCCCACACCGTGTCGTCGGCGCAGTAGAGGCGGCCGATGGGCATCCGGTTGGTCAGCTCGGAGAGCTTCACGTAGAGCCGCTCGGTCGGCTCGACCTCGGTGAGCACCGGGGAGAAGACGTCCACCAGCGGCGGATTGTCGCGGACCCGGACGAAGACCATCGCCGAGCCGGCGCGGATGTTGATGTCGCCGTCGGAGTCGACCTGCAACCGGTCCGGCTCCGACTTGAGCATGGTCGAGACGACAGTGCGCACCCGCTCGGCGAGCGCGGCCACGTCGCCCTCGGGGGCCTGGGCGGCGGCGGCCGCGGCGAGCGCCTCGTCGAGGTCGGCCTCGACGTCGCGGTCCGGCCCGAACTCGCTGCGCGCGGTGCCCAGCGGCTCCACCGGCAGCGGCTCGCCCTGGGCGTCGTGGATCAGGTAGACGAGGAACGCGGGGTGCGGCGCGCCGTACACGTCGCGCAGCGTCCGGGTGAGCAGGGCCGCCAGCCGGGTGGCGTCGGCGACGCTGCCGTCAAGCCCGAAGTGCTCGCCGGAGCCCTCCACCACGCCCGGCGGCGACCAGCCGAGCGCGATCATGTCCGCCACCGCGGCCCGGTCCAGCCGGTAGCCCTGCGGCAGGGTGGCGTTGCCGACGGCGCGGGCGGCCAGCCTGCCGCCCTCGCCGACGTCGATGCTGACGGAATAGACGGCGTCGCCGGTGCCGGAGGCGGTGGGGTCGAGGGTCAGCTCGACGTGCGTGCCCGTCGGCAGCGCACCCAACCGCTCGGCCAGCGCCCGCGCGAACTCCCGCCACGCCTGGGTCACCTTCGCCCGCAGGTCAGCCGTGGTGGGCTCGTCGAGCAGGATCGGCTCGTGGTGCGCCGGCAGGGTGCCGGGCGAGTCACCGTGCGGCGCCGAGGGGTGGTCTGCCGTCATGATCGCCTCCGTCCGTCCAGGTCACCCTACCCACGGAAGCCGGGGGACGAATCAGGCCGACACCGATCGGACAACGGCGGTCAGGCGGGGCCCTCGCCGGGCCGCTCGCCGCCGAGTTCGACCGGCCAGGAGGCGGCCAGCGCGCTGAGCCGGGCCGCCGCGCCGGCCGGGTCCGCGCCCCGGCCGACCGCGAGCCCGAGGAGGTACGCGGTGACGGGCGCGCCCGGTCGCAGCACCTGGTGTGCCACGTCCTTGGCCAGGTCGAGCACGGCCGGCACCGGCACCTGGGCGGGGTCGAGGCCCAGTTCGGCACAGGCCGCCGTCACCCAGTCGTACATCACCGTCATCGCGCCCACTCCTCCGCCCGGCGTACGTCCTCGTCAGTGTCGCAGTCGAACCAGGGCGGCGGGCCGGCACCCGTCCACGGCACCTCGCGGACCCGCAGCCCGGCGAGCAGCGCCCGGATCGAGGTTCCGGCGAGCGGCGCGGCGCCGCCCCGTCCACCGGCCTTCCCGCCGTCGGCCAGCCCGGCGCGCTCGACGGCCTTCCCGGGGGCGGCCCGCTCGGCGCGCTCGACGGCCTTCCCGCCGGCGGCCAGCCCGGCGGCGAGGCGGGCCAGGGCGGCCCGCAGCGGGGCCGCCCGCCACACCCCGCAGAGCGTCTGCCGGCGTCCCTCGTCGTCGACGAAGCAGGCCCCGTCGTGACCGGCGTCGAGCCGGTCGAGCAGCACGCCGACGGCGGCGCGGGTGAGCAGCGGCAGGTCGGCGGCGAGCAGGGCGACCACCGGCGTACCGGCGTCGACCAGGGCCAGCCCGGCGGCGACGGCGGCGACCGGCCCGCCGCCCGGCGGCTCCTCCCGGGTCACCCGCACCCCGGCGGGCACCGCCGCGGGCGGGCCGACCACGACGCGCGAGGCGGCATCGGCGACGGCGGCCAGCACGCGGTCCCGCATGGGTCGACCGCCGACCGGCCGGGCGGGCTTGTCCAGGCCCCCCATCCGGCGGGCGGCCCCACCCGCCAGCACCACCGCCGCGTACGCGTCCACCCGGCCACGGTAGCCGTGCGACGGCCCAGGTGCGGGGTGCAGGATGGCGGGATGGGACGGGCTACTGACCGGCGCGGCGTGCTCCGCGTCGACCTCGACGCGGCGGCCACCGGTCGCACCTCGGTACGCCGGCAGGACAGCCTGGCCGTCGAGGAGCCGCTGGAGATCCGCGTCGGCCCGCCCGGTCCCGGCCGGCGGCGGCCGCTCGCCGTCACCATGCGTACGCCCGGCGACGACCTCGACCTGGCGATCGGCTTCCTGTTGACCGAGGGGCTGGTCCGCTCCGCCGACGACGTGCACACCGCGCAGCTCTGCGCCGGCGCGGAGACGCCCAACACGTACAACGTGGTGGACGTGGTGCTGTCGCCCGGCGTGCCCGAGCCGGCCGCCGACCCGACCCGGAACTTCCACACCACCAGCGCCTGCGGGGTGTGCGGCAAGGCGAGCATCGACGCGGTGCGTACCCGATCGCTCTTCGCGGTCGGCGACGACCCGCTGACGGTGCCGGCGGCGGTCCTGGTCGAGCTGCCGCAGCGGCTGCGCGCGGCGCAGCGCGGCTTCGACCGCACGGGCGGGCTGCACGCGGCGGGCCTGTTCACGGCCGACGGCGAGTTGGTCGTGCTGCGCGAGGACGTCGGCCGGCACAACGCCGTCGACAAGGTGGTCGGCTGGGCGGTCCGCGAGCGGCGGCTGCCGCTGGCCGGGCACGTGCTGCTGGTCTCCGGGCGGGCGAGCTTCGAGCTGACCCAGAAGGCGTGGATGGCGGGCGTGCCGCTGCTGGCGGCGGTCTCCGCGCCCAGCACGCTGGCGGCGGAGCTGGCCGAGGAGGCCGGGCTGACCCTGGTCGGCTTCCTGCGCGACCGGGCCATGAACGTCTACGCCCACCCGCGGCGGGTCACAACCTGATCCACGTGTCGAACAAGCCCAGCCGGACGGCGGCGTCCCTGGCCAGCAGGAACCCGGCGATGCCGAAGATCCAGCCCAGCATGCCGCCGGAGCTACGCACGATCCAGGCGTTGAGCCGGGCCAGCACCGGCTCGACCAGCCTCGGCCAGGCCACCCGGGCGGCCAGCAGCAGCACCGCCGGCAGCACCATCACCAGGCAGTAGCCGGCGAGCAGGCCCACCACGCTCCCCGCGCCGAGCCCGGAGGTGGTCAGCAGGCCGATCGCGCCGAGGTACGGCAGCATCGTCGCCACCTCGGCGAGCGCCGCGAGCAGTGCCAGCCCGACCAGCCAGCGCACCGAGGAGTCCCCGCCGGCGACCCGGTCCCGCCACCGCAGCACCCCGCCGCCGCGCGGGCGGCGCTTGCCGTCGTAGCGGAAACTCAGCGCGAACAGGCCGACCCCGAGGGCGAGCTGCGCCCAGAGCACCGGCCGGTTGTCCAGCGCCCCGCCGAGGACGTCGGCCAGCCGGGCGCCGCCGAGGACCAGCAGCAGCCCGACGGCGAAGTAGAACGCGGTGATGGTGCCGAGGTAGGCCAGGATCCGTCGGACGCTGACCCTGCCCGGAGCCAGCAGCAGCCAGACCGGGATGAAGAGCGTGCCGATGCTGGTGCTGTCGACCAGGGCCAGGCCCGCGAGCGAGAGCAGCAGTGCGACGCTCATGCCGGACCGTGCAGGAGTAGCGGCATGTGATCATTCTCGGGCGGCGCGGAGCCGGTCAGGTCGCCCCACGGGACGAACGTCGGCTACATCCTTCGACGGACCCGCGCCACGCCGGCTACCCGCGCGCCCGCGCCCAGGAGATGAAGCGCTCGGCAAGGTCGCCCGGCGTCGGGGCGCGGTCCAGCGCCGCGAGTTGCTCGCCCGCCTCGGCCTGAAGGGCCGCCAGGTGGACCAGCAGCCCCGGCCGGTCCGTCCGGTACTCGGCGAGCAGCCGCAGCTTCGCCGCCGAACACGGCCAGGCGATGCCGCAGGCCGCGCACCGCCAGGTGGGCCGGGTGGGCAGGTGCTCGCGCCGACGGCTCACCGGTCCACCACCCGGACCCGGTCGACGCGGACGAACGCGAAGCGTTCGCGGGAGGCCCGCGTGCCGTCCTCGCGTACGCCGTGCCCGCGCAGCTCGGCCCACTCGTGCCCCTCGAACGGGCCCCTGCTGATCACCTCGGTGACGGCCAGGGTCAGCGGCCCGGTGCCGAAGCGGTACGCGTCCTCGGGAACGCGGATCGTCATGCCTGCCGCCAGGTGCACCACGGTGGACCCTCCCTCGTGCGTCGGAGTGGGGCCGCCCCGCCCTCCCTGTCGAGACGACCCCCGCTGACGCGGCCACCGGGTCATCGCCTCCACCGACCGCGCCGCCACGCCACCCACCTTGCCGAGGGTTGTGGATCGAACACACTGCGTTGCGGTATGTGCTTCGGATGTTCGGGACGTTCGATGAGAGGCAAGGGATGAACCAGGCGGTACGGGCAGCCATGGCCGAGGTGGGCGAGACGGCTGAGAGCCTCGCTGCTCAGATCGGTGTCGATCCGAAGACCGCCGCGCGGTGGGTAAGTCACGGAACGGATTCCCCAGACCCGCCATCGGGCCCAGGTGGCCGCGATCCTCAGGAAGGACGTTGTCGAGCTTTGGCCGGACGTTCTGCGGCCACGCGAACCAGCATGGTTCCGGCCGTGGACCGACATCGAGCGCGAGGCGGTCGGCCTTCGGTGCTACGAGTCATCCGTCATCCCGGGGTTGTTACAGACAGAGGCCTACGCCCGCGCGGTCCTCATGAGCGGTCCGCTGATCGCGGACGCCACCACCTACGTCGAAACGCGCCTACGGCGACAGGCCGCCGTCTCCGAGCGCTCCCGCTCGCCGCTGGCAGTCTTCGTCATCGACGAGGCGGCCCTGCGCCGAGAGGACCCCGACATCATGCATCCGCAGCTTGATCACCTCGCGACGATGGCTCAGCGACCGCACGTGATGGTGCACGTCATCCCGCTCGGCGCGGGGCTGCATCCCGGCCAGGCCGGACCGTTCGTCATAGCCACCACGATGGATGGCGAAGATGTCGGCTATCTGGACGACCAGGCTGCCGGGCGCATCACAAACGACGTTGCTCCGCTCCGGGCGGTCTGGGATACCGTGAGGTCGGTAGCGCTTCCGCGAGACCAGTCCATCGACTTCCTGAGAGCGCGAGCATGGCTGACCTGACCGGCGCCCGTTGGCGCAAGAGCACCCGCAGCAGCTCCAACGGCGGCAACTGCGTCGAGGTCGCGGGCAATCTTCCTGGCGTCGTCGCCGTCCGCGACTCCAAGGACCCGTCCGGCCCGGCCCTCACCCTCGCGCCGGCGGCGTGGCGCGCCTTCGTCACCCGGCTGGATCGGTGCCTCTCGCCGAGCCGACAGTCGAGCTAAGGGCGGGGCCGGATCGGGAATCTGCCCCGGCGGATCTGCCAGTGCCGCCCAGCCGCGAGGTGGTCGATGATCGCGCGCTGGAGCACGGTGCGGCGCGGCAGTTGGTCGAGCGGCGTGGTCAGGCTGCGGAACACGAACCGCAGCACCTCGACGTCGGCGTCCAACCCCTCCGGCTCCTCGTAGGGCTCCAGCTCGAACATCCGCTGGAACCGGACGATGTTGGAATCCTCGGGCAGGTATTCCAGCAACTGCGGGTCGAGCAGCCAGGAGCCGCAGGCGAACGCCGTGTAGTGCTCGTCGGGAAAGTGGCGCGGGAAGAAGGCGCGGGCCTCGTCGAGCGACGCCGCGACCGCCTCCGGGGTCATCGGCCCCGACTCGGGGATGTGCAGGTCGAGGGCGGTGCCGCCGCGCTGGTACTGCAACCGGCCCAGCTCGTAGAGGCCGCCGCGCGCGTGCAGCGTGAGCCAGCTCTGCATGACCGGCCAGCCCTCGCGGTGCATCCGCCTGTCGATCGCGAGGTTGCGGCCCAGGTCGGCGAGGGTCGCCCAGGACACGGCGTCGGGGATGCCGTGGTCGCGGTGGTATCCCCTGACGACGTCGACCAGGGCCAGGTACGCGTACACGTAGAGATGCCGCCAGGCGGGGCTCCGGTC
Source organism: Micromonospora citrea (assembly GCF_900090315.1). Lineage (NCBI taxonomy): Bacteria > Bacillati > Actinomycetota > Actinomycetes > Micromonosporales > Micromonosporaceae > Micromonospora > Micromonospora citrea. The sequence goes on along the minus strand of NZ_FMHZ01000002.1, from coordinate 3,611,459 downwards.
GCGCGGCAGCGCGGGGCCGGGCGGCAGCCAGGCGTGGCCCCCGAGGTCGGCGCGGACCAGCGCGATCGAGCGGTCGAGCAGCCAGCGAAGCTCCGGCATCCACAGTGGAGAGTCGGGGTCGGGCCAGCCCGCCATGATCTCGGCGGCGTCGTCCGGTCGCACCGCGAGCCGGTCGAGGAGCGCGGGCGCATCGGCCTTGGCGGGCATCGGGGCCGACGGCCGGTCACCGGCGAGCCGGTGCACCCGCTCGACGTCCTCGACGGGCACCCCGAGCCGGGCGGCGGTGTCGTCCAGGTCCACCCGGCCGACCCTACCCGCCGGTCGGTGTCTTCGACGGCCCGTGCCGCTCGTCTTTCCGAACGGCAATCCGGCTTCAGGGATGCACCACTTCCTGCGGTCGATCGAGCACGGGTAGGAGGCGAACAATCCGTCGAGCCGAGCACGTCTGCCGGCTCACCGGGGGCCGCCCCGGCTGCGTCTGCGGCGCACGACGCCCGTCGCGCCGACTGCCGGCCAGCCGTCCAGCTCGGACGGTGGCACGCCCCGGCGCAGCAGGTCGTCGAGGAGCAGCGCCAGCGGGTAGTCGGGGTGCTCGGCCAGGCCCCGCTCCAGGGCCACCGCCGCCAACGCGCCCTGCCCCGCCCGCCAGGCCGCGAACGCCAGCAGCGCGGCCGGCGCGGCGGTCAGCTCCGGCTCGGCGCGGCGCAGCACGTCGGCCCAGAGCGCGATGTCCTCGTCGCGCCCGTCGGTGCGCTCCCAGGCGTGGTCGCGCACCGGCACGTGGGTCAGCAGCAGGCTCAGCCAGGCCACCTCGTCGTCGCCGAGCGGCTGCCCCCGCCGGTGCCGGCGCAGCGCGCCGCGTACGGCCGCAGCCCCGGTGGCCCGGACCGCCCGCCCGCTGCGCAGGTCGGCCGCCGGGGCCTTGTGCAGCAGTGCCGCCAGGCGCCGCTCGGCGCGGGCGGTGGCCCGGCGTACGGCCGAGCGGGCGGGACCGGTGACCGGGGCGACCTGCGCGACGAGGGCGGCCCGGTCGGGCAGGGCGACCTGGCCGGCGAAGACGGCCGCGGCGCTGACCTCGCTGGCGCCGGCGTCGAAGGGCCTGCCCTCCGGCGGGCAGCACTCCGGCTCGGTGCAGACGTACGACCAGTAGCGGCCCCCGGTGACGCGGAGGGCGTCGAGCACGGGCAACCCGGCCCCGGTCAGCGCGGCGCGCACGGCGTCGACCGCCGGGGTGACCCGGGCGGCCGGGCCGTAGCCCAGGACCGTGGCGGTCTCGGCGCTCTGCCGGGCGACGACGCCGGCGAGGTGCCGGGCGGCGTCGCCCGGGTCGGCGAGGTCGGGCAGGTCGGCCCGGGCGGCGAAGGTGATCCGGCGGGCCCGCATCGCCACCACGACGACGCTGTCGGCCGGGTGGAAACCCAGCAGGTAGGGCACGGCGGCGATGAGGTCGGCCGGGGAGCGGACGGTGAGGCGGGGGCGGTCGGTCGGGGTCATGGCTGGCAGCCTGCGACCCGGGGCGGGCCGCCCGCCGCCCCTGTGGACGACACGCGGGTTATCCACAGACACGGAGCGTGACGCCCCAGCTCGGACCGCTCACGCCTCCACGGGCGAGACGTGCTCCGGCCGGTCCGCCACCAGCGACGCCAGCTCGCCTCGGGAGCCGACGCCCAGCTTCGGGTACGCCTTGTAGAGGTGGTAGCCGACCGTGCGGGGGCTGAGGAACAACTGCGCACCGATCTCCCGGTTGCTGAGCCCTCGGGCCGCCAACTGCACCACCTGGTGCTCCTGCGGGGTCAACCGCCGCCGCACCGCGTCCGTGTCGGCGGCCCGGACGCTCTCCCCGGCGGCGCGCAGCTCGGCGCGCGCCCGCGCGCTCCAGGGGCGGGCCTCGAGCCGGTCGAAGATCTCCAGCGCCGAGTGCAGCACGATCCGCGCCTCGCTGATCCGGCGCGCGCGGCGCAGCCACTCGCCGTGCAGCAGCTCGGTGCGGGCCCGTTCGAACGGCGGGCCGCCCTGCCGGTGCAGCGCGACGGCCTGGGCGTACCGGTCGTCGGCGTTGCCGGTCAGCAGCGCCTCGGACCGCAGCGCGACCGCCCGCGTCCACGGCTGCCGGACGTGCGCGGCCCATTCGGCGTACCGCCGGGCGGCGGGCAGCGCGTCCGCCGGCCGGTCGACCCGCACCGCGGCCTCCACCAGGTCGGGAAGGCTGGCCATCGCGCCGCCCCGGTGCCGCGCGGCGAACACACCGGAGAGCCGGGCGAAGGCCGACTCGTACCGGCCGAGGCCCAGGTCCAGCAGGCTCAGCGCGCCCGCCGCGTGGACGTTGCCCGGCGTCACGCCCCGCGCGATCGGTTCCGCGGTCAGCTCCGCACACCGCTGTTCGTCAGCCCGCATGGCGGCCAGGGCGGCCAGCACCGTGTCCAGGTAGACCGCGTGCCGGCGCTGCCCGGTGTCGGCGGCGATCCGCAGCCCCTCCGTTGCGCTGGCCTCCGCGTCGTCGTGCCGGCCCGACATGAGCTGGGTGCGGGCGAGCAGCGGGAGCACCGAGGCCAGCAGGCCGGCGGCGCCCTGCTGGCGGGCCGTGTCGGCCAGGCGCGCCGCGATGTCGTACGCGCTGTCGAGGTCGGCCAGCATCAGGTGCCACCAGCCGATGTCGAGCAGCTCCAGGTGCTGCGCGCAGCCGGTCGTCTCCCCGACCAGCACCCGCAGCGGTTCCACGGAGGCGTCGGAGAGGGCGTGCTGCGCGGCGAACACCTGGGACAGCGCGGTGACGAGGTGGGCGCTGGGCACGCCCAGTTCCTCGGCCCGCGCGGCGGTGCGCTCCAGCGCGTCGAGGTCGTCCGCGTGCGCCGCCGCCCGGCCGGCGCGGAAGAGCAGGTGACCGGCCCGGCGCGGGTCGAGGGAGGCCGCCGCCAGGGCCGCGTCGGAGAGCAGCCGGTGGGCCTCCTTGGGGCGGTCCCGCGAGTCCAGCACCGTGGCGCGGACCAGGGCGATGTCGGCCAGCTGCACGGGATCGGCGACGTAGTCGGCGGCCTGGTCGGCCAGCGCCGCGGCCCGGTCCAGCTGGCCGGCGTCGGCGGCCGCCTCGGCGGCGGTGGTCAGCCATTGCCCGCGCCGCGCCCGGTCGGCGGTGAGCGCGGCGGCCCGCTCGTACATCGCCGAGGCCGCCGCGCTCACCCGGGGCGTCCCCGTCCGGGCGGCGGCCTCCAGAGCGAGCGCCGCTTCCTCGTCCGGACCGACGGCCATCGCCGACCGGTGCCAGGCGTACGAGCAGGTGTCGCCCCGGGCCGCGTAGACCGCCGCGAGCGCCTCGTGCGCCGCCGTCCGGGTGCCGGCCTCCGCGGTCTCCCGCACCGCCGTACGCACCAGCGGGTGGCGGAACACCAGCCGGCCCTCCGCCAGCCGCACGAGCTGCGCCTGCTCGGCGGGGGCGAGGTCGGCGCGGGTGCAGTCGAGGCGCTCGGCGGCCGGGAGCACCACGGCGGCGTCGGCGGTGGACGCGTCGGCGGCGACGCCGAGCAGCCGCCGGGTCGCCTCGGGCAGCCGCCGTACCCGCTCGGCGAAGACCTGGTGCAGCCGTTGGTAGCGCGAGGACGGCACGCGCCGGGGCTCGCCGTCGAGCGGCAGTTCCAGCAGGGCGAGCGGGTTGCCCTGCGCCTCAGCGAGCAGGTCGGAACGGAGGTAGCCGGGCACCGGCTCCGGCCGTTGCGCGACCAGGGCGGCGGCGGCCGCCTCGTCCAACGGGCCGATCGGCAGCTCCGGCAGGCCGGCCGGGTCGAACGGGGACTGCTCGTCGGCGCGGGCCGCGACGACGACCGCGATCGCCTCGGCGTCGAGCCGACGCACGGCGAAGAGCAGCGCCTCCGCCGAGGCCCTGTCGAGCCAGTGCGCGTCGTCGACCAGGCAGAGCAGCGGGCGCTCCTCGGCCAGCTCCGCGAGCAGGCTCAGCACGGCCAGTCCGACCAGGAACCGGTTGTCGTCGCCGCCGGCCTCCTGACCGAGCGCGGCCCGCAGCGCCCGGGCCTGCGGCGCGGGCAGGGCGTCCAGCCGGCCGGTCTCCCGGCCGAGGAGCAGGTGCAGGCCGGCGTACGGGAAGCCCGCCTCCGACTCGATCCCGTCGGTGCGCAGCACCCGCATGTCGCCGGCCAGGTGGGCGGCGTGGTCGAGCAGCGCGGACTTGCCGATCCCGGCCTCGCCCCGCAGCACGAGCACCCCGCTGCGCCCGGCCCGCGCCTGCCGGAGCAGCGTGTCGATCCGGGCGATCTCGTCGGTCCGACCGTGCAGCACAGGAGCCAAGGCTACGCGGCCACCGTCGCGCTCATCGCCTGGTACAGCGTCTCCTCGGACAGCGCGCCGTGCAGCGTACGGCCGGCGAGGCGGAACACCGGCACCCCGCGTACGCCCTCGGCGCGCACCCGGGCCAGCTCGGCGCGTACGTCCTCGTCGCCGCCGTCCCGCGAGGCGACGCCGGCCTCGTCGGCGAGCCGGCGCAGCGTGACCGGATCGGCGATGTTGAGTTCGTCGGTGTGGTGGGCGCGGAACAGCCGCTCCACCATCGCCTCGCCCCGCCCCTGCCCGGCGGCCACGGCGATCAGGCGGTGCGCGGGCAGCGTGTCGCTCCACACGGCGTGGCGGTGCCGGAACGTCAGCCCCTCGCTGGCCGCCTTCGACTCCATGCCGGCGACGGCGTCGTCCGCCTCGACGCCGAAGGCCCGGCGCAGCACGTCGATCTTCGGTTCCCCGTCGGCCGTGGCGCGCGGGTCCAGTTGGAACGGCCGGAACCGCACGGCCACCTGCCCGCCCTCGGCGCGGATCCGCGCCGCCGCGCGCTGGAACCGGGCGTAGGCGAAGTACGACCACACGCACGGCACGTCGAAGACGAACTCCACGTCCATCGTCTGCACCCCCTTTCCCGTCAGGCCGCGTACGGGACGCGCTCGCGGGCCTCCCGCAGCGCCCGCCCCCACCAGCCGAGCTGGTCCAGGACGGTCTTGGCGGCGCTGTCGCAGCCCTGCGGCTCCACCGGCGCGCCGGACTCGTCGAACTTGTCCCAGCAGCCGTGGAAGCTGACGGTGTCGCGCACGGTCGTCGCGTGCACCTCGGCGAAGACCGTGCGCAGGTGCTCCACGGCGCGCAGGCCACCGGAGAGCCCGCCGTAGGAGACGAAGCCGACCGGCTTGGCGCGCCACTCGTCGCGGTACCAGTCGATCGCGATCTTGATGGTGGCCGGATAGCTGTGGTTGTACTCCGGCGTGACCACCACGAAGGCGTCGGCGCCGGCCAGCCGCGGCGCGAGCGCGTCGACCGCCGCCGGCTGGGGCGCGCCGAAGTCGGTGAGCGTGGCCGGCAGGGCGACCTCCGCCAGGTCGATCACGTCGACGTCGAAGCCGCCGTGCCGCCGCGCCCGGTCGACGAACCAGTCGGCCACCACCGGGCCGAAGCGCCCCTGGCGGGTGCTTGCCACGATGACGGCGAGGCGCAACTGCTGCGTGGTCATGGATGTTCTCCCAGGTCGGTCGGGGTTGGGTGCCGACCACGCTAGGCAGCCGGCGGGGGCCCGCCATCTGTCAACCGACCGGTCACGGGCCCGGGCCCCACCCCGGCGCCCGGTACGGTCGTTCGACAGATGCCCGGTGGACGCGCACGTCCCTACCGTCGGCGCCCATGACCACCACCCACGCACCGCAGCCGCCGCCCGTCGCCCGGACCCGCTGGGCCCCCGTCGCCGCCGTGGCCCTCGCCATGCTCGTGGTGACCTCGGAGATGAGCATCGCCGGCGTGGTGCTGCCCGCCATCGGCGCGGATCTGGGGGCGGATCCGACGGCCACCACCTGGGTGCTGCTGGCGTACGCGCTGCCGATGGCCGCCGTCTCCATCCCGGCCGGCCGCTGGGCCGACCGGGCCGATCCCCGGCTGATCTTCGCCGGGTCCATGGCCGGCATCGGCGTCACCAGCGTGCTCGCCGCCGTCGCGCCGACGATGTGGGCGCTGCTGGCCGTACGGCTGCTCCAGGGCGTCACGGGCGGGCTCACCCTGGCGGTCTACCTGCCGGTGATCGCGGCGTCCGTCCGGGCGGACCAGCGGGCCCGCGCGATCGGCACGGTGGTGACGATCATGACCGTGGGCGGGATGGCCGGCACGTCGCTGGGCGGGCTGGTCGCCGGCACGTTCGGCTGGCGCGCGGTGTTCCTGCTGAAGCTGCCCCTCGTCGCGGCCGCGCTCTGGCTGGGCCTGCGGGCGCTGCCCCGCGACGGCCGGGGACTGCCCGTGCCCGGCCTGCCGCTGCTGAGCGAGGTGGTGCTGCTGGGCGGCACGGTCGCCGCGGTGATCGTCGCGGTCGACGAGATCACGGCGCGGCCGGCGGTGGCCGCCGGGCTCGGCGCGCTCGCCGTGGGACTCGGCCTGGCCTGGGCCCGGCTGCCCGCCGCGCGACCGGTCATCGCGCTGGTACGCGACCGTCGCTTCGGGCTCACCACCCTCGGGCTCTTCCTCGTGTGCTTCAACATCGCGCTGACGGCCTTCCTCCTGCCGTACTTCCTCGCCGACGTGCTGCACGAGGGCCCGGAGGTGACCGGGATGCTGCTGCTGGTCAACATCGGCGCCATGACGGTCGTCTCGCCGGTCGCCGGCTGGCTCGCCGACCGGATCGGCGCGCTGCCGGCGGCGGCGACGGGTGCCACGCTTGTCGCCGGGGCGACGCTGCTGCCGGTCACGCTCCCCGCCGACGCCGGGCTGGCGCACGTCGGGTGGCAGATCGCGGTGCTGGGCGTCGGGTTCGGCCTGTTCAACACCCCGATCATCGCGGCGGTCATGGCGGCGGCGCCCGCCGGCGCCACCGGCGCCGCCGGCGGGGTCAGCGGCACCGTACGGATGATCTCGACGACCCTCGCGCCCGCCGTCGCCGCGCTGTGCTGGACCGCCGGCGGTGGCGGGCTGGCCGGATTCCGTACCGCCCTGGTGTTGCTCACGGCGATCCAGGCCGCCGGGGTGGTGGCGCTGCTGGGCGCCCGCCGGCGGGGCGCCACCGCGACGCCCGCCCGCGACGCCGCGTGACGGGTTACCGTGCGCGGATGGATCTGGCGTACCTGCGGGCGCACCCGGAGCACCTGCCGACCTTCCTGACCCACCAGAGGATCCGGGAGACGCCGGTCGCCGGGGGCGACATCTGCGCCGCCTCCCGGCTGACCCTCGACGACGGCCACTCGATCTTCGCCAAGACCTGGCCGGAGGGGGCCGGCCGGCCGCTGCCGGAGGGCTTCTTCGCCGCCGAGGCGGCCGGCCTGCGCTGGCTGCGCGACGCGGGAGCCGTCGCGGTGCCCGAGGTGGTGGTGGCACTGCCCGAGCTGCTGGCGCTCGATTGGGTCGAGCCCGGCGAGCCGACGCCCGCGGCGGCCGAACGGTTCGGCCGGGAGCTGGCGGCCCTGCACCGCGCCGGCGCGCCGACGTTCGGCGCCGACTGGACCGGGTTCGTCGGGGCGCTCCCGCAGGACAACACGCCGGACGAGGGGCCGTGGTCGGGCTGGTTCGTCCGGCGCCGGCTCGTCCCGTACCTGCGCCGGTCGGTGGACGGCGGCGCGCTCACCGGCGCGGAGGCCGGGCTGGTCGAGCAGGTCGTCGACAGGATCGGCGAGTTCGGCGGGGACGAGCCGCCGGCGCGGATCCACGGGGACCTCTGGCCGGGAAACGTGCTCTGGGGCGCCGACGACCGGGTCTGGCTGGTGGACCCGGCCGCGCACGGCGGGCACCGGGAGACCGACCTGGCACAACTGGCGCTCTTCGGCGGCGTGCCGCACCTCGACCGGGTCCTCGCCGCGTACGCGGAGGCGTGGCCGCCCGCCGACGGGTGGCAGGAGCGGGTGCCGCTGCACCAGCTCCACCTGATGCTGGTGCACACCGCCCTATTCGGCGGCACGTACCGCGACGCGGTCGCCCGCACCGCCCGCGCGGCCCTGGCCGGGCTGGCGCGCGCTACCGTCGACGGGTGAACGCCGCCCCGCCGACCGACGGCGTCCTCGCCGACCGGTACGGCCGCGTCGCCCGGGACCTGCGCGTGTCCCTGACCGACAAGTGCAACCTGCGCTGCACCTACTGCATGCCCGCGGAAGGGATGCCCTGGCTGCCCGGCCCGCAACTGCTCGGCGACGAGGAGATCGTCCGGCTGGTCCGGGTCGCGGTGCGCCTGCTCGGCGTGACCGAGGTGCGGTTCACCGGCGGGGAGCCGCTGATCCGGCCCGGCCTGCTCGGCATCGTGGCCGCCGTGGCGGCGCTGGAGCCGCGCCCCCGGATCTCGCTCACCACCAACGGCATCGGACTCGACCGCTTGGCCCCCGCGCTGCGCGACGCCGGGCTCGACCGGGTGAACGTCTCGCTGGACACCCTGGACGCGCAGCGGTTCGCCCGGCTGACCCGGCGCCCGCGCCTGGCGGACGTGCTGGCCGGGCTCGCCGGCGCGGCCGCCGCCGGCCTGACCCCGGTGAAGGTCAACTCCGTCCTCATGCGCGGGATCAACGACGACGAGGCCCCCGCGCTGCTCCGCTTCGCCCTCGCCCACGGCTACGAGCTGCGGTTCATCGAGCAGATGCCGCTGGACGCCCAGCACGGCTGGGACCGCGACACCATGGTCACCGCCGAGGAGATCCTGGCCCGCCTGCGCGACGAGTTCGCCCTGACCCCCGACCCGGCGGAACGCGGCGCCGCCCCGGCCGAGACCTGGCTGGTCGACGACGGTCCGGCCCGGGTCGGCGTGATCGCCAGCGTCACCCGGCCGTTCTGCGGCGACTGCGACCGCACCCGGCTCACCGCCGACGGGCAGGTCCGTGCCTGCCTCTTCGCCACCGAGGAGTCCGACCTGCGCGGCGCGCTGCGGGCCGGGGCGGACGACGACGAACTGGCCCGGCGCTGGCGGGTTGCGATGTGGGGCAAGCGGGCCGGGCACGGCATCGACGACCCCGCCTTCCTGCAACCCGTCCGGCCGATGTCGGCCATCGGAGGATGACCGTGACCGAACCGACGCGGCCGGCCGACGCCGGGCCGCCGGACCACGCCGGGCCGCCGGACCACGCCGGGCCGCCGGACCACGCCGGGCCGCCGGACCACGCCGGGCCGCCGGACCACGCCGGGCAGACGGTTCCGCCGGCCGACGCCGGGCCGCCCCTCACCGTCCGCTACTTCGCCGGGGCGCGGGCCGCCGCCGGGCTGCCCGAGGAGACCGCATCCGCGGGCGGCAGTCTCGACGAACTCCTCGGGGAACTCGCCGCCCGACACGGCGAGCGACTCGCCGCCGTGCTGCGGGTGGCGAGTTTCCTGGTGGACGGCGTGACCTGTCATGATCGTCGGGCACCGCTACCCGCCGGGGCCACGATCGACGTCCTGCCGCCCTTCGCGGGCGGCTGAGGGAGGCGCACACATGCTGCCGGCACTGGCGTTCGTCGCCACCTTGGCGCTGATCACCGGCCTGATCCACCTCTACCTCTGGAAGCGGCTGGTACGGGACACCACCACGCCGGGGCGCTGGCGACGGATCGGCGGCATCACCGCCCTGGTGCTTGCGCTGCTCGTACCGGCGACCATGGTCGGCACCCAGGCGGGCCTCTACTGGCTGGCGTGGCCGGGCTACCTCTGGCTCGCCGTCATGTTCTACCTGCTGGTCCTGCTCGTGGCGCTGGAGGTGCCGATGGCGGTGGCGAAGCTGGTGCTGCGCCGCCGGGTCGCCGCCGCCGAGCCCACCGCCGCCGCGCCCGAGCCCGCCCTGGTCGGCGCCGCCGGTCCGGCCGACCCGCCGGCCGCCGACGCCGTCGCGCAGCCCGACCACGACCCTTCCCGCCGGTTGCTGCTCGCCCGCGGGACGGCGATCTTCGCCGGGCTCACCGCCACCGGCCTGACCGGCTACGGCATCCGCACCGCCCTCGGCCCCCCGCAGCTCGACCGCGTGCAGATCCCGCTGGCCAAGCTCCCCCGCAGCATGGACGGCCTGCGCATCGCCACGGTCTCCGACATCCACCTCGGTCCGCTGCGCGGCCGGGCGCACACCGAGCGGATCGTCGCCGCGATCAACCGCCTCGACGCGGACGTCGTCGCGGTCGTCGGCGACCTGGTCGACGGCTCGGTGGCCGAGCTGGGCGAGGCGGCCGAGCCGCTGCGCGGCCTGCGCTCCCGGCACGGCAGCTACTTCGTCACCGGCAACCACGAGTACTACTCCGGGGTCGAGGAGTGGGTCCAGGAGCTGGACCGCCTCGGCCTGCGGGTCATGCAGAACGAGCGGACCGAGATCCAGGCCCGGGGCGGCGTGCTCGACCTGGCCGGGGTCAACGACGTCACCGCCGCCGGCACCGGCCTGGCCGCCCCGGCGGACTACGCGGCGGCCCTCGGCGACCGCGACCCGAGCCGCCCGGTGGTGCTGCTCGCCCACCAGCCGGTGGCGGCCGTGGAGGCGGCGAAGTTCGGCGTCGACCTCCAGCTCTCCGGGCACACCCACGGCGGGCAGATCGTCCCTTTCAACCTGCTGGTGAAGCTCCAGCAGCCGGTGGTCTCCGGTCTCGGCGAGGTCGACGGCACGAAGGTCTACGTCACCAACGGCGCCGGCTTCTGGGGCCCGCCGGTGCGCGTCGGCGCGGAACCCCAGATCACCCTGGTGGAGCTGCGCAGCGCCTGACCCGGACGGGGCGGTCCCGCCGATTGCGCACCTCACCTTCACGCGTGGCGGATGACGGGCGCCATCCGGCTCGTGACAGGATGCGGCGTGCCTCCGTTCAGCGCCGCACCCTCCGGTGGCCTCCCGCCGTTCGTCGCGGATCTGCACATCCACTCGAAGTACTCGCGCGCGTGCAGCCGCGACCTCACCCTGCCGAACCTCGGTTGGTGGGCGAGGCGCAAGGGCATCGCCGTGCTCGGCACCGGCGACTTCACCCACCCCGCCTGGTACGACCACCTGCGCGAGACCCTGCACCCCGCCGAGCCCGGCCTGCACCGGCTCAGTCCCGAGGCGGAGCGGGACATCGCCCGCCGGCTGCCGCCCCGGCTGGCCAGCGAGGCGGAGGCGGACCCGGTCCGGTTCATGCTCAGCGTGGAGATCTCCACGATCTACAAGCGGGACGACCGCACCCGCAAGGTGCACCACCTGATCTACCTGCCCGACCTGGACGCCGTGGCCCGGTTCAACACCGCGCTCGGGCGGATCGGCAACCTCGGCTCGGACGGCCGGCCGATCCTCGGCCTGGACTCCCGGGACCTGCTGGAGATCACCCTGGAGGCCAGCGCGGACGGCTACCTGGTGCCCGCGCACATCTGGACGCCGTGGTTCTCCGCGCTGGGCTCCAAGTCGGGCTTCGACGCGATCGCCGACTGCTACGCCGACCTCGCCGACCACATCTTCGCGGTGGAGACCGGCCTCTCGTCCGACCCGGAGATGAACTGGCGCGTCGGCAGCCTGGACCGCTACCAACTGGTGTCGAACTCCGACGCGCACTCGCCGCCGGCGCTGGCCCGGGAGGCAACCGTCTTCGCCACCGGGCGGGACTACTTCGCGATCCGGGACGCGCTGCGCACCGGCGACGGGCTGGCCGGGACCATCGAGTTCTTCCCCGAGGAGGGCAAGTACCACGCGGACGGGCATCGGCTCTGCGGCGTCAACTGGCCCCCGGAGCGGACCCGGGCCGCCGGCGGTCGCTGCCCGGAGTGCGGCAAGCCGCTCACCGTAGGCGTGCTCAGCCGGGTCGAGGAGTTGGCCGACCGCCCGGCGGGCCACCGGCCGGCGCACGCCCGCGACGTCACCCACCTGGTGCCGCTGGCCGAGATCCTCGGTGAGATCAACAAGGTGGGCGCGCGGTCGAAGCGGGTCGAGGGGAAGCTCAACGAGCTGGTCGCCGCGCTCGGCCCGGAGCTGGAGATCCTCACCATCACCCCGCTCGACGAGATCGGCCGGGTCGGCGGGGAACTGCTCGCCGAGGGCATCGGCCGGCTGCGCCGGGGCGACGTGCGCCGGGTGCCCGGCTACGACGGCGAGTACGGCGTCATCACCCTCTTCGACCCGGCCGAGCTGGGCGGCGACGCCGGCACGGCGCAGGAGACCCTCTTCGACGTACCCGTGCCGGCGCAGCGCACCCCGACGGAGCCGGCACCCAAGCCGCGGGCCAGACGCCCGGCGGCGGCAAAGGCCAAGGCCGAGCCGAAGCGCAAGCCCGTGACGCCCGCGCCACCACCCCCGATCGCGCCGGCGCCCTCGCCGCACGAGCCGTTCGAGCCGATGCTCGCCGGCATGGAGGAGGTCGGCACCGGCCTGCTGGACCGGCTGGACGCCATGCAGCGGGTGGCGGCCTCCGCGCCGGGCGGGCCGCTGCTCATCGTCGCCGGGCCGGGCACCGGCAAGACCCGGACGCTGACCCACCGGATCGCCTACCTCTGCGCGGAGCTGAACGTCTTCCCCGAGCAGTGCCTGGCGATCACGTTCACCCGGCGGGCCGCGGAGGAGCTGCGGCACCGCCTCGACGGCCTGCTCGGGCCGGTCGCCGAGGACGTCACGGTCGGCACCTTCCACTCGCTGGGCCTGACCATCCTGCGGGAGAACGCCGACGCCGTCGGCCTGCCGGCGGACTTCCGGATCGCCGACGACGCCCAGCGGGCGGAGGCCCGCGCCGAGGCCGGCGACGACGACGCGTCCTACGCGGCGCTGTTGCGCAAGCAGGACCTGGTGGACCTGGACGAGCTGCTGACCCTGCCGGTCACGCTGCTGAAGGCCGACCGCAAGCTCGTGCAGCGGTACCGGGAGCGCTGGCGGTGGATCTTCGTCGACGAGTACCAGGACGTCGACGAGGTGCAGTACGAGCTGCTGCGCCTGCTCAGCCCCGCCGACGGCAACCTCTGCGCGATCGGCGACCCGGACCAGGCGATCTACTCGTTCCGGGGCGCCGACGTCGGCTACTTCCTGCGCTTCTCGCAGGACTTCACCGACGCCCGGCTGGTCCGGCTGAACCGCAACTACCGCTCGTCGGCCCCGATCCTGGCCGCCGCCGTCCAGGCCATCGCGCCGTCGTCGCTGGTGCGGGGCCGCCGGCTCGACCCGGCCCGGCTCGACCCGGAGGCCCCGCTGGTGGGCCGCTATCCCGCCAGCTCCGTCGCCGACGAGGCCGATTTCGTCGTACGCACCATCGACGAGCTGGTCGGCGGCCTCTCCCACCGTTCCCTCGACTCGGGGCGGATCGACGGCCGGTCCACCTCGCTCTCCTTCTCCGACATCGCGGTGCTCTACCGCACCGACGCGCAGGCCGCACCGATCGTCGACGCCCTCGCCCGGGCGAACATCCCCGTGCAGAAGCGGTCGCACGACCGGCTGCGGGACCGGCCCGGGGTGTCCGCCATCGCCCGCGAGCTGCGCCACGCCGACGGGCTGGACGGCTCGCTGGCCGCCCGGGTCCGGCTGGCCGGTCAGGTGCTGGCGGAGCGCTTCGCGGTGCCCACGCTGGACGGCGCCGGGGCGGTACGCCCGGAGGACGTCCGCTCGGCCGTCGACCTGCTCACCCCGCTGGCCCGCCGCTGCGGCGACGACCTGCCGGCGTTCCTGTCCCAGCTCGCCACCGGCGCGGAGGTGGACGCCCTCGACCCGCGCGCCGAGGCGGTCACCCTGCTCACCCTGCACGCCGCGAAGGGGCTGGAGTTCCCGGTGGTCTTCCTGGTCGGCGCCGAGGACGGGCTGCTCCCGCTGCGCTGGCCCGGCAGCACCCCCGACGACGACGCGATCGCCGAGGAGCGGCGGCTCTTCTTCGTCGGGCTGACCCGGGCCCAGGACCGCCTGTACGTCAGCCACGCCGCCCGCCGCAGCCGGCACGGGACGGAACGCGAGTGCGCCCCGTCGCCGTTCCTCGACGCCATCGACCCGGGCCTCTTCGAGCGCTTCGGCGAAGCCGAACCCCGCCGCCCCAGGGACCGCCAACTCCGCCTCATCTGACTCCCCTCCCTCCCCTCCTCCCCCTCCCGCCCTCTCCAGCCCTCTCCAGCCCTCGGCGATCTTGCACTTTGCGCCCCGACATGATGGACATTCGTCGCAAGTCGGGGGCAGGAAGTGCGAGATCGCCGAGGACCAGCGGCGGGGGCGGGGGGTGGGGGCGGTCAGGTGAGGAGGGTGGTCAGCCAGGCGCCCGTCAGGAGGGCCGGGCCCAGCGGGAGGGGGGTGTCGCGGCGCACCCTGCGCGCGGCCAGCAGGACGACCACCACCACGCCGTTGAGCAGGTGCGGCAGGATGAGCCCGAGCGCCAGGGGCGACCACCCCAGCCAGCCGAGCGGCAGGCCCAGCACGCCGGCGAGCTTCACGTCGCCGAAGCCCAGCCGCGAGCCGGGCAGCAACGCCAGCAGGACGTACGCGGCGAAGGAGAGCGCCGCCCCCGCCATCGCGCCGAACAGGCGCTCCGGGGCACCGGTCAGCAGTGCGGCACCGGCGAGGCCGACGGCGACGACCAGCGCCGCCGCGCCCACCAGCGGATCGGGCAGTCGCAGGCAGGCCAGGTCGACCACGGCGAGCACCAGCCCGACCGCCGCCAGCCCGAGGAAGGCCGGCAGGGCCGGATCGTTGTCGAGGGCCGCCGCGAGCCCGGCGAACACGACCGCCCCCACCGCCGCCCCGGCACCGGCGGACGCCCCGCTCACGGCGACCAACGGTCCGCCCGTCGCCCGCGACGGCACGGCACCAGCCGACGCGCCGGCGGGCGGCACGGAGCCGGCCGACGCGCCGGCGGGCGGCACGGAGCCGGCCGACGCGCCGGCGGGCGGCACGGAGCCGGCCGACGCGCCGGCGGGCGGCACGGAGCCGGCCGACGCGCCGGCGGGCGGCACGGAGCCGGCCGACGCGCCGGCGGGCGGCACGGAGCCGGCCGACGCGCCGGCGGGCGGCACGGAGCCGGCCGACGCGCCGGCGGGCGGCACGGAGCCGGCCGACGCGCCGGCGGGCGGCACGGAGCCGGCCGACGCCGAGGAAACCGGTGCGGTCAGCCCCGGCACCGGCGCGACGGTCGGTGCGGGAGGAGTGGGGGCGGGCCGGGGCGTCCAGCGGCGGCCGGCCCGGGGCGCGGCGAGACCGGCGAGGCCGCCGAGCAGCGCCGCGCACACCACCGACCCGCTCGACACGGGCCGGACGCTACCGGCGGGGCGGCTCCGGCGGGGTACCCGATGCGGGACGTCGGGGCCTCTCGGTGCTCACCACCAGGGCCACGCCGGCGACGATGACCGCGCCGCCGAGCAGCACCTGCGCGGTGACCGGCTCCGCGACGATCAGCGCGCCGAGGGCCACCGCGACCACCGGGTTGACATAGGCGTACGTCGCGACCAGCGAGATCGGCGCGTGGTGCAGCAGCCAGACGTACGCGGTGAAGGCGACCAGGGAGCCGGCCACCATCAGGTACGCGAGCGCGAGCCACGACCGGGTGGTCACCGCACCCGGGTCGAAGCCGCGCAGTTCCCCGCGGCCCGCCGAGAGGACGGCCAGCGCCGCCGCCCCGGCGAACATCTCGTAGACCGTGGCGACGAACGGGTCGGCGGGCATCCGGATCCGGCCGGAGAGGAACGAGCCGACCGACCAGCTCACGGCTCCCGCGACCACGGTCAACGCCCCGGCGAGCGGTACGGCGTCGGTCCCGCCCCTGGGCAGCACGAGCAGCACCAGGCCGACGAAGCCCAGCGTCACCCCGGCCAGCGTCCAGAACCGGGGCCGGTCGCCGGTGGCCGTACGCAGCAGCACCACCAGCAGCGGGACGGTGGCCACGAGCAGCGCGGCGATCCCGGATGGCACCGCGACGCCCGGCGGACCGGACTCGGCGAGCACCACCAGCCCGTTGCCGCCGGCCAGCAGCAGCACCCCGACCAGCGCGGCCGAGCCGAGCTGCCGCCGGTCGACCCGCAGCGCGCCCGCGCCCCGGCGCAGCCGCAGCACGACGGCCAGCACCAGGCCGGCGGCGGCGAACCGGAGGGCCGCCGAGCCGAGCGGCGGCATCGACTCCACGGCGATCCTGATGCCGAGGTAGGTGGAGCCCCAGAGGACGTAGACGAGCAGCAGGGCGGTCCACACCAGCGTCGGCGTGGCGGCGGCCGCCCGACCGCCCCCGGGATTCGGCCCGGTCCCTGCGGGCGGGTCGGTCGAGGGTGACGCACTCGGTGAGCGTGGTCTCATCGGTGGACACGCTACGGTGACGTGGGCGTCGGCGTCCCTCGTTGGTGGCCGGCCTCTCACCACTCACGCGGGAGACGTGCATGGCGAACTACGGACCACCGGGTCGGGGGGATCCGGAACCGTGGCGCGGGCGGCAGCCCGACGAGGCGTACGGCACCTCAGCCGGCTCCTACGGTCGCGGCGGATGGGACGACCCGCACGCCGCGTACCCGCCGCCGGAGCCCCGCTACGGTGCGGAGCCCTACCGGCGGGACGATCCGGGGCCGTACCGGCAGCCGCCACCCGCCTACGGTCCCGCAGGGCAGCCGTACGCCCCCTGGCCCGACGCCGCGACGCCCCCCTCCCCGTACGCCGGCGGTCCCACCCCGCCGCCGGAGCGCCGACGCGGCCGGGGGCCGCTGGTCGCGGTGCTGGCGGCGGTGGCGGTGCTGGTCCTCGGCGGCGGCGCGGCGGTGTACTACCTGCTCGGCCAGGGTGACGAGGCGCCGGTGGCCACGCCGAGCGAGCCGGTGCCGGCCGGGACCGGCGTGCCGGAGGCACCGGCGAGCACCCCGACCGCGGCGCCCAGCGCCCCGGCTCCCGAATCCTCCGCCGACCCCCGCTTCGTGAAGGCCGGCCAGTGCGTCCGCAACGACGGCCCGGCCGGCGGCAAACCCAAGCTGCTGATCAGCGACTGCGGCCCGCAGACGTACGAGGTGCTGCGCCGGATCGACGGGGCGACCAGCGGCGAGAAGGACGCCGCGGCCAAATGCGCCAAGGTCGCCGGCTACACCAACTGGTATTTCTTCGACAGCGAGCTGGACACCCTCGACTTCGTGCTCTGCCTGAAGCAGCGCTGAGCCACCGCACCCCTGAGGAAGAGATGACAATCTACGGACCACCCGGACAGCCGGACGACCACTACCAGCGCCCACCCGGCACGCCGGGCGGTCCGCCGCCCGGCGACCCGGCCCCGCCGCCGTGGGGGCAGCCGCCCGCGGCCGGCGCGGAGCCGCCCACCGCACCCCAGTGGGGGCAGCCGCAGCCCGGTAACGAGCCGCCCACCGCACCCCAGTGGGGCCAGCCGCCGTCGGGCGGCGCCGAGCCGCCGGCAGCACCGCAGTGGGGCCAGCCGCCGTCGGGCGGCGCCGAGCCCTGGGGCCAGCCCTCGCAGCCGCCGACCTCCGGCTCGGGCTACCCGCCGCCGCCCAGCTCTGGTGCCGGATACCCGCCGCCGCCGACCTCTGGCTCGGGCTACCCGCCGCCGCCCAGCTCTGGTCCCGGATACCCGCCGCCGAGTTCGGGTGCCGGATACCCGCCCCCGGGCGGTCAGCCGTCGGCGGAGCAGGGCGGCTACCCGCCGGCCGGGCCGTTCCCGCCGGCCGGGCCGACGCCCGCGCCGGTGGCCGGTGACCAGTGGGGCGCGCCGCCGCCCCCCGGCGGCTACGGCACTGTGCCCCCCGCCCCGCCGGCGAAGAAGGGCGGGGGAAAGATCGCCCTGATCATCGGCCTGGTGGTGGTGCTCCTGCTCTGCCCGTGTCTCGGGATCGCCGGCTGGGCGGTCTGGCAGGCCGGCGACGAGGACGAGCCGGTGGTCACGGCGCCGACGACGAGCGCTTCCGCCACGCCGAGCACCGGGGCGACGGACGAGCCCAGCGCGGAGCCGAGCTCGGCCGAGCCGAGCCCGTCCGAGGATGACGACGACGACTTCGCCAAGGGCGACTGCGTGGTCAACGACGGCACCGCCACCGACGCCGAGCTGCGGAAGGTGCCCTGCGGCCCGAACACGTACGAGGTGCTGCTGCGCATCCCCGGCACGACCGACGGGGACCGGTGCAAGACCCGGGCGCCGGAGTCGACGGCGAACTACGTGCACAACAACTCGATCAACGCCTTGGACTACGTGCTCTGCCTGAAGAAGCGCTGATCGCCAAAACTAGGGCTGTCTAGCATGGACGCTAGACAGCCCTAGTTTTGTCTCGACGCCGATCCCGGGTCTCCGACGACGGCCCGACACGCCGATTCCCCCATCTACGGATGTCTAGCCCCGCAGCTAGACGGCCCGATACTGTGCGATGCGTGGATCCGGTCCGCAACCCGTACGCCCCGGGCGCCGGCCAGCGCCCGCCCGAGCTGGCCGGGCGGGGGCGCGAGCTGGACGTCTTCGACGTCGTGCTGGAGCGCATCGCCCGGGGCCGGCCCGAACGCAGCCTGATGCTCACCGGCCTGCGCGGCGTCGGCAAGACGGTGCTGCTCAACACCCTCCGTTCCCAGGCGATCAACCACCTCTGGGGCAGCGGCAAGATCGAGGCCCGGCCGGACCAGTCGCTGCGCCGCCCGATCGCCGCCGCGCTGCACATGGCCGTCCGGGAGCTGGCTCCCCGCCACCGCGCCCCCGACCGGATCGACACCTTCCTCGGCGTGCTCAGGGCGTTCGCCCAGCGCACCGCGCCGGCCGGCCGCGGCAACGCCGCCCCGAAGCTGCGCGACCGGTGGCAACCCGGCATCGACGTACCCGCCGCCAGCGGCCGCGCCGACTCCGGCGACATCGAGATCGACCTCGTCGAGCTGCTCACCGACGCCGCCGCGGTCGCCGCCGACGTCGGCACCGGCATCGCGATCTTCATCGACGAGATGCAGGACCTCGGCCCGGAGGACGTCTCCGCCCTCTGCGCCGCCTGCCACGAGCTGTCCCAGCTCGGCGCGCCGCTGATCGTGGTCGGCGCCGGGCTGCCGCACCTGCCGGCCGTGCTCAGCGCGGCCAAGTCCTACTCGGAGCGGCTCTTCCGCTACCAGCGCATCGACCGCCTCGACCGGATCGCCGCCGACCAGGCGCTCTGCGCGCCGGCCGAGCGCGAGGAGGTCGAGTACGAGCCGAAGGCCCTCGACCTGCTCTACGAGAAGTCCGGCGGCTACCCCTACTTCGTCCAGGCGTACGGGAAGGCGACCTGGGACCACGCGCCCCGCTCGCCGATCACCGCCGCCGACGTGCGGGTCGCCGCGCCCGAGGCGGAGGCCGAGCTGGCGGTCGGCTTCTTCGGCTCCCGGTTCGAACGGGCCACCCCGGCCGAGCGCGAGTACATGCGGGTCATGGCCACCCTCTCCCTGGTGGAGGGGGAGACCGACGGCGGCGGGCGGGACGACATGGACGCGGCAGTGCCGACGGCGGAGATCGCCCGCGCCCTCGGGCGCAAGCCGGCCAGCCTCTCCCCGGCGCGGGACGCGCTGATCAAGAAGGGCCTGATCTACTCGGGCGAACGCGGCACGGTCGCCTTCACCGTCCCCCACTTCGGCCGCTACCTGCGCACCCAGCCGGCCTGACTCCGCCGTCGGATGGGCCGCGACCAGCCTCGGTCGCGCGCCACCCGGCGAGCCGGTGGGACGGGCCGGGACCGGCGTCGCCAGCCAACCCTCGACCCCGGTGGAGCGGACCGACCGGCCGGAGCCCGACCGGCGCGAGGGTCAGACCTTGGACCAGGGCGGGGGGAAGATGACCTCGCCCCGGGGCGGGGGGCCCTCGCCACTGGTGGTCGGCGGGAGCACCAGGGCCTGCCACGGGTCGCCGAGGCCGGACCAGGGGCTGGTCAGGCCCATCCGGTCGGCCCTGCCGAAGCCGAACCGGTGGTAGTAGGACGGGGCGCCGAGCACCACCACCAGCCGCTCGCCCAGCTCGGTGGCCGCGTCCAGCGCGGCCTGGACCACGGCCGCGCCGAGCCCGATCCGCTGCCGGTGCGGCGCGACCGCCACCGGGCCGAGCGCCAACGCGGGGGCGGTGGCGTCGTCGGACCTCACCCGCACCCGGGTCAACAGGGCGTAGCCGGCGACCTCGCCGCCGTACTCGGCGACCATCGCCAGCTCGGGCACCCAGGCGTCGCCGCCGCGCAACTCGTCGACCAGCTCCACCTCGGGCGGCGTGGCCACGTCGGGCCGGGCGAAAGCGGCGGCCAGCACCCGACGGACCGCGCCGGTGTCGGCCGGGTCCTCGGGTCGCAGCCGCAACGTCGTCACGCCGGGGACGTTACCCCTCGTCACCGGTCCATCAGCGACGGTCGCTCGAATCGGCGTGGCGGATGTCCACGTCGACCGATCCGGATCGGCGGTTGCGGGGGTAGTCGTGCCGGTGACGGGGTATGACTGATCCATGAAACCCGTGCGCTCCCTCGCCCGCGCCATGTTGAGCGGCATCTTCGTGGTCAGCGGGTTCCACAACTTCAAGAACCCGGGACGGCTGGTCCCCGCCGCCAAGCCGGTGA
The DNA here is from genome assembly GCF_900090315.1 of Micromonospora citrea. Classification (NCBI taxonomy): domain Bacteria; kingdom Bacillati; phylum Actinomycetota; class Actinomycetes; order Micromonosporales; family Micromonosporaceae; genus Micromonospora; species Micromonospora citrea. The sequence goes on along the minus strand of NZ_FMHZ01000002.1, from coordinate 3,591,077 downwards.
CCGACCGGGTCACGCCCCTGCTGGAGAGGGCCGACCCGCGCATCCCCACCGACACCGAGACGCTGATCCGCGTCAACGCGGCCGTCCAGGTCGGCGCCGGCCTGATGCTCGCCACCGGACGCTTCGCCCGGCCGGCGGCGCTGGTGCTCGCCGGCACGCTGGTCCCGGTGACCATCGCCGGGCATCCCTTCTGGAACACCGACGACCCCGCGGCGCGCAACAACAACCAGATCCACTTCCTGAAGAACCTCGGCCTCTTCGGCGGGCTGCTGCTCGCGGCGGCGGACACCGGCGGCAAGCCAGGCCTGCGGTGGCGGACCGGTCACCGGATCGGCCATTCCCGACGTTCCGTGCGCCGGGCTGTCCGTACCGCCCGCAGAGAGGCCCGAATCGCCGTACGATCGGCAGCGACGGCCCGACGACTCCCCGGCTGACCTGCGTCTATTCCTCCCCTCCGCCGGTCCCACCCGCCAACGCCCACGAATCACCTGAACCACCCGGTAGGCGTTAACGCGGTGGAAATGTCAAAAACATGTGTGGGATCGGACACGGTCGCATAACGCGGGAGGCATTAACGTGAGGCGCCGTTCTAGGCTCCGTGCAGGACCTGGACGGGTAGGACGACCTTGGTACGGGGGTGGCCACGCCATGCCGGCGACCGTCGGAAGACGGGTGGGCCGCCTCGCCCCAGTCCGTCGCGTAACGCGTGGGATCGATCGTAGGACAGTCGTACGGACCGGCATCGTGGCCGCAGTCGCCTTCGCCGCATGGCTCGCCATCGGTGCCTTCGGGCGGCCGTACAACTTCTTCGACATGAAGATCTACCACGGCGCGGTGGTGTGGTGGGCGAGCGGTCACGAGCTCTACGAGTTCATCGCACCCGGCACCACCCTGGGTTTCACCTACCCACCGTTCGGTGGTCTGGTCATGTTGCCGATGGCGCACCTGCCGGTCGAGCTGGCCGGGACGGTCAACGCTCTCGCCAGCATCGCCGCCCTGGCGATCGTGCTGGCCGGCCTGCTCCGCCCGATCGTCGACCGGCTCGGCTGGCCGCTCTGGTACACCGTCGCGATCGCGACGCCGCTGGCGGTCGCCATCGAACCGGCCCGCGAGACCCTCGGCTACGGCCAGGTCAACCTGCTCCTCTTCGCACTGATCATGGCCGATCTGATCGGCCTGCGCTGGCGGTCCCGCCGCGGGGCCGACGCCGCCGAGACCGACGGCCCGCTGCTGCGCTTCGTCTACAGCGGCGCGTGGGCCGGCGTCGGCATCGGCCTGGCCACCGCGGTCAAGCTGACCCCGGCCCTGTTCATCGTCTACCTGATGATCACGCGGCAGTGGCGGGCGGCGGCGACCGCGGTCGGCACGGTGGTCGCCGTGACCATCGGCTCCTTCGCCGTCGTCGGCACCGAGTCCCGGGCCTACTTCGGCGGCGTGCTCTGGCAGACCGAGCGGGTCGGGGCGGCCGACATGACGCCGAACCAGTCGCTGGCCGGCCTGCTGGCCCGGCTCTACGACTCGATCGAGACGCCCGGCCTGCTCTGGCTGTCCTTCGCCGTGCTGATGCTGGCGCTCGGTCTGTCCCGGGCCGCGAACGCGCGCGCCGACGGCGACGAGCTGACGGCGTTCACGCTGGTCGGCCTCACCACCAACGTGATCAGCCCGATCTCCTGGACGCACCACCTGGTCTGGGTCATCCCGGCGATCATCGTGCTGGCCGACGCCGCCGTACGCCGACGGGACGCCAGCCGGGGGCCGGCGCAGCGCTCCGGCCAGGGCCAGTACGGCGGGCTGCCGGGCGTCAACGGGCTGCGCCCGCCGATCTGGTACCCGACCCTCACCGGGCTCCGGCACGGCGTCGCGGCGGTCGGGCTCTACCTGCTCTTCCTGGTCTCGCCGATCTGGCCTTACGAGCACCAGCTCCCCGAGGTGTCGCACTACCAGGACGGCCTCTTCGGCGCCCTGATGGAAAACTCGCTGGCGTTGGCGCTGATCGTGCTCGTCGCCGCCCTGCCGTGGCGGCCCGGCGCCGAGCCGGCCTTCTACGGCGACCGGGTCAGCCGGCAGGCCGCGCTCGCCCGTCGCTGACCGGGCCGGCCGGCGTCAGGGGCAGTTCACCCACTCCTCGGTGCCGTCGGCGAAGACCTGCCGCTTCCAGATCGGCAGCCGCGCCTTGACCTCGTCGACCAGCCGGGCGCAGGCCGCGAACGCGGCGGCCCGGTGGGCGGTGCTGACCGCCGCGACCAGGGCCACGTCGCCGATGGCGAGCGGGCCGATCCGGTGCGACACGGCGACCGCGTACACGTCGGGGTCGGCGGCGATCTCGGCCGCCACCTCGCGCAGCACCCGCTCGGCGCTCGGGTGGCCCTCGTACTCCAGGCTGGTCACCGCGCGGCCGTGGTCGTGGTCGCGGACGACGCCCTGGAACGACACGACCGCGCCGGCCCGCCGGTCCCCGACGGCCGCCTCGTGGGCGGCGAGGTCGAGCGGCCGGTCGGTGACCTCGCCGTGGACGGTGGGCCGGTCGTCGGCCGGGTGGCCCGAGGCGTCGGCGGATCGGCTCGACGCGTCGGTGGCCGGCGCGGTCACCAGGCACGCTCCCCGGGCAGCAGCGGCAGCGGCACGACCGGCACCCGGTCGCCGGGCTCGCCCGAGGTGCCGGGGCGGATGACGGCGAACCCGTCCGCGCCGGCCAGCCCGCGCAGCATCGCCGAGCCGACGTGCCGGACGGGGTGGGCGGTGCCGGCGACCCGGTCCAGCCGGACCAGCGCCAGGTGCGTGTAGCCGCCCCGGCCGCGCACGGGCTCGGCGAGCGTGGCGTGCGGCAGCACCGGCATCGGGCGACCCGACAGGCCGGCCAGCAGCGGGGCGACCAGCGACACCAGGGCGACGACGGCGGACTGCGGGTTGCCGGGCAGCCCGGCGACGAACCGGACCCGCCCGTCGGCGTCGGCCAGCCGGGCCAGCAGCATCGGGAAGCCGGGCCGCACCGCGACCGTGTTGACCACGTAGTCGGCGCCGAGCGCCTCCAGGGTGGGATGCAGGTGGTCGACCGGCCCGTGCATCGTGCCGCCGGTGGTGCAGACCAGGTCGGCGGTGGCCAGCGCGGCGCGCAGCGCCGCCACGTGCGCGGGGAGGGTGTCCGCCACCGGCCCGACGACGTCCGACGGGCGCACCTGGCAGCCGTAGCGGCGCAGCCAGGCCGGCACCGCCGGCCCGAGCGCGTCGCGCACCCGGCCGGCACCGGGCGGGCCGGCCGTCAGCAGCTCGTCGCCGAAGACCAGCAGCGCCGCGCGCGGCTGCCGCCGGACCCGCAGGCTGTCGTGCCCGCACGAGGCGGCCAGGCCGATCAGCGCCGGGTCCACCGGCGTGCCGGCGGGGAGCAGTTCCTCCCCGGCGTACGCCTCCTCGCCGGGCTCGCGCCACTCCGGTGCCGGCCGCGGCGTGCCCTCGACCCGGCCGTCCGGCGTACGCCGGGACTCCTCGACGCGCAGCACGGCGGTGGCGCCCTCGGGCACCATCGCGCCGGTGGCGATCTCGACGGTCGTTCCGTCGTCGGTCAACGGCGCCGGGGTGCTGCCGGCCAGCACCCGCCCCACCGGACGCCACGGGCCGGTGCCGCGCACCGCCCAGCCGTCGACGCTGGAGGTGGGGAAGGCGGGCAGGTCGGTACGCGTGGTCAACGGTTCGGCGAGGGTGTGGCCGTCGACCTCGGCGAGTGGCCGGCTGACGGCGGGAAGCGCGGCGGCCAGGCCGACCGCGTACACCCGGGACCGGGCCTCCTCCCAGCCTGCCGGCGGCGGCGCGACGGCCGGCTCGGCGGCCGGTGCGGTTTCCGTGCTCACCGGCCGAGCCTAGCGGGTGCGGCGCGGACGGAAGGGTCAGTGGTCGCCGCCGCGGAGCTGGTCGACGGCGTGGGCGAGGACGGGCCCCAGCACGGCCAGTCCGTCCCGCGCGCCGCCGGTCGACCCCGGCAGGTTGACCACCAGCGTCCGGCCGGCCACGCCCGCGACGCCCCGGGAGAGCGCGGCGGCGGGCACCCTGTCCCGGCTGTGCGCCCGGATCGCCTCGGCGATGCCGGGGACCTCGTAGTCGAGCAGCGCCCGGGTCACGTCGGGGGTGCGGTCGGAGGGGTTGATCCCGGTGCCGCCGCTGGTCACGACGACGTCCACGCCGTCGGTCAGGGCCGCCCGCAGCGCCTCGCCCACCGGATCGCCGTCGGGCACCACCACCGGCCCGTCCACCTCGCAGCCGAGTTCGCGCAGCCCGGCGACCAGCAGCGGGCCGCTGGTGTCGGCGTAGATCCCCGCGGCGGCCCGGTTCGACGCCACCACCACCCGCGCCCGGATCACTGCCGGTCCTCGGGGCGGACCCACCCGCCGGTCTTGCCGCCCTCCTTGCGCAGCACCCGGACGGCGTCGACGCTCGCCGCCGGGTCGACCGCCTTCACCATGTCGACCAGCGCCAACCCGGCGACGGCCACCGCCGTCAGCGCCTCCATCTCCACGCCTGTGCGGTCCGCCGTCCGCGCCGTGGCGGCGATCTCCACGGTGTCGTCGGTGAGCGTCAGGTCGACCGTCACGCCGTGCAGGGCGATCGGGTGGCAGAGCGGGATCAGGTCCGGGGTGCGCTTGGCGCCCATGATGCCGGCGAGCCGACCGACCGCCAGCGCGTCGCCCTTGGGCAGACCGTCGCGGCGCAACAACTCGATCACCTCCGGCGTGGTGCGGAGCCGGCCGGCGGCGACGGCCAGGCGGCCGGTGACCGCCTTGGCGGAGACGTCGACCATCCGGGCCGCGCCGGCGTGGTCGACGTGGGTGAGCTGCGCGGAATCGGTCACGGCCGCGAGCCTATCGCCGTACGGCGGGATCGTCGCCCGCCGACGCTCCTGGGCTTCGGTCCGGCTCTCGACGCCGACGGGACACGACCGAATACGTAAGGCGAACGGCACCACCGGGCGAGAAGCTCATTACCGAGAGCGACCTCGCCCGAACATATGAACGAACAGTCGCGACCGATCGAACGGAGGACACTTAGCGGTCCCGGATGAATGACACAATCCCCCCGACCGATGCGCGTCGGTTCGCGCTGGTCGAGCGGCAATGACGGCAACGACGACAAGGCGGGCCACCCATGGGATATGGGCTGCCGGACAACGCGAGCAATTACGCCGCCACGGAACGCGTCGAGGCAGCGCCGGCCGGTTCGCGACGCGACCATGATCGGGTCTGCGGGCTCTTCGGTTTCGAAGCGCGGAGGCGGACACTGAGCGATTATCTGGTGTTAACCGGAGGCAGTTAGAAGTACAGCACTGCGTCCCGATACGGAAACAGAAAGTCACGACAAGTCTCGCGATTCTCATCCATTGCTCATAGTTACATATATCCCTCCAAAATTGCCTTAACCACACCTAGGCTGTGCCCGTAGCCGTAGCTGAGTTGGGTTTTCGACCAGGAGGGACAAGGCCATGTCGGCACACGAGTGGCAGTAAGAGGATTGTGGTCGTCGAGTGACCGTAGGTAGCCTTTGCGTCTGCCCACAGAGGGCGGGCGGCAGTCGGGGGTGCGGTGACACGACCGAACGCGGGCGAGACAGAGGCCGAGCGGCGGCTGACGCTGCACCTCGGCCTCGTCTGCGTTGTGGCCACGGCCGCGGCGGTCGTCTCCCTGCACAGGCTGACGCGACTCGACCTGTCGGGTGAAGACCTGGCGCTCAGCGTCAGCCTGATCTTCATGGCCGCCCTGGGTGTGACGATCAAGTGGCGCATCCGGATCCGCGCGACCGTCCACGCCATCTCCTGGAGCGAGACGGCGATCATCCTGAGCCTGGCGGTCGCGCCGACGCCGCTGGTCGTCCTGACCACCGGCGTCGGAGTGGCGATCGCCCTCGTGCTCATCAAGCTCCCACCGCTGAAGGCCGCCTTCGGAGTAGCCAAGAGCATGCTGCTGGCAACGGGCGCGGGGGTGACGCTCCACGCGGCCGGATGGCCACCGGCGCCCGCCGACCTCACCCGTGTGGTCGGGCTGATCGGGCTCGCCTACGCGGTCGCCGTGGTCCTGGACGAGCTGCTGACCCTCCCGGTCATCGCGCTCGCCACCGGCACCGGGCTCGCGCATCTCTTCCGGGAGGACCTGGGGATGCGGCTGACGAGCATGGTGGCGCGCTTCGCCCTCATCGTGACCACGCTCTTCATCCTGCGCGCCGACCCCAGACTCCTGCTCGCCGTGCCGCCCCTCGTGCTCAGCCTCCACCTGCTCTACTCCAACCGGGTCAAGGCCCGCACCGAGCAGCAGGCGTGGCAGCGGCTGGCCCGCACCACCGACGCGCTCAACGTGGTCGACCTCGACGAGGTCCTCACCACGGCGGTCACCCAGGCCGCCGAGCTGTTCTCCGCCGACGAGGTCGAGGTCGAGCTGCGCGACGGCCGGACCGTGCGCGGCGGGGCGGGCGGCATCACGCACGACGGGCCGGCCGGCGAGCCCACCACGGTCGACGGCACCGTGGTCCCGACCCCGCTGGAGGGGCACGACCGGACGGCCGACGTGGGCGTGCTGCGCCTGCGCTTCCGCGGGCCGGTGCGGCTCTCCGAGCGGGAGCAGTACACGTTGCGCACCTTCGCCTCGGCGCTGTGCACGGCGGTGCGCAACGCCCGGGCGTACGCCGAGCTGGCCCGGATCGCCGACGAGCACGCGTACGCCGCCACCCACGACGCGCTGACCGGGCTGGCCAACCGCCGCCACCTGCTCGACCAGGGCACCGAACACCTCCACGCCCGGCACGCCGACGGAGTGACCGCGCTGGTGCTGATCGACCTCAACCACTTCAAGGAGGTCAACGACACCCTCGGGCACGCCGCCGGGGACCAGGTCCTGGTGCAGGTCGCCGAGCGGTTGAGCGCCGCCGCCCAGGAGGGCGACCTGGTGGCCCGGCTGGGCGGCGACGAGTTCGCCGTACTCCTGCGGGGTCTGCCGGCCCCGGCGGTGGCCGCGCACCGCGCGGAGACCCTGCTCGCCGCCCTGCACGAGCCCTTCGACCTGGACGGCATGCGGATCAGCGTCGAGGCGAGCGGCGGAATCGCCGCCGCGCCCGCCACCGGCGGCGTGGCGGAGCTGCTGCGCCGCGCGGACGTGGCGATGTACCAGGCGAAACGGGCCGGGCAGCGGATCTCGACGTACGCCCCGACCCGGGACACCGCCGACCTCGGCCGGCTGACCCTCGGCGGGGAGTTGCCCCGCGCCGTCGCCGACCACGAGTTCACCGTCAACTTCCAACCCATCGTCGACCTCGGCTCCGGCCTGGTCACCGGCGCGGAAGCCCTGGCCCGCTGGCGCCACCCGGTCCACGGCGTGATCGATCCGCTGCGCTTCCTGGAGGCGGTGGAACGCTCGGGCCTGCTGCCGGCCTTCGCCGAGGCGATCCTCGACCAGGCGCTCATCGCGGCGCGTGCCTGGCGCGACGCCGGCTTCGACGTGCCGGTGGCGGTGAACGTCTCCCCGCGCAGCCTGCTCGACGCCCGGTTCCCGGGGTCGGTGCTGGCCCGGCTGCGGGCCCACGACCTGCCCCCCGACCGGCTGGTGCTGGAGCTGACCGAGACGCTCACGCTCAGCCAACTCGACGTGGTCGACCGGGTCCTCACCCGGCTGCGGGACGAGGGGATCCGGCTGGCGCTCGACGACTTCGGCACCGGCTACTCCTCACTGTCCCTGCTCTCCCGCATCCCCGTGCACGAACTGAAGATCGACCGCAGCTTCGTCACCGCCATGGAGAGCTCCGCCGAGGCCGCCGCCGTCATCCGATCCACCCTCGACCTGGGCCGCAGCCTCGGCCTCGACGTGGTGGCCGAGGGGGTGGAGAGCGAGCCGCAGCGCCGGGCGCTCTGGGAGCTGGGCTGCACCGCCGGCCAGGGCCACCTCTTCGCCCGACCGATGCCCGCGGGCACGCTCCTCACGGCGTTCCGGCGCGGCTCCGGGGGCAGCCCCGGCGCGCTCGCGCCACCGCTGCACGACACCGGCGCGGTGATCCGGCTCGCCCCCGGCCGCCGGCAGGGCGGGCGCGGCCGCACCGACCGCCACCTGCCCGCCTGACCGCCGCCCCGGGCCGGAGCGCCGGGTCTGCCAGACTGGCCCGCGTGACCGCCGCCCCGACCACCCGCCGCGGCTGGCGGGCCCTCGACTCCGCCGCCGGCGGCCTCGCCCTCGACCTCGGCCTGTACGCCGTGTCGGCCGCGTTCGCCGCGATCACCGCCGCCACGTCCACCCTGGTCCCGCACCGGGCCTGGGGCGGCGTCGCCGCCATCGGGTACCTCGTCGCCGCCCTCGCGGCGACCGGCCAACTCCTGCTGCGCCGACGCGACCCCCGAGCGCCGCTGACCGGCCTGCGGGCCCGCTGGGCGGTCACCGGTTTCGCCTGGTTCGCCACCGCCCTCCTGCCCCTGGCCTGGCAGAGCGTCGAGCGGGCCGGCGGGCGCACCGACCGCGCGCAGGAGGAGGTGCTGGTCGTCGAGGAGTCCGGCCGACGGCTGGTCGACACCGGCACGCCGTACCTCGGGCACGACGCCATCGCCGCCCTGCCACCCGGCGAGCAACTGCTCGGCTACACCCCCTACCAACCGGGGATGGCCCTGTTCGGGCTGCCCCGGGCCGCCGTCGACGCCTGGTGGACCGACGCCCGCGTCTGGTTCGCGGTCGGCACCGCGCTGGCGCTGCTCCTGGCGGTCCGCGCCCTGGCCCGCCGCGACCGCCCCGCCGGCCACGACACGACCGGCGCCGCCGTGCTCCGGGGCGTACAGGCCGCCACCGTGCTGCCGGTCTGCGCGCTGACCCTGGCCACCGGCGGCGACGACCTGCCCGTCCTCGCGCTCTGCCTGCTCGCGCTGGCCCTCGCCGCCACCGGCCGCCCCGGCCGGGCCGGGGTCGCCGTCGGCCTGGCCGGGGCACTGAAGCTCTTCGCCTGGCCGGTCGCCCTCGTGCTGATCATCTGGGGCATGACCCGGCGAGCCGGCCTGCGGGTGGCGGCGGGAGCGCTCGGCCTGCCCGCCGCCGCCCTCCTCCCGGCCCTGCTCGTCGACCGCGACGCGCTGGTCGAGAACGTGCTCCGCTTCCCGCTCGGACACGGCCTGGTGACCAGCCCGGCGCAGTCGCCGTTCCCCGGCCATCTGATCGCCACCACGCTGCCCGCCGGCCGCACCGTCGCCGCCGCCCTGCTGCTCGCCGCCGGGCTGGCGATCGCCGTCCGGCTCGCCCGCCGCCCGCCCCGCACCGCCGTCGCCGCCGCGCTGATCTGCGGGTACGGGCTGCTCGCCGCGATTCTGCTGATGCCCTCGACCCGCTTCGGCTACCTGCTCTACCCGCTCGCCCTCCTGGTCTGGGCCGCCGCGCTAAGGCACCCCGGTTCCGGCAACTGGCGGGCGAAGGACGGCGACACGGCGTAGACCTGAGGCATGACCACCTACCGCGACCGCGAAGAGGCGGGCCGGACGCTCGCCGACCGGCTCACCGCCCTCGTCGGCGAACCGGAAGTCATCGTGCTCGGGCTGGTACGCGGCGGCGTGCCGGTGGCCCGGGTGGTCGCCGAGCGTCTCGGCGCGCCCCTGGACGTGCTGGTCGTCCGGAAGCTCGGCATGCCGTGGGCGCCCGAGGTGGCCTTCGGCGCGCTCGGCCCCGGCGGCGTGCAGGTGCTCAACGACGTCGTGGCGAGCCGACTCGGCGCCGACGACATCGCCGAGGTGCGCCGCCGCGAGCAGGCCGAACTGGAACGGCGGGAACAGCTCTACCGCGCCGGACGGCCGCCGCTGGACCTGACCGGGCGCACCGCCGTGATCGTCGACGACGGTCTGGCCACCGGGGCCACCGCCCGCGCCGCCGTCCAGGTCGCCCGCCACCTCGGCGCCCGCCGCGTCGTTGTCGCCGTCCCGGTCGGCTCGCAGGAGGCGTACGAGATGCTGTCCGCCGAGGCCGACCAGGTCGTCTGCGCGCAACACCCGCCGGAGTTCATGGCGGTGAGCGCCTACTACGAGGACTTCCACGAGGTCGCCGACTCCGAAGTCACCGAAGCGCTGACAGCGACCGCGTGACCGGAGCGGGTACGGTCGGAGGATGAGCCTGACCTGTCCCAAGTGTCACGGAGAAATGCGCCAGTACGAGCGCAGCGGCGTCGTCATCGACCAGTGCGGCGAGTGCCGGGGGATCTTCCTCGACCGCGGCGAGCTGGAGAAGCTGTTCGAGGCCGAGGCCAACTGGAACCGTCAGCAGGGCGGCGCCCCCGCGCAGCCCACCCACCAGCAGGGCGGCTACCCCGGCCAGCCGGGTCACCAGCAGGGCGGCTACGCGCCCCCGCCGCCCCCGCCGCCCGCCCCCGCCCCGCACCAGCCGGGCTACGGCGCCGTCCCCCCGCCGCCGCCCCCGGCGCACGGCTACCCGCCGGCCCCCGCCTACGGGCACGGTCAGCAGCACCACGGTTACCACGGGCACTACAAGCGCAAGAAGCACAAGAGCTTCCTGGACGAGATGTTCGGCTGAGCCACTCCGTCGACCGGGCCGGCCTCGACCGGCCCGGTCACCCGTGGCCGCATCCGTGCCCCGCGCCACCGCTTCGCCGCGCCACCGCTTGGCCGGTGCCGCCGTGCCGGCTCGCGGCGGTCGTGCGACGCTGCACCCCATGACGCACCACGGGCAGCACCTCGCGCTGGCGCAGGCGTACGACGGGGTCACCCGGGTCGTCGCCGACCTCGACGACGCCGACCTGCAACGGCCCACCCGGTGCCGGGGCTGGCTCGTCGCGGACCTGCTCTTCCACGTGCTCTGCGACGCCCAGCGGGCACTGGTCGCGCTCGCCAGCCCCGTCGAGGGCCCGCCCGACGTGGACGACGTGAGCTACTGGCGCAAGTTCCCGCCCGGCGGCCAGGACGGGGCCGCCGCCCGGCACGCCTGGTGGGCCCGCCGCTCCGCCGCCGCCTTCGACCGACCGAGCGGGATCGTCCGGCTCTGGACCGACACCGCCCCCGCCGCCGTACGCGCCGCGGCCCGCGCCGACCCGGACGGCTGCGTGACCACCCAGGGGCACGTGCTGCGGGTGCCGGACCTGCTCGCCACGCTGACCACCGAGGCCGTCGTTCACCACCTGGACCTGGTCCTCGACCTGCCCGACGCGCCCCTGCCCGGGGTGCTCGCCACGCGGGTCGCGGTGGCCACGGTGGACGGCATGCTCAGCGACGACGCCGTCCGCCCGGCCGCGTGGAGCGACGCGGAGTACCTGCTCAAGGCGACCGGCCGGGTGCCGCTGACCGATCACGACAAGCTCGAACTCGGCGAGGTCGCCGGCTGGTTCCCCCTGCTGGGCTGACCGGTTCCGGTATTGCCGGGGCGGCGGTCGTTCAGCTTCGCCGCTCCGAGCTGGCAGCTGCCGCCATAATCCGCTCGGCCATCTCTGCCTTGCGTGCAAGTGCGACGGTGGCACCGGAGTAGAGCAGCGTGACGATCCTCTCCGCCGGGCCACACGTGGTCCCCACGGTGTGTATCGACTTGTGCGGTCGTACCGACAGACCGCTCGTCCCCTGGGTCCTCAGGAAGCCGAGGAACTCCTCGAGCACATGCTGTCGGCCCACCAATCGAAACTGAGGCATGGTGGCCGGAGCAGATCGCGATCGGCGGTAGAGGCCCATCGACCCGTCCCCGTCGACCACACCCCGCCAAAAGTCACGCGACTCCACCAGCCGAGCGTCGGTCGGCCCCTCGTACCGCCCCAACGTGACGAGCCGGTCAGCCAACTGGTGGGAACGGACCGAGAACTGGCACGAGTGGTGGGCCGGGTTGGGCGCCGAGATGGCGCTTGTGGAACCGAGGAAGGTACGGAGCTTGGCCAGGTGCGCTCGATCGCGTTCCGCGAGCCCCACCGAGATCTGTGGGATGTGCTTCGGCCGGTAACTGATCGACCCGTCGGCGAACAGGAAGCCGATCCAGTAACAGGCATCGGAAGTCAACTCGTCGAATGCCTCGTGCCGGAGAGTGTGGACGACACGCCGAAGAGGCACACCCCGCCGGGTGACGAGACCGCGCACGGCAGGCTCGGTGATGCCGTACGCCATGGCGAGTTGCCCTAACGACGCTCCCGCCTGGTAACGCTGGAGAACCTCGGAGCGTTGGTCCTCCGTCAGCTTGCCGACGATTCTCGCCGGTATCCCTCGACGCCGCAAAAGGCCACGAATCGCCTGCCGAGACACGCCGTTCGAGTGGGCGATGCTGGTGAGACTCTCGCCGGCGAGCGCGCGCGCAATGGCGTCGGCCCTCGCAGCCTCCGCCATCCGGGCCCCTGTCTGCCTCACACGATGGCCATGTCCACGAAGCGCGACAGGTGCAGCTGCGCCGCCACCGTCACCGTGTCGGTCGGACCATTTCTGTGCTTGGCAATTATGAAATCCGCCTCCCCGGCCCGCGGCGACTCCTTGTCGTAGTAGTCGTCGCGGTGCAGCAGGATGACAACGTCGGCATCCTGCTCAATTGAGCCACTTTCACGCAAATCGGACAACTGGGGTCGCTTGTCGGTGCGCTGTTCCGGGCCACGGTTCAGCTGACTCACCGCGATGACCGGACACTCGACCTCCTTGGCGAGCAGCTTCAGGCCACGGGACAGGTCCGCGACCTCCTGCTGCCGGCTCTCGGTGCGCTTCGGGGAGGTCATCAGCTGGAGGTAGTCGACCACGATCAGCTTGAGGTCGTGCCGCTGCTTGAGCCGACGCGCCTTGGCCCGGATCTCCATCAGGTTCATGCTGGGCGTGTCGTCGACGAAGAGCGGCGCCTCGCTGATCTCGCCCATGCAGCGGGCGAGCTTGGTCCAGTCGTCGTCGGAGAGCTGGCCGCTGCGCAGGACGTGCAGCGGCACGCGCGCCTCGGCCGACAGCAGCCGCATGACGATCTCGACCTTGCTCATTTCCAGCGAGAAGATGGCCGACGCCTGGTTGGCCCTGATCGCGGCGTTGCGCGCGAAGTCCATGCTCGCCGTGCTGTTGTGGGTCGGGATCATCGCCCGACCCGCGAGGTAGAGGTGGTCGGAATTGTCCACGGTGACGCACCGGACGGGCACGCTCGGGACCGGCCGGACGTCGACGATGAAGCGGCTGTCCGTCCGGGAGTTGCTCTCGCTCCGGCGCCGCAGACGGTGTGCCTCCCGCTTGCGCGGCAGGCGGAAGACCTCGTCTCTGGCCGTGAAGTTCAGGTCGAAGGCGTTCGAGCTTCCGGCGGTACGCCCCTCGACGGTCCTCCGGGCGACCGAACAGCGGTACCCGAGGCTGACGATCAGTTCGTACACGTCTTCGGCGAGGTGGGGTGAGGTTGTGGTCAACTGCACGTCCCCGCTGACGGTCACCGTGCCGTCGGCGTCGAGCAGCCCGGCCAACAGCGCTCGCCGCTGCGCCTCCGAGGCCCGCAGGTAGGCCGTGGGGATGCGCTTGTCGTCCGGGACACCCGCCGCGCGCGGGATCCTTCCCTCGGCCGTGTGGCCGCCGCCGAGCCACACCCCGAGCGTGTACGGCGCGAGCGGGAGATCCCGTTCCGGGAGGCGGAGCGCGGCGGCGTTCTCGACCGCGTGGTTCAGCCGCCGGTCGGCCGTGTTCGTACGCAGGGTCGCCCGGATCTGCTCCGTCGTCACCACGCCCGGCGACTCCGGAGCCGTCAGGGCGTCCGACCACTGCTCGACGAGAGCCGACAGGCGGCGGTGGCGGCGGGCCGGACAGGCCCTGGCCGGGCGCACACGCGGGCGCCTGCGCATGACGACGGGCGAGTCGTCGGCGATGTCGCGGGCCGCCCGGTGCGCGGTGTGCGTGAACTCCGGACCGAGCACACGGGCCAGTTCCGTGATCGTGCCGCCCTCACCGAGGGCTGCCTGCCGCAGGCGTCCGACGGTCTCGGGGGACCCGTGGTCGCGCCGGCTGGCGGGGGCAGCGCGGCGACCTGCCCGCGTGGTGGTCTTCCACAGATGTTCGCCGTCGGCGACGATCACCGACCCGTCGGAGAACTCGACCTCGTAGCACGGCCGGTCGTGCCGCACCTCGAACGCGGCGGTGACCTTCGTGGGCAGACCGTCGGCGCCCAGCAACTCGTCGCCGACCTCGACCTCCCCCATGGTGGTCCACCCCGTCGGCGTGGGAAGCGGAGTGTCCAACGCGAGCGCCTTACCCAGACCGGGCCTTCCGGCCACGATGATGAGCTGCCCCGCGTGCAGGCCGTTGAGCAGCCGGTCCAGGTCGGTGAAGCCGGTGGGGACGCCGGTCATCATGCCGCCCTGGGCGCCCACCGCCTCGATCTCGTCGAGCGTCGGCTGAAGCATGTCGGCGAGCACGGCGAAGTCCTCGCTGACGCGGCGCTCCGTGACGTCGTAGACCGCCTGCTGGGCGAGGTCGACGATGTCGTCGACGTCGCGGCTGCCGCCCTGGGCCGTGCCGTAGCCCAGTTGCACGATCTTGGTGCCGGCCTCGACGAGGCGCCGCAGGACGGCCCGCTCGCTGACGATCCGCGCGTAGTAGGCGGCGTTCGCGGCGGTCGGCACGCTGGCGATCAGCGTGTGCAGATAGGGGGCGCCGCCGATGCGGACCAGGTCACCGGAGTCGGCCAGTGCCGCCGCCACGGTGATCGAGTCGGCGGGCTCACCTCGGCCGTAGATCTCCAGGATGGTGTCGAAGATCGTGGCGTGGACCGGCCGGTAGAAGTCGTTCGTCTTGAGGATCTCGACGACGTCGGCGATGGCGTCCTTGGAGAGCAGCATGCCGCCGAGGACGCACTGCTCGGCGGCGACGTCCTGCGGCGGGGTCTTGTCGAACTGGCCGTCCCGCTGGGGCGGCGGGGACGCCTGGCCGCCGCCGGAGCGCGAGTCCGCCCGCATGTCGTCGGTGACCGACACGGGTCCCCCCTCCACTGCGTCGGATCAGAACCAGCTGTAGCGCCGGGGTACGACAACCTCGACCTGCCGGTCGATCGGGGGTCATCGCACGGCCGGTCGGGGGCCCACCTTACGGAATCCGAGGTCAGACCCTCAACCACGGCGGTGGACGAGCCTCGGGACAACCTGTGGATGCCGGTGGACAAGCATGTGCGCAGGGTGTGCACAGGCTGTGGACAACCGCTGGGGAATTCCGCCTCCCGCGCCTCTGAGCTGCGGAAACGTAATCCCCAGCCTGTGGAGGACAAGTTTTCGGTCGAACTGGCCGGTCGAACGTCCCGTACTATCTCCAGCGAACGGCTACACCTGGACAGCGGATTGCGCCATCGGTCGAGAAGGGTCACGCTGCCGCCGTGAATCACCGGGACTGGGCACGCGGAGAGGATGATCCGCGCGAGCGACAGCCGGTCGTTCCCTGGGACGTTCCCGCCGCCCCGTCACGCGTCCATCCCTACGAGCACGACGCCGGGCAGTTCCGCACACCGAGCCGACGTCGCGCCGCCGAGCGCGGCCAGCGGGAGCCCGTCGACCCCTACCTGCCGCGGTGGGCGCTGGAGTCCGGCGTACGCAGCCCGGACGGCGGCGGCCGGCACGCCGCGCCCGACGACGAGGACGACGCCGACCGCCCCCGGCCCGATGGCGGACGGTGGGCCACGGAGACCGCGCGCGGTTGGCACCGGGCGGGCGAGGCCGGTGGGCGCGAGATCCCGGCGGCGCCGCCGGAGTCGGACCACACCGGGGAGTGGACGTTCGACGGGCCGCGGGAGGGTGGCTACTCGGGGCGCCGCCGCGCCGATGACGACCCGGTCTCCGGGGCGCCGCCGCAGGGCCGGCCGAGGCGCTCTCCGTCCGACCGCCCGCAGGTCGTCTGGTCCGGGCTCGAGGAGCCGAGCGACGCGGCCAGGGCGACGCCGGTCTGGGACCGCGATCGGTCCGGCCGGTGGACGGCCGAGGACGGGCCGGCGGTCGACCGCTGGGACCGGCCGGCGCGGCGGGCCGAGCCCGCCGATCGCCCCGAGTTCGATCCGTGGGACGCCTCCGGCGTGCACGCGTGGCGGCCCGTCGGCGAGGTCGACCGGTGGGGCGGTTCGGGCGACGCCGGCCGGTGGGACCGGACCGACGCGTCCGGACGGTGGCACCAGCCGGACGGCACGGGCCAGTGGGAGAGGTACGCCGACGGCGACGGCTGGGAGCCGTCTGATGCGCCGCGCTCGGGGGATGGTGCCGCCGAGGGGTGGCCCTGGCCGGGACGGGACGACCCCGACGGGGATTTCTGGTGGGGCACCCGGTTGGCGGGCGACGACCCACGGTGGATGGATCCGCCGGCGTCGGTTCCGCGTTCGCCGGCGGTCTCCTACACCGCACCGCGACCGCGTACGGCGCCGCGACGGCGGGCGGCCGAGCCGGTCGGTCCGTCGCGGGGCGCGACCGCGGCACCCGTACGCCGTCGGAGCGAGGTCGCCGCGGCGGGAGGGCTGGCCCGCCGCATCGAGGACGACCTGCTCGATCCCGATCCGGGCGGGCGGTGGCGGCCGCTGCTCTACACCGTCGCCTGCTATCTGGTGCCGGCGGTGCTGATCTTCTTCTGGCTGTTGACCCTCGACGGGCAGGTGCCGGAGGGATGCGTGACCGACATCAACGGCGAGGGCTGCGACTCGCCGCGGTCGCGGGCGCTGGGCTCCCTGGCGTCGGGCCTGCCGCGTTTCGGGCTGGCGCTGGCCAGCAGCCTGGTCGTGGCGATGCTGCTGCGGCGGGTCGGGACCACCTGGCGGCCGGCCACGGTGGCGCTGGCCTCGGCGGTGGTCGGCGGCGGTCTGTCGACGGTCATGATCAGCGTGGTGACCGGGCAGCCGATCGGCTGACGCGGCGGCGCTGTACAGCGAACAGGGCCCGCACCGGGGGGTGCGGGCCCTGTCGTGGTGCTCTGTGAGGTGTCAGCCCTGGACGACGTTGAGGTCGAACTTGGCGGTCACCTCGGGGTGCAGCTTGATCCGCACCGGGTAGGAGCCGGTCGACTTGATGTGACCGGGCAGCTCCAGCCGACGACGGTCGAGGACCGGGCCGCCGGCGGCCTTGACGGCGTCGACGATCTCGGCCGGGGTGACCGAGCCGAAGAGCCGACCACCGTCACCGGCGCGGGCCTTCAGGCTGACCTTGAGGCCCTCGAGCTGGTCCTTCACCTCGTTGGCGTGGCCGAGGTCGCGGATCTCCCGGGCCGAGCGGGCCCGCTTGATGACCGTGACCTGCTTCTCCGCACCCTTGGTCCAGGCGATCGCGAAGCCCTGCGGCAGCAGGTAGTTACGGCCGTAGCCGTTCTTGACCTCGACGATGTCGCCTGGGGCACCGAGGCCGGACACCTCCTGAGTCAGGATGATCTTCATATCGGTGCCTCCTCTCAGCGGGCCGTGGCGGTGTACGGCAGGAGCGCCATCTCACGGGCGTTCTTGACCGCACGGGCGATCTGCCGCTGCTGCTGCGAGGTCACGCCGGTCACCCGCCGAGCGCGGATCTTGCCGCGGTCGGAGATGAACTTGCGCAGCAGCGCGGTGTCCTTGTAATCGATGTAGGTGATCCCGTCCTTGTCGAGCGGGTTCACCTTCTTCTTCGGCTTGCGAAGTGCAGCGGCCTTGGCCATTGCTCGTGCTCCTGGTTTGCGATCGCGGGCGCTCGGCGCCATTAGAACGGGGGCTCCTCGTCGAAGTTTCCGCCACCCGAACCGCCGCGCGAGGGTGCCGGAGCGGCCGAGGCCCAGGGGTCGTCGAAGTTGCCTCCGCCGCCGCCCTGGCCACCACCGCCACCGAAGCCGCCGCCACCGCCGCCGGAGCGGGACATCTTCTGCACCTTCGCCGTGGCGTAGCGCAGCGACGGGCCGATCTCGTCGACCTCGAGCTCGATGACGGTGCGCTTCTCGCCCTCACGGGTCTCGTAGGACCGCTGGCGCAGCCGGCCGGACACGATCACGCGGGCGCCGCGCTGCAGCGACTCCGCGACGTGCTCGGCGGCCTGCCGCCAGACGGTGCACGAGAGGAACAACGGCTCGCCGTCCTTCCACTCGCCGGACGCCTTGTCCATGAACCGGGGCGTCGAGGCGACCCGGAACTTGGCGACCGCAGCACCGGAGGGGGTGAACCGCAACTCGGGGTCATCGGTCAGGTTGCCGATGACCGTGATGGTGGTGTCTCCTGCCATGACCATCTCCTCGCGCACTCATCAGTTCTGCCGTTACAGGCTCTCAGAGCCCTCCGACAGTGCTGGTGAGGCTGATCCGGGTGAACCGGGTTGAATGCTTAGCGCATCTCCGGCCGGATGACCTTGGTGCGCAGCACGGACTCGTTGAGCCGCAGCTGACGGTCCAGCTCGGCCACCGCCGCGGGCGTCGCCTGCAGGTCGATGACGGCGTAGATGCCTTCGGCCTTCTTGTTGATCTCGTACGCGAGGCGCCGGCGGCCCCACACGTCGGTCTTCTCCACCGAGCCACCCGCGGTCCGGATCACGTTCAGGTACGTGTCGAGCGACGGGGCGACGGTGCGCTCCTCGAGGCTGGGGTCGAGGATCACCATGATCTCGTAATGACGCAAGACGTGCTCACCTCCTGTGGGCTAAGCGGCCACGGTCCTTCCGTGGCAGGAGGTCGTGCGTCGTGGCCCACGCCGGTTGCGGGGGAACCCGGCCGGACGCGGACAACCGGACCAGGATACCCGGTCCGGACGATCATGCCCGGGGTGGTCGGTCGACCCGCGCCGGGCAGAGGCGACGGGGGCCCGCGTCGACGTCGGCGTCGATGCGAGCCCCCGTGCACGAGGCCGCGGGGCGTCCCGTCCGCATTCCTTGGGTGGGACCTGGGGAGGAACGACCACACCGATGAGGTTGGACCGGGAACGCCCCGCGGAGCTTTATCGTGTTGTTACCTGACGTTACAACGGCTCTTGACCCTTGTCGGGGGAAATGGCGGATTTCTCCGTAATTTTGTTGAGGCCGGGGTGCACTGCCGTAACCGGCCCCCGTCGCGCCGGGCCGCGCGACGGGGGTGCCCCGGCCTTCCCGGGCGGCTCTGTCGCTCCCCGGCGGGCCGGCCTGCGCGTTCGCCTCGCCCGGAAGCACCGACCGTGGATCCCACTCGCATCAACGACCGCCGCCGCCGGGAGGTGACGCGCGACGGATCCCACTCCCCGCCGCCGTCACCCCGGCTGTCGGCGCGGCGACGTAGGCTCCCACGCATGCGTATCGGAGCCCACGTCGATTCGACCGACCCGCTGGCGGAGGCGACGGCCCGGGAGGCCGGGGCCGTGCAGTTCTTCCTCTCCGACCCGCAGGGCTGGAAAGCCCCGAAGCCCCGGGAGGACGCGGACCGGCTGCGGGCCGCGGCCGTCGACCTCTACGTCCACGCGCCGTACGTCGTCAACGTCGCCACCCTGAACAACCGGATCCGGATCCCCAGCCGCAAGCTGCTGCTCGGGCACGCGCAGGCGGCTGCCGCGATCGGCGCGAAAGGGCTGATCGTCCACGGCGGGCACGTCAACGCCGGGGACGACGTCGCCGTGGGGTTCGACAACTGGCGCAAGACCTTCGCGTACGCGGCGGACTCCGGCGGCTTCGGCCTGCCCGTCCTGATCGAGAACACCGCCGGCGGCGACAACGCGTGCGCCCGGCGGCTCGACGCGCTCGCCCGGCTGTGGGACGCCGTGGGCGAGTACGAGGTGGGCTTCTGCCTGGACACCTGCCACGCGCACGCCGGGGGTGAGGAACTGCTCGGCCTGGTCGACCGGGTCAAGGCGATCACGGGGCGGATCGACCTGGTGCACGCCAACAACTCCAAGGGCGCGTTCAACTCCGGCCAGGACCGCCACGACAACCTCGACGGCGGGACCATCGACCCGGAGCTGCTGGTGGCGGTGATCCGCGCGGCCGGGGCGCCGGTGATCGTCGAGACCCCGGGCGGCATCGAGGGCCAGGGCGCCGACATCGCCTTCCTGCGCGACCGACTCGGCACGGAGAACACCGCGGCATGACGACCGACCAGTCCGCCGCCGGCGGCCCGCACTCCGGCGGCCCCGCAGGCGCCCCCGCCTCGTCGGAGACGACCGGCGACGAAGCGCGGACCGACCGGGCCGCCGGCTCCCCCAAGGCGGGAGACACCACGGGCGAGTCAGCGCCGGCCCGGGCCGGCGCTGAAGGGGAGCAGGGGAAGGACAAGGCCGGAACCGAGCCTGGCACGGCTGTGACCGGGCCGGAGAAGGCCGGGACCGGGCCGGACAGGGCTGCGACCAGGCCCGGCAGGACCACGACGGACAGGGCCGGGACAGAGCCGGGCCGGGCCACGACGGACAGGGCTGCCGCAACGGACGGGGGCCCGACGGGCCAGGCCGACGCCGGCAGGGACGGCGGGGGAGCCTTGGCCGGGAACGGCGAGAGCAAGCACGGCGGAAACAAGGGAGCCGACGGCAAGGGCGACGAGGGCAGAACCGGCGAGAGCGGCGGGAGCAAGGCCGCCGCGGGCAAGAGCGCCGACGGCAAGACCACCGACGCCAAAGACGGTGACGGCAAGACCACCGAGGGCAAGAGCGTCGACGCCAAGACCACCGACGCCAAGACCACCGACGCCAAGACCACCGACGCCAAGACCACCGAGGGCAAGACCACCGAGGGCAAGGACGGCGACGGCAAGGAGGCCGGAAAGCCCGACCGGTGGGCGGCGTTCGCGCCCGCGCCCGAGGCCGTACCGGGCAGGCCGCGCCGCGCCGCCCGGTGGGTCGGTCGCCTGCTGATCCACGAGTGGACCCTGGCGACGGTCGGCTCGCTGGTGTTGGCCGTCCTGCTGACCTGGCCCACCCTGCGCTACCCGCTGCACACGATCCCGCAGGACTACTGGGACCCCACCCTGCAGGCGTGGCAGATGGCCTGGTCGGGGCACATCCTGCTGACCAACCCGGCGCAGCTGTGGCAGTCGAACGCGTTCTTCCCGGAGGACTGGAGCTTCGCCTTCTCGGACACCCTGCTCGGATACGCCCCGGCGGGCATGATCGGCAACGGCCCCGAGGCCGCCGTGCTGCGCTACAACATCATGTTCGTGCTGGCCCACGCGCTCGCCACGCTGGGGGCGTACGCGCTGGCCCGCCAGCTCGGCGCGGGCCGGATCGGCGGCGCGGTGGCCGGGGTCAGCTACGCCTACGCGCCGTGGCTGCTCGCCCAGGCCGGGCACCTGCACGTCATCTCCAACGGCGGCATCCCGCTGGCGCTGGCCATGCTGGCCCGTGGGCACGGATACTCGCTCCGCCACGGCTACCGGCCGGAACGCCGGCACGACGGCTGGGTCTACGCCGGCTGGCTGGTGGCGGCCTGGCAGCTCAGCCTCGGCTTCGGCATCGGGCTGCCGTTCGCGTACTTCCTCGGCGGGGCCGTGCTGGTGGCGGCCGTCACCTTCTTCCTGCGGCGCTGGGTGATCCGGCCGGTGAAGCGCCCGTTCGGCCGCCGGCTGCTGCTCGCGGACCTCGTCGGCGGGCTGATCTTCGCCGGTGTCGGTGCGCTGATGGCCATCCCGTACTTCAAGGTGGCGGAGCTGCACCCGCAGGCGGAGCGGACGATCGGCGACATCGCCATCTTCTCTCCGCCGGCGAGCGGCTTCTTCACGGCGCCCGGCGAGTCGCGCGTCTGGGGCGAGTTGCACGAGGGCGCGCGGGCGGCGCTGCCGTGGCACCCGGAGATGACCCTGCTGCCCGGTTTCGTGCTCTACGCCCTCGCCGCCGGCGGACTCTTCTTCTCGGTGTGGAAGCTGCGGCACCGGCTGCTGCTGCTCGCCGGGGTGGTGGTGACCATGGTGCTCGCCATGGGCACCCGGTTCTTCGACGGCACGTTCACCTACGTGCCGCTCTTCGAGCACGTGCCGGGATGGAACGGCCTGCGTACGCCGGGTCGGCTTATGCTCTGGACCACGCTGCTGCTCGGGCTGCTCGCCGCGGGCGCGGTCAGCGCGTTCGCGGCCCGGGTGCGGGAGATCTCCGCCGAGCGGATCCCCTCCTGGCCGAGCCCGTGGCTGCGGCTGGCCACCCTGTTGCCGCTGGTCCTGGTGATCGCCGAGGGCCTGAACACCACGCCGCACCCGGTCGTGCCACAGCAGCCGGCCGCGATGCGGACCGTGGCCGGTCCGCTGCTGGTGCTGCCGAGCAGCCAGAGCCACGACCAGCCGGTGATGCTCTGGTCCACGACGAAGTTCCAGGACATCGTCAACGGCGGCAGCGGTTTCACGCCGCGCCAGCTCGACGAGGTACGCCGGGTGTCGCTCTCGTTCCCCGACCAGACCAGCGTCGACTACCTTCGGGTCCTCGGCGTCCGCAACGTGCTGCTGATGCGCGACCAGATCGCCGGCACGCCGTGGGAGGTCACGATCGACGCGCCGGTCGACGGTCTCGGCATCACCCGCGAGGAGATGGGCCAGGTGGTGGTCTACCGGCTCTGACCCGGCCGGCAGCGAGGGGTTGGGGGGAGCGGCCGGCACGGGCCCGACGGGGCGCGGGCCGGCCCGGCTCCCGCAGCCACGAGGGGGACCGGCCGGAGTCCGAGGGGGACCGGCCGGATCCCGGAGCCCAGAGGACGGGGCCGGCTCGCGGAGCCCGGGGAACCGGGCCCCGCGCGGCTGCTAGGCGGGGGCGGGTGCCGGCTCGGCGGGCTCCAGTGGCCTGCGTCGCCACCGGTCGAGCCAGGGCGCGTCCGGCGCGCCGTCCAGCAGACCGCCGTCGGGATCGTCGGCGTAGGTGGCCCGCACCGGGTCGAGTTCCGGCCGCAGGATCTCCCGTACGACCAGCACGCAGAGCACCACCACGGTGGTCAGGCGCAGCGTGGCGGCCAGCACGAAGACCCCCTCCGGAAAGACCGGCCGGCCGGTCGACGCGCCGAGCAGTTCGCCGTAGAAGGCCGCGAAGTAGCCGACCTCGGCCACCTGCCAGGCCAGGAAGGCGCCCCACCTCGGGCGGGCGAGCACCACCAGCGGCAGCAGCCAGAGCACGAACTGCTGCGACCACACCTTGCTGAAGATCAGGAACGCGGCGACCACCAGGAACGCGAGCTGGGCGAGCCGCGGCCGGCGCGGCGCCAGCAGGCCCAGCGCGGCCACGCCGAGACACGCCAGCCCGAAGAGGGCGTACGACAGGGCGTTCAGCGTCGGAATGTTGACGTTCAGCCACTCGAAGGGCCCGGGGTCGGCGGGGCTGCCGATCTTCCCGTCCAGGTGACGCCCGATGTACCAGAGGGTGCCCCAGTCGATCGCGCGCTCCGAGTTCAGCTCGAAGAACCGGTCCCAGTTCTCCCGGTACGGAATGGCGACCGGCAGGTTCACCGCGATCAGGGACGCCAGGGCCGCGCCGAGGGCGGTGAGGGCGGCGCGGAGCCGGCCGGCGCGCAGCGCCAGCACCAGGATCGGGCCGAGGACGAACAACGGCCACATCTTGGCCGCCCCGGCGAGGCCGAGCAGGACGCCGGCCGGCAACGGCCGGCTGCGTGCCCAGGCCAGCAGGCCGAACGCGGCGAGGCCGATGGCGAGCAGGTCCCAGTTGACCGTGGCGGTGAGCATCAGCGCGGGAGCGAGCGCGAACAGCGCGGCGTCCCAGGGTCGTCGGCGGCGCAGGGCGAGGATCACCGCGACCGTGGCGACCGCCAGCGCGCCGAGCACCAGCGCGTTCAGGTTGTAGAACCACATGGCCTGGTTGAGCCCCGGGTCGTTCTCGCCGAGGGCGTGCACCGGCAGGCCGAGCGCGCCCATGAAGTACCCGGTGAGCACCGGGTACTCGACGGGGTGGTCGCGGTAGGGGACCGCGCCCTCGTTGAGCCGCTCGGCGTAGTAGAGCGCCAGCACGTCGGTGTAGCAGAACCGGGTGTACTGCACGTTGTTCTGCCAGGCGCCGTCCTGGCAGGGCGACTTCTGCACCCAGTGCAGCGCCAGGGTCAGGCAGACCAGGGCCAGGACGATCCGGGCCGCCGTCCAGAAGCGGTTCTCGCGCCCGGCGGGCCGGTCGAGCGCGGTGGCGTGGTCGCCCAGCGGACCACCGATGAGGCCGGAGACGCCCCGGACGAAGCCGTCGGACCGGGACGGGTGGTCGGCGGCACCGGCGTCGTCGATGCCTCGCGTCGGCTGCGTGCTCATGAAGGTGCATCCTGCCGTACGACCGGCCTCCGCGTCCCGTCCCGGAGCCGACACGTCGGTCACGCGAAACGCCGCCGGCGGCCGGACAGGGCGTCCGGCCGCCGGCGGCGTTCGTGGCTCAGTCGTCGCTCGGGCGTGGGGTGATGCTCGGTAGCAGCCCGCCACCGCCACCCGGCCTCGGCTCGTTCGGGGTCGCGGGTCCGGTCGGGCCACCACCCGGGCCGGTGCCGCCGCCGTTGTTCCCGCCGCCGTTGTTGCCACCCGGCGGGCAGAGCAGCTCCAGCGGCCCGCAGTCCGGCCGGCCACCAGGCTGTTCCGGCTGATCCGGCGGCGGCGGAGCCTCGCCGTTGCCGGCCTTGTCGTCACCGATGCCGGTGACGCTCGGCAGGTCCGACTTGTCCTTGCCCTTCAGCGCGTCGTCCATGTACCGCTTCCACAGCTCCGCCGGGAAGCTGCTACCGCCGATGTCGTTCCCTCTACCGTCGACGATGGTCGGTTTCTTCGGGTCGCGGCTGCCGATCCAGACGGCGGTGGCGAGGTTGTCGTCGTAGCCGACCATCCAGGCGTGCGCGTTGCGCGGGGTGCCGTTGTGTTCCCAGGTACCGGTCTTGCCGGCCGCGTCCCGACCGTCGGCCAGGTTGGCGTTGTTCTCCTCCGGGATCTCCTTCAGCACGGCGGTCACCTCCTTGGCGACCTCCGGTCTGATGCGCTGCTGCGGCTTGCGCTGCTCACCGGTCCCGGGCACCTTCACCCACTTGCCGGTGTCCTCGTTCTGCTTCTCCACGCTGATGACGAAGTGCGCCTTGTTGTAGACGCCGTCGTTGGCGAGGGTGGCGAGCCCGTTGGCGTGGTCGAGCACGGTGATCGGGTACTGGCCGTAACCGACCACCCGGTCGAACTTTCTCGGGGCGAGGTTCTCCGGCTTCTCCTTGACCAGGTCGTACGGCTTCGGCGGGTCGACCGTCCACATCGTGCTCACGCCGGCCTGCCGCGCCATGGCGACCACCTTGTCGGGACCGATCTTCTCGGCGAGATGGAAGAACGGCACGTTGTAGGAGCGGATGGTCGACTCCTCCAGCGTGCAGGACTTGTTGCACGTCTTCGTGACGTCGCGGCCGGCGTTCTGCACCTTGTTCGCGAAGCCCTCCGGCTTGAACGGGGTGGCGTCCCAGCGCGACTTGACCGAGATGCCGGCCTCGATGGCAGCCGCCAGCGTGTAGACCTTGAACGACGAGCCCGGCGGGTGGCCGCCGACGATGTCGCCGTTGGCGTTGGTGTTCTTGCCCGCGTAGTCGAAGTCGGCACCGCTGTCGCCGCCGTAGTAGGCGAGGACCCGGCCGGACTTCGGCTCGATGGAGACCGCCGCGGCCATCAGGTTCTTCGGCTGCCCCTTGAGCACCGACCCCTTCCGGTCCGGTTGGGCCGCCGCCTCCAGCGCACTCTGCATCTTCGGGTTGATCGTGGTGACGATCCGGTAACCGCCGGTACGCAGCTCGTCGACGCAGGTCGGCTTGCCCGGCTTACCCGAGTCGGAGCAGATCCCCCACTGCTCCATCTCCTGGCGCACGTAGTTGACGACGTTGCCCCGGGGGCTCTTCACGCCGAAGCCGTTGCCGTCCTTCTTCGGCGCCAGCACCTTCGGGTACGCGGTCGGCCGGTCGGCGGCGTTGAGCCAGCCCTCCTCGACCATGCCGCCGAGCACGTAATTCCACCGGTCCTTGGCCTGCTCGGGGTTGACGGCCGGGTCGTAGCCCAGGTGGGTCTCGCTCTTCACCGGCTGCTTGATCAGGGCCGCGAGCACCGCGCCCTCGGCGACCGTGAGCTTGCTGGCCGACTTGCCGAAGTAGGTCTGCGCCGCCGCCTCGATGCCGTACGCGCCGCGCCCGAAGTAGATCACGTTGAGGTAGTGCTGCATGATCTCGGGCTTGCTGTACTTCTCGTTCAGCTTCGAGGCGAAGATCGCCTCCTTCACCTTCCGGGCGTACGTGTCGTCCTTCAGGTTCTCGATGGCGTTGCGGGCGTACTGCTGGGTGATCGTCGAGGCGCCCTGCTTGTCGCCGCCGGTGAGGTTGTTCCAGGCCGCGCGGGCGATGCCCTTGTAGTCCACGCCCGAGTGCTTGTAGAAGTTGCGGTCCTCGGCCGCCGCCACGGCGTGCTGGACGTACTCCGGGATGTCCTTGATCGTGACGAAGGTGCGGTTCTCGTTGCCGAGCCGGGCCACCTGGGTCTTCTTGTCGCTGGCGAGGATCGTGGTGGAGAGCGGCAGCGGCACCTCGTCCGGGAGCGTGACGTTGGTCGAGTAGTAGGTGAAGCCGACCACGCCCAGGCCGGCGAGCATGATGAAGACGGCGAAGCTGGCGATCAGCATGTTGATCCGCTTGCGCTTCTTGGCCCGCGCCGCGTTGGCCGGGTCGCCCGCGCCGCGCCCGCGCCGGCCGGGACCGGTCGGCCCGCCGGGCCCGCCCGGGCCACCCGAGACGGGCGAGACGCTCGCCCGCGCCGAGGCCCGGCCGCTGGCACCACCGACGGCGGCCGACCCGACGCTCGCCCGACCCGCCGAGGCGGCGCCCACGGCGGCGGAACCCACCGAGGCCCGACCGGCCGGTCCGCCGACGGCCGGGGAGACCGGCACCGACGCGCGGCCCGCGCCCGCCCGGCCCGCGCCGGGCGCCGGCGAGACCGGCGCCGAGGCCCGGCCGGGGGCGGCCCGACCGACGGAGGCGGAACCCACCGAGGCGGAACCGGCGGCCGAGCCGGCACGGGGCGGGACGGCCGCCGAGGCCGAGCCGCCGCGCGGTGGCACGGCCGCCGAACCGCCGACCGAGGCGCGCCCACCGGAAGCCCGGGGCGAGACCGAGGCGCGGCCGGCCGGTGCCGTACCCTCCTGGGCAGCCGACCAGCCGCCCCCGCGGGCGTCACCGCCGGGGTCGCCGTGCTGGCCCGGAATCTGGGCCCGCCCGCGCGGGGAACTGGGATCGCCGTACGAGTTCATTCCTCACACCCTGCCGTCGCGGTGGGACGCGGCTGCGCCGCCACCGGTTTGCCGTGAGATGGGACACCCGACAGTAGCGGCACGTCCGTGCCGACCGACCGGGGTCATGTACGAATCAATCGGGCCTGTCAGACCAACGAGCCGTCGGTCACCCCGGGCGTGCGGGTGCTGACCGGGGGCGGCCGATCCAGCCAGGATCACCGTTGCGCCTCTCGCCTCCGTCGACCGGCCCCGCCGGTGCCCGAGGCGGCCGCGCCGCCCACCGCGCCCTGCTCCGACCCGTCCTCCGGGTCCCCGGCCAGCCCGTCCCGGCCGAGCAGGTACTGCTCGACGAGATGGTTCCAGTCACAGCCGAGGCACACCTCCACCACGAAGACCTGGAACTCACGCAGCGTCATCGCCAGTACGGGCAACTCGGCGAGCGTCCGGGCCTGACCGGCCGACTGCTTGAGTTCGTCGCCGTAAATGTAGTGGACGCGCGTCAGGTTCTCGCTCCGGCAGATCGGGCACCGCTCGTCGGTGGGCTCTCCGTGGAAGCGAGCGGCGTTCTTCAGGTACGGCGACGCGTCGCAGACGTCGTACGTGCCGACCCGGCCGGCGAGGAGTTCGCGCAGCACCGCTCTCCTCCGGAGCGAGAAGTCGACCACCTGGCGCTGCGTACGCATGCGCAGAAGGGTACGCCGTCTCGCCGGGCGAGGCGACCACGGTGACGATGAGTGACGACAGGACCTCGGAGCGGGGGTTTGCCCTGATCACAGTGATCCGCTAGCGTGCGATGTATCGGTCCGATACATCGCGGCGGTTACCGCTCCGCGTAGAGGGTACAGAGAGGATGGCCCGTGCTCGAACTCGCCATCCTCGGCCTCCTGCAGGAGTCTCCGATGCACGGCTATGAGCTGCGCAAGGAGTTGACCGCCAAGCTCGGCGCGATCAGGGCGGCGATCAGCTACGGCTCGCTCTACCCGACCCTGCGTCGGCTGCAGGCGGCGGGGTGGATCGCCGAGGCCGCCGAGACACCCGCCACCGCCGAGGAGGTTCCCGCGCTGACCAGCCGACGAGGTCGGGTGGTCTACAAAATCACCGCGGAGGGCAAGGAACGCTTCGCCCAACTCATCGCACAGGCCGGGCCCGAGACGTACGACGACACGGGCTTCGGGGTGCACTTCGCGTTCTTCGCCCGCACCGACCAGGCGACCCGACTCCGCATCCTCGAGGGTCGCCGGCGAAAGATCGAGGAGCGTCGCGAAGGGCTTCGCGACGTGCTGGGCCGGGCGGCCGAGCGCCTCGACGCGTACACGCTGGAACTGCAGCGCCACGGCCTGGAAGCCTGTGAGCGCGAGGTCCGCTGGCTGGAGGAGCTCATCGCCAACGAGCGCTCCGGCCGTGCCCCGACGGTCCCGGCAACCGGGACGGCCGGCGGCCGACGAGAAGACAACAGCCCGCCTCCGCCTGGAGAGTCCAGGAAAGAGCGGCCGTGATGAAGAAGAAGGAGGCAGACGCTATGGGCTCCGTCCGCGTCGCCATCGTCGGTGTGGGTAACTGCGCCTCGTCCCTCGTACAGGGCGTGGAGTACTACCGGAACGCCGACCCGAACGACCGCGTCCCGGGTCTCATGCACGTCACCTTCGGCGACTACCACGTCTCGGACGTGCAGTTCGTCGCGGCGTTCGACGTGGACGCCAAGAAGGTGGGCATGGACCTCGCCGAGGCGATCGTCGCCAGCGAGAACAACACCATCAAGCTCTGCGACGTGCCGCCGACCGGCGTCACCGTCCAGCGCGGCCCGACCTTCGACGGTCTGGGCCAGTACTACCGCGAGATCGTCGAGGAGTCCGACGCCACCCCGGTCGACGTGGCGCAGGCGCTGCGCGACGCGCAGGTCGACGTCGTCGTCTCCTACCTGCCGGTCGGCTCCGAGCAGGCCGACAAGTTCTACGCCCAGGCCGCGATCGACGCCGGCTGCGCGTTCGTGAACGCCCTGCCGGTCTTCATCGCCTCCGACCCCGAGTGGGCGAAGAAGTTCGAGGACGCGGGTCTGCCGATCGTCGGTGACGACATCAAGAGCCAGGTCGGCGCCACGATCGTGCACCGCGCCCTGGCGAAGCTCTTCGAGGACCGCGGTGTCGAGCTGCTGCGCACGTACCAGCTCAACTTCGGCGGCAACATGGACTTCATGAACATGCTGGAGCGCAACCGCCTGGTCTCGAAGAAGATCTCGAAGACCCAGTCGGTGACGTCCCAGATCCCGCACGAGATGAGCAAGAGCGACGTGCACATCGGCCCGTCGGACCACGTGCCGTGGCTGGACGACCGCAAGTGGGCGTACATCCGCCTGGAGGGTCGTTCCTTCGGCGACACCCCGCTCAACGCCGAGCTCAAGCTCGAGGTGTGGGACTCGCCGAACTCGGCCGGCGTCATCATCGACGCCGTCCGCGCCGCGAAGATCGCGCTGGACCGGAAGATCGGCGGCCCGATCCTGTCGGCCTCGTCGTACTTCATGAAGTCCCCGCCGGTGCAGTACGCCGACCACGACGCGCACGCCGCCGTCGAGGCGTTCATCGCCGGTGAGGTCGAGCGCTGACGCGCTGACCACCAGCACCGCCGAGGGCCGGGTCCGCGGGGACCTGGCCCTCGGCGCGTCTGTCGTCGTGTGCCCGGCGGCGTCAGGACCACGCGCGCCGCAGGGCGACGCCGGCCTCCAACTCCAGGAGGGTGACCTTGCGCTCCAGCCCGCCACCGAAGCCGACCAGCTTGGCGCCCGCCCCGACGATCCGGTGGCAGGGCACGATCACCGGGATCGGGTTGCGGTTGCAGGCCACCCCGACGGCGCGGGCGGCGCCGGGATCGCCGAGCCGCCGGGCCACCTCGCCGTAGGTGAGCGTCTCCCCGTACGGGATCTGGGTCATCTCCCGCCAGACGCCGCGCTCGAAGGCCGAGCCGCCCGGCACCGCCAGCGGCACCGCGAACTCGGTCAGCTCGCCGGCGAAGTATGCCCGCAGCTCCGTCACCGCCTGTCGGGCCGTCTCGTCGCCCGGTTCCTCGGCGGCCCCCTCGACCCGGCCGAAGCGGGTGCGGCACACGTTCGCCCCGTCGGTGGCGACGGAGAACTCACCGATCGGGGAGTCGAGCACGGTCCAGCGCATGCATCCATTGTCCCCGGTGGGCCGACACCGCCGCCCGAGCCTCGCGCGCCCCGATCGGTGCCGGCGGCTCAGAGCAGGGTGAAGCCGAGCAGCAGGGCGCCGGCGCTGAGGCTGGCGCCGCCGGCCACGGCCAGCCAGATCAGCCTGTTGGGCTTCGTGTCCTGCGGGCGGACCACCGAGAGGAAGAAGCCGAGCGGCATCAGGATCGGCGCGGCCACGAACAGGGCCCGGATGAGCGTGCGGATGCCGCCGGACGCGTCGGCGTGGTCGACGTAGGGCAGCACGACCAGCGCGAAGAGGACCAGCACCCCCGCGTGCGCGTGGCCGGCGGTCCACAGTCCCCGGCGGACGGGGTTGTCGAGGTAGCCGGCCTTGCGCCGGGCCAGGTGCATGAGCAGGGTCAGGCCGCCGTACGCCACCGTCACGACGGTGATCAGCAGGATGCCGGCGGTGGTCAGGGTCGCCGAGGACATGGGCACCTCCGTCTTGTCGGTGTCAAGATTGGCCGGTGGGGCCAATCTTGTCAACAGCAAGATTCGGTCGGCGCGCCGTCCGGCAACGGCGCGACCATGAGCGGACCAGGCGGACCGACGGCCGTCGCCGACACCACCCCCATAGCGTTCATCGCGAGGTCAATGCAACGAAACCTTCCCGGCTCGTTGCCTTGAATTCCGAACTGTTGCAACGATTTCGAGGCTTCTACCTGGCATTACATCGGTTGTTCGCAACGAAGCTGTTGCCCGATCCCCGAACGCAACGTAGCGTTTCGCACATCGGAAACAAGGCCCGAAGGAGCACACGATGCAGACGTTCGACACCCCCACCCCCGTCTCCGCCGTCCTCGACATCCCTGCCGGGCACGTCCGGTTCATCGCCGCCGACCGACCCGACACCACGGTCGAGGTGCTGCCCGCGGACCCGGCGAAGAGCCGCGACGTGAAGGCGGCGGAGCAGACCAGGGTCGAACACGGCGACGGCGTCCTGCGGATCGTGACGCCGGCCAAGAACCAGATCCTCGGCAACACCGGATCCGTCGAGGTGACGGTCCAGCTGCCCGCCGACTCCCGGATCGAGGCGAAGGCGGCGAGCGCCGAGTTCCGGGCCGTCGGACGGTTCGGCGACGTCGTCTTCGAGGGCGCGCACGGCGCGATCAAGATCGACGAGGCCGCCAGCGTACGCCTCACCACCTCCGCCGGCGACGTCACGATCGGCCGCCTCAACGGCCCCGGGGAGA
This sequence comes from Micromonospora citrea, assembly GCF_900090315.1. Classification (NCBI taxonomy): domain Bacteria; kingdom Bacillati; phylum Actinomycetota; class Actinomycetes; order Micromonosporales; family Micromonosporaceae; genus Micromonospora; species Micromonospora citrea. The sequence goes on along the minus strand of NZ_FMHZ01000002.1, from coordinate 3,559,647 downwards.
TCAGCACCGCGAAGGGCGACATCCGGATCGCCGAGGCCGTGCGCGGCACGGTCGTGCTGCGCACCCAGGCCGGCGACGTGTCGGTCGACGCCGCCCACGGCGTCTCCGCCGCCCTGGACGCCGGCACCACCCTCGGCCGGATCCACAACGCGCTCACGAACACCGGCGGAGCCGCCGACCTGACCATCCACGCGACCACCGCCGTCGGCGACATCACCGCCCGCAGCCGCTGAAGCCGACGCCCCGACCGCCAGGGTCCACGACGACGACGGCGACACCCCTCGCCCGATCCCTGACCGCGCGGACAGCGGCCGGCCCGCACGACGCCCGGCACCTCGCTCACGCCGCCTCCTCGTCACATCAGCCGTGACGGCACCACCGGGCACCCCCCGTGCCCGCACCGACCTGAGGAAGGACAACCAGATGACAACCAGCCAGGACTATCAGGCCGCCGAGCGGCTCCTGCGCCGGTCCGCCCGCCCTGGCGAACTCGTCGTGGGCGACAGGGTCAGACCGCGATGGATCGACGGAGGCGCCCGTTTCTGGTACGCCGTGAGCAACGGCGTCGGCAGGCGGTTCGTGCTGGTCGACCCGACGGCGGGCACCCGCCGCCCGGCGTTCGACCACGCCCGGCTCGCCGCCGCTCTCGCCACCGCCACCGGGCAGGAGGTCGACCCGGAGGCCCTGCCGTTCATGGCCATCGAGCTGGCCGGAAACGCCGTGGAGTTCGACGCGTACGGCGAGCACTGGCGCTGCGAGCTGGACGGCTACTCCTGCGAGCGGGCCAAGGCCACGCCGCCGGGCAACCCGCTGGAGGTGCCCTCACCCGACCGCAAGGTCGCGGTGTCGCTGCGGGGGCACGACCTCTGGGCGCGCTCGCTGGTCGACGGCCGCGAGTGGGCGCTGACCACCGACGGCGAGCCCGACCACCGGTACGGCTCCGGACCGGACTGCACGAGCAACGGCACGCTGTTGCGCAAGTTCGGCCTGCCGCACCTGCCGCCCGTGGTGGCCTGGTCGCCCGACTCGACCAAGGTGCTGACGCATCGAACCGACGAACGCGGCGTCCGGCAGACCCACCTCGTCGAGGCCAGGCCCGCCGACGGCGACGCGCCCCTGCTGCGCACCCAGCGGTACGCGTACCCCGGGGACGAGAACGTGCCGCGGGCGGAACTGGTCGTGCTGGACGTGGCCGAGGGCACGATGGTCCGCGCACAGGCCGAGCCGCTGCTCATGCCGCAGATGTCGCCGATCGCGACCAGGTGGGCCTGGTGGGCTCAGGACGGCTCGGCGGTGTACTACCTCGACCAGCCCCGCGACCGACGCACGCTCACCCTGCGCCGCCTCGACCCGGGCACCGGCGAGGTCACCACCGTGATCAGCGAGACCGGCCCCACCCGCGTGGAGCCCAACCAGTGGGCGTACGAGCCGCCGATCGTGCGGGTGCTGGCCGACGAGGTGCTGTGGTATTCGCAGCGGGACGACTGGGGTCACCTCTATCGCTACGACCTGCACACCGGGGCGCTGCTCGGGCAGGTCACCGCCGGGCAGTGGGCGGTGCGGCAGATCCTGCACGTCGACGAGGCCCGGCGGGTCGTCTACTTCACCGCCTCCGGGCTGGTCGACGAGGACCCGTACCGGCGCACGGTGTGCCGGGTCGGTCTGGACGGCTCCGGTTTCGCCACGCTGACCGACGACGGCCTGGACCACGTCGTCACGATGCCGGAGAACGCCGGGTACTTCATCGACTCCGCCTCCTCGGTCGACACCCCGCCGGTGTCCCGCGTCCGGGACTGGACCGGGCAGGTGCTGGTCGAGCTGGAGCGCGCCGACATCACCGGGCTCGCCGCCACCGGCTGGACGCCGCCGGAACGGTTCCGCGTCAAGGCGGCCGACGGGGTTACGGACGTCTACGGGGTGCTGTACCGGCCGCGGGGGTTCGACCCCTCCCGGCGTTACCCGGTAGTGGACACCCTCTATCCCGGCCCGCAGGTCGCCCGGGTCGCCCCCGGCTTCGACCCCGGCGGGATGGGCCTCGACGCGGAGCCTCTCGCAGCCCTGGGCTTCGTGGTGATCGCGCTCGACGGGCGAGGCACCCCGGGGCGGAGCAAGTCCTTCCACGACGCCTCGTACGGCCACCTGGCCGACGCGGGCGGCCTGGCCGACCACGTCGCGGCGCTGCGGGAGCTGGCCCGGACCCGCCCGTGGATGGACCTGGACCGGGTGGGGACGTTCGGCCACTCCGGCGGTGGGTTCGCCGCCGTACGGGCGATGCTCGACTTCCCCGAGGTCTACAAGGCGGGCGTCGCCCTCGCCGGCTCGCACGACGCCCGCCACTTCAACCTGGGCTTCGTGGAGGCCTATGACGGCGCGGACAACCCCGAGGCCTGGGCCCGCTCCTCGAACGTGGACCGGGCGGACCGGTTGGCGGGCAGGCTGCTGCTCGTCCACGGCGCGTTGGACGACCAGGTCCACCCGGACCAGACGCTGCGGCTGGCCGACCGGCTGATCGCCGCCGAGAAGGACTTCGAGCTGCTCATCGTGCCCGGCGCCGAACACACCTTCATCGACTGCCTGCACTACGTCCGCAAGCGCGCCTGGGACTTCCTGGTACGCGAGCTGACGGGCGCGCAGCCGCCCGCATACCGTCCCGCTCCCATCGCCATCGACCCCGAGATGCTCGGCGAGATGTTCGCCTGAGCGCGACACCGCTGGCACGCCGAGGGGCGCCACGCCCCTCCAGCAGCTCGTTCCGCCCAGGGGCGGCGCACGCCGACACCGCGTCGGCCTGCGCCGCCCCGTCGGCGTGCACCGGCCGGCCCGCCCACGAGGTAGGCGCCGTCGGCGGGACCCGAGCGCGCTCACCTGCGGTTCGGTGATGGCACGTTGCGCGGTGTCGATACCGTGCCGGGCGTGGCCACGGGGACACTGATCTTCCTCATCATCGGCGGAGCGGGCGTCGCGGTGCTCGCGTTCGCCCTGCTCGGCACCGAGCTGTTCCACCTCGGCAACCCGGACTTCGACGGCCCGGTGTCGGTGGAGGCGGTCGCCGGGTTCGCGGGCGCGCTCGGCTTCGGCGCCGCGATCGTCAACGAACTGCTCGGTGGGCGTACCCCCGCGATGATCGCGGCGGCGGTGGCCGGCGGCGTCGTCGCGGGCGTGCCCACCGCGTGGGCGGCGTCCCGGCTGAGCCGGGCGGCCCGCGACATGCGCACCGACCCCACCCCCACCCGGCACCACCTGGTCGGCGCCCTCGGCCTCGTCGTCACCCCGGTCCCCGCCGACGGTTACGGCGAGGTCCGGGTCCGGGTCGCCGGCCAGCCGGTCAAGCTCAACGCCCGCGCCGACCGGCCGATCCCGGTCGGCGCCCAGATCTTCGTGGTCGAGGCGCTCAGCGAGACCAGCGTGCACGTCGAAACCTACTGAACCCCCTCATAGAACACAGGACGGTCACATGCCCCTGCTCATCGCCATCGGCGGCGCGGTCCTCCTCGTCCTCCTGCTCGTGCTCTTCGTGCTCTCCCGGATCAAGGTCGCCGGCCCGAACGAGGCCTTCATCGTCACCGGCCGCAAGGGCCGCACCACCCAGACCGCCGACGGCGGCAGGTCGACCGACATGTCCGGGCAGAAGGTCGTGCTCGGCGCCTCGGTCTTCGTCCTGCCCGTGGTGCAGAAGCTCCAGTCGCTCGACCTGTCCAGCCGCCGGATCAACGTCGACATCCACGGCGCGGTCAGCAAGCAGGGCATCCGCGCCGACCTGCACGGCGTCGCGATCGTCAAGGTCGGCGGCACCGAGGACGCGATCCGGGCCGCCGCCCAGCGCTTCCTGCACCAGCAGGACGAGATCGAGGACTTCACGCGGGAGGTGCTCGCCGGCGCGCTGCGCTCGATCGTCGGCCGGCTCACCGTCGAGGAGGTCATCGGAGACCGGGCTGCGTTCGCCAGCGCGGTCGCCGAGGAGGCCGAGCACTCGATGACCAACCAGGGCCTGGTGCTGGACACCTTCCAGCTCCAGGACATCCTGACCGAGGGCTCCTACCTGCAGGACCTGGGCCGGCCGGAGGCGGCCCGGGTGCTCAAGGACGCGGCGATCGCCGAGGCGCGCGCCCGCCAGCAGGCCGAGCAGGAGCGGCTGCTCGCCGAGGAGGCCATCGCCGAGGCCAACCGGAACCTGTCGCTCAAGCAGGCCGCCATCCAGGCCGAGATCGACGCGGCCAAGGCCAGGTCGGCGGCGGCTGGGCCGCTCGCCCAGGCCGAGCGGGACCAGGCGATCCTCTCCGAGCAGCAGAAGGTGGCTGAGCGCAACGCCGAACTCAAGCAGCGTCAGCTCGACACCGAGGTGCGCAAGCCGGCCGACGCCGCCCGCTACAAGGTGGAGCAGGAGGCCGAGGCGGCCCGCAACGCGGCCGTGTTGAACGCCGACGCGCAACGTCAGGCCGTCATCGCGGCCGCCCAGGCCGCCGCCGAGCAGGCCAAACTCACCGGTGAGGGCGAGCGGGCCCGCCGGGCCGCGCTGGCCGAGGCCAACGCGATCGAGGGCGCCAAGGAGGGTGAGGCCGAGCAGCGCCGGCGTTCCGCCATCGCCGAGGCGGTCGAGCGGGAGGGTGCGGCCGAGGCCGCAGCCATCCTGGCCAAGGGCCAGGCCGAGGCCGACGCGATGGCCCGCAAGGCCGAGGCCTTCGCGGCGTACGGCGAGGCCGCCGTGCTGGACCTGCTGGTCAAGGTGCTGCCGCAGGTCGTCGAGGCGGCCAGCGCCCCGATCGGCGCGATCGACAAGATGACCGTCATCTCGACCGACGGCGCCTCGTCCCTGACGAAGTCGGTGGCGGGCAACGTCGCCCAGGGGCTCCAGCTCGGCAGCGACCTGACCGGCATCGACCTGGCCGGCCTGCTGGCGAAGCTCGGCTCGGCGGCGTCGGCTCCCGGCAACGGCAAGCCGCCGGTCGACGGCACGGCGGTCGAGACCCGCTGACGCCACCCGGGCAGCGGTCGGTCCGCTGAGCACGACAGGGCGCCGTCCCCGCCATAGGGCGGCGCCCTGCTCGTACGGTTGGGTCGGACCTACCCAGTGCTTCGTCTTCAACCGATGATCGGGTAACCGCTGGCGCAACCAGGATCGTCACGGTGTCCGTCGGCGAGGATCCACACTCGGGGCCGCTGTCGAGCTGATGTCGCAGACGATTCACCGCCGGCCGGTGCCGGAGCGGCCCGGACGATGCCTGATGTCACAGACGACTCAGCTCGACAGCGTCGTCATACGACCCTCCGCCCGAGCCCCGGCTCGGCGGCCACCACGGCCCGGACTAGCCGACGATGCCCTCGTCGCGGGCCCAGCGCAGCAGCTCCGCCTCGGCCTCGTCGCGGTCCAGCGGTCCGCGCTCCAGTCGCAGCTCCTTGAGGTGCTTCCAGGCCCGGCCGACCACCGGCCCCGGCGGCACGCCGAGCAGCTCCATGATCGCGTTGCCGTCCAGGTCGGGCCGGACCCTCGCCAGGTCCTCCTCGGCGGCGATCCGGGCGATCCGCTCCTCCAGCGCGTCGTAGTCCGCGGCGAGCTGGGCCGCCTTGCGGCGGTTGCGGGTCGTGCAGTCCGAACGGGTCAGCTTGTGCAGGCGCGGCAGCAGGTCGCCGGCGTCGGCGACGTAGCGGCGCACCGCCGAGTCGGTCCACTCGCCCCGGCCGTAGCCGTAGAAGCGCAGGTGCAGTGCGACCAGTGCGGTGACCTTGGAGGTGATCTCCTTCGGGTAGCGCAGCGCCTTCATCCGGGCCTTCGTCAGCCGGGCGCCGACCACCTCGTGGTGGTGGAAGCTGACCCGGCCGTCCGTGCCGACCGCCTTGGTGGCCGGCTTGCCGACGTCGTGCATCAGCGCGGCCATCCGCAGGATGAAGTCCGGCCCCTCCGTCTCGTACGAGACGGCGTTGCTGACCACCGTGAGGGTGTGCTCGTAGACGTCCTTGTGCTGGGCGTGCTCGTCGATCTCCAGCTTGAGCCCGGTCAGCTCGGGCAGGAAGCGCTCGGCGAGACCGGTGTCGACCAGCAGCCGCAGACCCGTGATCGGGTCGGCGCCGCAGAGCAGCTTGGTGAATTCGTCACGGATCCGCTCGGCCGTGATCCGGTCCAGGTCGCCGGCCATCCGGGTCATCGCCGCGTACGTCTCGGGATGCACCGCGAAGCGCAGCTGTGCGGCGAACCGGGCCGCGCGCAGCATCCGCAGCGGGTCGTCGCCGAACGACTCCGCCGGGGTGCCCGGGGTGCGGATCACCTTCGCGGCGAGGTCGTCCAGGCCGCCGTGCGGGTCGGTGAAGCGGTGCTCGGGCAGGCTGACCGCCATCGCGTTGATGGTGAAGTCGCGCCGCCGCAGGTCCTCGGCGAGGTCGGTGCCGTACTCGACGACGGGGTTGCGGCTGACCTGGTCGTACGACTCGGCGCGGAAGGTGGTGATCTCCAGCCGCAGCCCGTCGCGCTGGCACCCGATGGTGCCGAACTCGCGGCCGGTCTCCCAGATCGACTCGGCCCAGCCGCGCACGACGCGCAGGGTCTCGTCGGGGTGCGCGTCGGTGCAGAAATCGAGGTCGTCGCCGAGGCGGCCGAGCAGGGCGTCGCGTACCGAGCCGCCCACCAGGTGCAGCTCGTGGCCGGCCCGGGCGAACCGGCGGCCCAGCTCGTCGGCGACCGGGGAGACGCGGAGCAGTTCGGCGACGGCGTTGCGCTGCGCGGCGGTGAGCTCGCGGCGGTCGGCGGCGTGGGGAGCGGAGGCTTCGGACATGGGAGCGCCAGACTATCGGTCCCGGCGGGGATGCGGTCCGCCGGGCGCGGGTAACGGGTGGCCGTTGACTATCGTCTGTGACGTGCGGGCCGTGCCCGGCTCGGACCTACCCCTCTGCCTTGGAGGCGCAAGATGAGCGGCGGTCTCTACCGCAGCGCGAACGCCGCACAGGGCGGCGCCGCGCCCGGCCGGCCGTCGGACGGCGCCACGTTCATCTCCGCCGAGCCGCTGAACCAGCCGGCCATGGAGTCGACCGCGCCGCCGCAGGAGCAGGTGGGCGAGGCCAGCGCCGCGACCAACAGCGCGGTGATGGCCATCGGCAGCCTCGTCAGCCGGGGTACGGGCTTCCTGCGCAACCTGGTGATCGCGGCGGCGCTCGGCGGCGCGCTGGTCGGTGACGCGTACACCACGGCGCAGATCCTGCCCGGGATGGTCTACGAGTTCCTGCTCGGTGGCGTGCTGACCAGCGTGCTGATCCCGGTGCTGGTGCGCCGGCGCAAGGCCGACGCCGACGGCGGCCAGGCGTACACCCAGCGGCTGCTCACCCTCGCGGTGCTCGCGCTCGGCGCGGCGGCCCTGCTCGCCGTCCTCTTCGCCACGCAGTTGACCTGGCTCTACGGCAGCGGCGAGTCGACGAACGACTACTCGGCTCTGGTCACGGCGCTGAGTCGCCTGATGCTGCCGATCATCTTCTTCTCCGGGCTCAGCGCGCTGATCAGCGCGGTGCTCAACACCCGGGGGCACTTCGCCGCCCCGATGTGGGCGCCGATCCTCAACAACCTCGTGGTGATCGCCACCGCCGGGCTCTACATCGCGGTCTTCGGCGCGGAGATCGTGCAGCCGGGCGAGATGACCGCCGGGCGGATCCTGCTGATCGGCGGCGGCACCCTGCTCGGCGTGGCGATCCAGGTCGCCGGCCTGCTGCCGGCGCTGCGCAAGGTCGGCTTCCGGTGGAGGTTCCGGTTCGACTTCCGGGAGCTCGGGCTGCGCGAGCTGGGCCGGCTCGGGGCCTGGATGTTCTGCTACGTCGCGGTCAGCCAGATCGGCCTGATCGTGCTGTTCAACCTGCTGAACCGGGCCGGCCGGGAGAACGCCGCCGGCCCGCTGATCTACAACAACGTCTTCCTGCTGCTGATGATGGCGCACGGCATCATCGCCGTCTCGATCATCACCGCGCTGATGCCCCGGATGAGCGCCGCCGCCGCCGACGGCCGGTACGCCGACCTCGCCGCCGACCTGTCCCGGGGCACCCGGACGGTGACCGCGGTGCTCGCGCCGATCGCGGTCTGCTACGCCGTCCTCGCCACCCCGATCGCGTTCACCCTGTTCCGGTTCGGCGCCTTCAACGAGGACAACGCCGCCGCCACCTCCGTGGTGCTGCTGGCCGCCGCGCTGGCGTTGGTGCCCTTCGCGGTGAGCCAGCTGTTCACCTTCGCCTTCTACGCGCTGCCCGACACCCGCACGCCGGCGCTGATCAACATTCCGGTGGTGGCCCTGCGCATCGGGGTGCAGGTCGTGCTCTTCGTGGCCTTCTCGGCGAGCTTCGCCGGCGCCGGCATGATGATCGGAAACACGGTCTCGTACGTGGCCGCCGCGATCGCCTCGGCCTGGCTGCTCCGGCCCCGGGTCGGCCGGATCGGGCTCGGCGGGATCATGCGTACCCTCGGCCGGGTGGTGGTCGCGGCGCTCGGCGCGGCGGTGGCGGGCCTGATCGTGGTCAAGCTGCTGCCCGGCGACGACACGCCGACCCGCCTGGAGGCCATCGTCCAGCTCGTGGTCGGCGGCGCGGTGATCGGCGGGACGTACCTCGGGCTGGCGATGGCGCTGCGGATCGGCGAGATCACCGAGGTGGTGGGGATGGTCCGCCGCCGGCTGGGCCGCTGACGGAGGCCGCCGGCGGCCCGGTGGATGGTCCACACGCTCTGTGAACGAGGATCACCAGCCTGGGGATGCGCCTGTGGATAACTTCGCGATTCGCCGCTCAGCCGCCGGACGGCCCTGTGGATAACCAGCCGTACGGCTGAGTATGGGCGGCACGGCCGGGGGGAAAGCCGGCGGACGTCGGCGTCGCCGGCACACCGGCCCGGCCCCACCGGCGGGCACTTGCGGTCAACCTCTAGATTGGCTAGTACATGTGCCAGCAACGTGGCTGACAACGGTCGTAACCGGACAAGTCGATCACCTGCCGGCAGCCCGGGCCGAGAGCGGCGCGAAGATGACATGTCGGGGAGACGGCCAACCCGGGTAAGGTCGCTCTCGACGGGTACGGCAGGCGCCGACGCTCCGCGTCGACACCGGTCGGCCGGTTCCTTCGAAGGCAGAGCGGGAAGCCACATGCCCAGCAGCGCGGGTCCATCGATCGACACGATCACCGAGGGAGGACGGGTGACCCAGGTCGGCGAGGGTCAGGAGGCGGAGGAGAGCGCTCCGCAGGTCATGACCTTCGGTGCTCCCACGGCCGGTGAGATCCTCGCCGAGCGTTACGAGCTGGTCGAGCACATCAACAACGACAGCGCGGGTCGGCTGGTCTGGCGGGGCGTCGACGTCATCCTGCGCCGCCCTGTCGCGGTCGTGCTGCGCTACCCGGGTGGCGACTCCGCCACCGAGATGCTCCAGGGGGCCGTCGCCGCCAGCCGGGTCATCCACCCCAACCTGGTCGGCGTCTACGACGCGATCGACGAGGCCGATCGGGCGTACGTGGTGCGCGAGTGGGTCGACGGGCAGTCCCTGCGCGAGCTGGCCGCCGACGGCCCGCTGGACCCGGCCCGGGCCACCACCATCGGCAACGCCGTCGCCAGCGCCCTCGCCGCCGTGCACGCCACCGACATGGTGCACGGCAACGTCCACCCCGGCACGGTGATGATCAGCGATGACGGCCGGGTCGTGCTGGCCGACGCGCGCACCGACGGCGACGACACCCAGCAGAGCGACGTCCGCGCGGTCGGCGGGATCCTCTACTTCGCCCTGACCGGGCACTGGCCGCACGCCGAGGCTCCGCTGCGCGGCGCGACCGCCGGCCACGGCCGGGCCGCCATCCCCGACGCCGTCCGCGACGCCGACGGCAGGATCGCCGCTCCCCGGCAGGTCCGGGCGGGCGTGCCGGCGTACCTCGACGACCTCACCATGGACCTGCTCGACGCCGAGATCGCGCCGCCCTCGTCGGACGTGCTCGCCGCCGAGCTGGCCCGGCTCGACGTGCCGGCCGACGAGCAGTTCCTCGACAACAGCGGCCCGCTGCGCTTCGCCGCCGACACCGGCGACGAGCCGTCCCCGCTGGCGGCGGCCGGCGGCCGCAAGGTCGCCATCGGCATCGCCGGCCTGCTGGCGGTGGCCCTGGTCGGCCTGCTGATCGGCATCAGCGCCCTGCGCGGCGGCGGCGACGAGAGCCCGCGGACCAACCCGGTCGCCGCGCCCTCGTCCAACCCGCCGGCCGACGGGGCGACGCCGGCCGCCGCCGCGGTCCGGGAGCTGAAGATCAGCGCCGCGCGGATCATCGACGATCCGAAGGGTGATCGGGAGGAGCTGCGGAACGCCGAGCGGGTGCACGACGGCGACGAGGACAAGGGCTGGGAGACCCAGACCTACGTCGGGCACGCCAACTTCGGCAACATCAAGCAGGGCATGGGGGTCTGGATCGACCTCGGCGGCGAGCACACCGTCAAGTCCGTGCAGGTGCTCCTCTCCGCCCGGGGCGCCTCCGCGCGGCTGCTGACCGGAACGTCCAACCCGCCCTCCTCGTCCAAGGGCGACGGCCAGCTCTACGCCGCATACAAGGGCAATCTGATCGGACAGCCGTTCGAGGAGCACGACGGCACCAAGATGACCTTCAACGGCTTCGACGCCGACACGAAATACCGCTACCTGCTGTTCTGGATCACCGAGCTGCCGCCGAGCGACGGCGGCTACAAGCTCGGCGTCCAGGAGATCACGGTCCACGGGTCGTGAGCCGACCGCCACGCCCCGGCCACCCCGTCCGACGGACGTGGTGATGGGCGAAGGCGGCAGACGGACGACCGGCGGGCCGGTGGGCGGAGCGAGCGGCCCACCGGTCGCGGCGTCGGTGCCTGCGACGGACGTCGAGCTCCTGCACGCCCACGTGGCCGGCGACCGGTACGCCTTCACCGAGCTCTTCCACCGGCACCGCGACCGGCTCTGGGCGGTGGCCCTGCGCACGCTCGGCGACCGCGAGGAGGCCGCCGACGCCCTGCAGGACGCGCTGCTGTCCGCGCACCGCGCCGCCGGCCGGTTCCGGGGCGAGTCTGCGGTCACCACCTGGCTGCACCGGATCGTCGTGAACGCCTGCCTGGACCGGATCCGCCGCCGGCAGGCGCATCCCACGGTGCCGCTGCCGGACGGGGTCCGGGACGGCGGTCCGGACTCCGCCACCGGGGGCGTGGAGCCCGCGGCGCCCGTCCAGGACCACGACACGGCGCTCGTCGTCCGCCAGGCCCTCGCCGGGCTGCCGGCCGAGCAGCGGGCGGCGCTGATCCTGGTCGACGTGCAGGGCTATCCGGTGGCCGAGGTGGCCAGGATCCTCGGCGTCGCCGAGGGGACGGTCAAGAGCCGGTGCGCCCGGGGCCGGGCCCGCCTGGCGGCGCAGCTCGGACACCTCCGTCCCGGAGCCGCACCGCAGCGGCGGGAGTCGCCGCAACAGCAGGGTTCACCGCAACAGCAGGAGTCGTCGCGGGAACGGACGGCGTCACAGCCCGCCCCGGCGGCGGGTCCGGACGTGCCGGCCGTCACCCGAGGGAACCCGGGGCCGCCCGAGGGCGTCCGATCAGGGTCGGGACGGTCTCGGCAGGGTGCCCACCAGGAGGACGCGTGACGGCCCGGGGGTTCGGAGAGGTCGACCACGACCTGCTCGCCGACTATGTCGGCGGGGCGCTCGACGGCACCCCGGACGAGGCGGTCGTGGCCCGCCTGGTCGACGAGGACGAGGCCTGGGCGGCGGCGTACGCGCTGCTGGCTCCCGCCGTGGCGGGCGTACGCGCCGACCTGGCCGCCTGGGCCGCGCCCGCGCCGGAGATGCCCGCGGACGTCACCGACCGCCTCCTCGCGGCCCTGGCGACCGCCCCCCTGCCCGACCCGGGTGACGACCCGATACCGGCCGAGCCGGGGGCGGGCACGCCGGGCGGGGTGCCGACACAGCCGCTCGGCGGGACCGGGCGACGTCCCGCCGGCGTACCCCGGGCGGATCCCGGCCGTGGCGGGACCACGGGGCCGGGCCGACGGCGCCGCCGCTGGTCCCGGGTGGCCGGCCCGGTCGCGCTCGCCGCGGTGTCGATCGCGGCGGTCGGGCTCGGCGTCAACCAGTTCACCCGGGAGCAGCAGGCCGACAGCGGCGTCGCGGACACGGCGATGTCGCGACCGACGAATCCCGGCCCCGCCGGCCCCGCCGCCACGCCGTTCCGGGCCGGCGAGCCCACGGTGCGCAGCGAGACGGACTACACGCCACAGTCCCTGGCCCAGCTGTCGCCGACGAGGAAGGCGGGGCAGTTCACGCCCGGCTCGCAGCCCGGCGTCCAGGCGGAGGGCGGGCGGCTGCCCGGCAGCGCCGCCGGCCTCGACCGGCTCACCGATCCCGCCGCGTTGGGCGCCTGCATCCGCCAGATCGGCGCCGAGCACGGCAGCGGGCCGCTGGTCGTCGACGTGGTGGAGTACGCCCGGTTCCAGGGCCTGCCGGCGCTGGTCGTCCGGTTCACCGACGCCGCCGGCGCGCGCTGGGCGTGGGCGAGCGGGCCGGAGTGCGGCGTCCCCGGATCCGGCTCGGACAGCCGCTACCGCACGCGGGTAGGGTGAATCCGCGGCCACGGGGCGTTCGACCGTCCACGTGACCTGACCCACCGGATGACCGGCTCGGGAATCCCCGGTTCGTACGATGACGTTCTGCACATCAGGCTGCCGGCACTCGCGAAGGGGCACCGGCATCGGATCGGCATCGGTGCGCGCCGATGGCGAACAACACTATCGGGAGACGGCAGTGGACGAGGTCCGCAACCTGATCATCATCGGCTCAGGGCCGGCCGGCTACACGGCGGCGGTCTATGCGGCGCGCGCCAATCTCAAGCCGCTCATCATCGAGGGCGTGCAGTCCGGTGGCGCGCTGATGACCACGACCGAGGTGGAGAACTTCCCCGGTTTCGCCGACGGCATCCTCGGCCCCGAGCTGATGGACAACATGCGCAAGCAGGCCGAGCGGTTCGGTGCCGAATTCCTCACCGACGACGTGACGCGGGTCGAGCTGACCGACACCGGCAGCGTGGGCTCCGACGCGGTCAGCACCGTCTGGGTGGGTCAGACCGCCTACCGGGCCAAGGCCGTCATCCTCGCCACCGGCTCCGCGTGGCGCCCGCTGGGCGTCCCCGGCGAGCAGGAATACCTCGGCCACGGCGTCTCGTCCTGCGCGACCTGTGACGGCTTCTTCTTCCGCAACCAGCACATCGTGGTCGTCGGCGGCGGTGACTCGGCAATGGAGGAGGCCAGCTTCCTCACCCGGTTCGCCGAGTCGGTCACGATCATCCACCGCCGGGACTCCTTCCGCGCCAGCAAGATCATGGCCGAGCGGGCGCTGGGCAACGACAAGATCAAGGTCGAGTGGAACACGGTGGTCGAGGAGATCCTCGGCGAGGACGGCAAGGTCTCCGGCGTACGGGTGCGCAACACGCACACCGGCGAGTCGAAGGTCCTCGACGTCACCGGCGTCTTCGTCGCCATCGGCCACGACCCGCGCAGCGAGCTCTTCCGGGGTCAGGTGGAGCTGGACGACGAGGGCTACGTGAAGGTCCAGGCGCCGAGCACCCGGACCAGCGTGCCCGGCGTCTTCGCCGCCGGCGACCTGGTGGACCACACCTACCGGCAGGCGATCACCGCCGCCGGTACGGGCTGCGCCGCCGCGCTGGACGCCGAGCGCTTCATCGCCACGCTGCAGGGCTGAACAACCGAAACACATTCCGGAGGAGGGTCATAGTGGGAGCAACGAAGTCGGTCACCGACGCGAGTTTCGCCGCGGACGTGCTGAAGTCCGACAAGCCGGTTCTGGTGGACTTCTGGGCCGAGTGGTGCGGGCCGTGCCGCAAGGTGTCGCCGCTGCTGGAGGAGATCGCCGGCGAGATGGGCGACCAGGTCACCATCGTCAAGGTCAACATCGACGAGAACCCGGAGACCGCCCGTGCCTACCGGGTGATGTCGGTCCCGACCCTCACCGTGTTCAAGAACGGCGAGCCGGTGCAGTCGATCGCCGGCGCCAAGCCGAAGGGCGAGCTGGTCAAGCTCATCGAATCGGCACTCTGAACAGGGCGTTCACACGTCGACCCCGTAGCCGGTCCGCCGGGTGCGGGGTCGACGTCTTTTTCCCGGCACCCCGCACCTCGGGCCCCGGGAGCGCATAGCCTCAACCCGGGGCCGCCCGGCCAGCCAGCGTCCGTGCAGAGGGGGTCGTGCGTGCGTCCGATCCGACCCGGTGACCGTGGACCGGCGGTCACCGAGATCCGTACGGTGCTGACCGGCCTCGACCTGCTCCCGCCGGCGGCACCCGACGCCGACGAGTTCGACGCCCACACCGAACGCGCCGTACGGGCCTTCCAGCAGTCGCGAGGGCTCAGCGTGGACGGCCGGGTCGGTGCGGAGACCTGGCGGGCCCTCGACGCCGCCCGCTGGCGGCTCGGCGCCCGCACCCTCTACCACGCGGTCCCCGAGCCGCTCACCGGCGAGGACGTCCGGTCGCTGCAGGAGCGGCTGCTGGAGATGGGGTACGACGTGGGGCGCGCGGACGCCATCTACGGCGTACGGACCTCCCGGGCGGTCGCCCAGTTCCAGCGCGAGGTCGGGCTGACCCCCGACGGCTCGTGCGGACCGCACACCATGAACGCGCTGCGCCGGCTCGGACGCAAGGTCGTCGGCGGGCGGCCGCAGTGGCTGCGCGAGTCCGACGCCATCCGGCAGTCCGGCCCGACGCTGGTGGGGCGGACCGTGGTGATCGACCCCGGCCACGGGGGCACCGACCCGGGCGTGGTGGTGCCGGACGGGCGGCTGCGGTGGACCGAGGCGGACCTGGTGCACGACCTGGCCAGCCGGCTGGAGGGCCGCCTCGCCGCCTCCGGCGTCCGGGTGCAGCTCACCCGCGGTCCCGCCCCGGAGGCCTGCCTGCCGGACGTCGAGCGGGCGGAACTGGCCAACTCGCTGGGGGCGGACGTGTTCATCTCGCTGCACCTCGACGGGCACGCGAACCCGGCGGCCGAGGGCGTGGCGACCTACCACTACGGCACCGACAACGGCGTCACCTCGGCGACCGGGGAACGGCTCGCCGGGCTCGTGCAGCGGGAGATCGTCGCGCGGACCGGACTGCGCGACTGCCGTACGCACGCCAAGGCGTGGGACCTGCTCCGGCTGACCCGGATGCCGGCCGTACGCGTCGAGGTCGGCTACCTCACCTCGCCCGACGACCGGGCCCGGCTGGTCGACCCCCGGTTCCGGGACCGGGTGGCCGAGGCGGTCGTGGCCGCGGTGCAGCGGATGTACTTCCCGATCGAGCGGGACGTGCCCACCGGCTCGATCGACGTGAGCGAGCTGCGGGCGGTGGTGGCCGCCGGCACGGTGGTGGACTGAGCCGCTGCCGCCCGGAGCCCGCAGCCCAAGGTGGCCGGTGGCCGGGTCAGCCGGCGGTGGAGCGGGTGGCCGGGGCCGGGCGGACGGGACGCAGCAGCGTCTCGGGGCTCATCGAGCCGAGCAGCTTCTCCAGCGCGTACTCGACGTCGGACTTCCAGCTCAGCGCCGTGCGCAACTCCAGGCGGAGCCGGGGGAAGCGGGGGTGCGGGCGGACGGTCTTGAAGCCCACGGAGAGGAAGAAGTCGGCCGGGGCGACGCAGGTGCCGGCCGGATCCGCCGCGTCGCCGAACTTGGCGTCGCCGAACGCCTCGATCGCCTTGATCCCGCGCTTGGTGAGGTCCCGGGCGACCCCCTGGACCAGCATCCGGCCCAGCCCGCCACCGGCGAACGCGGGCACCACGTTGGCCGTCATCAGCAGCGCCGCGTCGGCCGAGACCGGCGAGGTGGGGAACGCCATCGAGCGGGGCACGTAGGCCGGCGGGGCGTACAGGACGAACCCGGCCGGCATGCCGTCGACGTAGACCAACTTGCCGCAGGAGCCCCACTCCAGCAGCGTCTGGGAGACCCACGCCTCCTTCTCCAGCCCCGGGTCGCCCGTGGCGCAGGCGCGGTCCGCCGAGACCGGATCAAGCTCCCAGTAGACGCACTGCCGGCACGGGCGAGGCAGATCCTCCAGGGTGTCGAGGGTCAAGCTGACCAGACGTCGCGACATTGGCGCATCCCCACATTAGGCTCGGAGGTGAGACCGGCACGGAACGACAACGCCGCCTTCCTGCCCCCGACGAGCGATCGTACGCGGATTGCGGACGCCACGGGAGAGGACGCGCGAATGCCCGCCTCCGGGGCACCCACCGACGGTCCGGGATGTGGACGCCGGTCACGCCGCGGCGACTGTCCTGGTCAGGAGCGACTAGGATCGACATCCGGCGTCCCGCGTCGCCATGGCCGCCGGTGTCCCGGGCACGCAGGGGCGGGAGCCACCCGAGCAGCCATCGAGGTGATGTCATGACCGGCACGACGCTCGACGACTACACCGACCGGTACGCCCGCCGCGTGCGGGGCATGACCGCCTCGGAGATCCGCGCGCTCTTCGCGGTGGCCAGCCGTCCCGAGGTGGTCTCGCTCGCCGGCGGCGCGCCCTACATCGCCGCGCTGCCGCTCGACGCGGTCGGTGAGATGCTCGGCCGGCTCGGCGCCGAGCACGGCGCCACCACCCTCCAGTACGGCATCGGCCAGGGCACCCCAGAGCTGCGCGAGCGGATCTGCGAGGTGATGGCGCTCTCCGGCATCGACGCCGCCTGCGGGGCCTCCCCGGAGGACGTGGTGGTCACCGTCGGCGGGCAGCAGGCGCTCGACCTGGTGGCCCGGCTCTTCCTCGACCCGGGTGACGTGGTGCTCGCCGAGGGCCCGACCTACGTCGGCGCGCTCGGGGTGTTCCAGGCCGCCCAGGCGCAGGTGGTGCACGTGCCGATGGACGACGACGGGCTGATCCCGGAGGCGCTCGAGACGGCCATCGCCGAGCAGGCCCGCGCCGGCCGGCGGGTGAAGTTCCTCTACACCATCCCGACCTACCAGAACCCGACCGGCGTGACGCTCACCGAGCAGCGCCGGGAGCGGGTGCTCGACATCTGCGAGCGGGCCGGCCTGCTGGTCGTCGAGGACGACCCGTACGGCCAACTGGGCTTCGAGGGGGAGGCGCCGGCTCCGCTGCGCGCGCGCCGCCGCGACGGCGTCTTCTACCTCAGCACCTTCTCCAAGACCTTCGCCCCGGGGCTGCGGGTGGGCTGGATCCTCGCGCCGCACGCCGTCCGCGACAAGCTGGTCATCGCCAGCGAGGCGCAGATCCTCTGCCCGAGCGGCTACGCGCAGGCTGCCGTCTCGACCTACCTCGGCACGATGCCCTGGCGGGAGCAGCTCAAGGTCTACCGCGAGGTCTACCGGGAGCGGCGCGACGCGATGCTCGCCGCGCTGGAGGACCTGATGCCGGCGGGCACCACCTGGACGACGCCGGGCGGCGGCCTCTTCGTCTGGGCGACCCTGCCCGACGGCCTGGACTCCAAGGCGATGATGCCGCGGGCGATCGCGGCCCGGGTCGCATACGTGCCCGGCACCGGCTTCTACGCCGACGGCACCGGCAGCGGCAACATGCGGCTCAACTTCTCCTTCCCACCTCCCGAGCGGATCCGCGAGGGGGTGCGCCGGCTGGCCGGCGTGATGGAGCAGGACATCGCCATGCGGCGGGTGTTCGGCGCCGTCGGCCGTCCCGGGACGCGGCGCGGGCAGGCCGGCTCGGACGCCCCGGGTCCCGACTTGGCATGATTTCGGCATGGCTCCCACCGCTGCCGACCGTTCCGTCGTGACCGACTCCGCCGTCACCGCCGACCTGCGGGTGCTGGTGCTCGCCGGCGGCCTCTCCTACGAACGTGACGTCTCGCTCCGGTCCGGTCGTCGGGTGCTCGACGCCCTGCGCGCCGTCGGGATGGACGCCGAGCTGCGGGACGCCGACGTGAGCCTGCTGCCGGCCCTGAGCGCCGACCCGCCGGACGCCGTCGTCATCGCCCTGCACGGTGCGACCGGGGAGGACGGATCGCTGCGCGGCGTGCTCGACCTGTGCGGCGTCCCGTACGTGGGGTGCGACGCCCGCGCTTCCCGGCTCGCCTGGGACAAGCCGTCCGCCAAGGCGGTGCTCCGCGAGGCCGGCATCCCCACCCCCGACTGGGTGGCGCTCCCGCACGACCGCTTCTCCGAGCTGGGCGCGGTGGCGGTGCTGGACCGGATCGTCGACCGGTTGGCGCTGCCGCTGATGGTGAAGCCCGCCCAGGGCGGCTCGGGGCTGGGCGCCGCCGTGGTCCGGGACGCCGCGTCCCTGCCGGCCGCGATGGTCGGCTGTTTCGCGTACGACCAGACGGCGCTGGTCGAGCGGTACGTGCCCGGCATGGACGTGGCGGTCTCGGTGGTCGACCTGGGCGACGGACCGCGCGCCCTGCCGGCGGTGGAGATCGTGCCCCGCAACGGCGTCTACGACTACGCCGCCCGCTACACCGCCGGCCGGACGACCTGGCACACGCCGGCGCGGCTGGAGCCGGAGGTGGCCGACGCGGTCGCCGAGGTCGCGCTCGCCGCACACACCGCGCTCGGTCTGCGTGACCTCAGTCGCGTCGACCTGATCGTGGACTCCGCGGGGCGGCCGCACGTGCTGGAGGTCAACGTCTCGCCGGGGATGACCGAGACCTCGCTGCTGCCGCTCGCAGTGCAGGCGGCCGGGCTGGACTTCGGCACGCTGATCGGCACGCTCGTGGGACGCGCGGCGAAGCGCCACGACTGACCCGACCCCGTTCCTCCGCCACGGGCGGCCAGCCGGATCCCCGGTGGCCGCCCGTGCCGCGTCACTCGCCGGACGGCCGACCGGATGCGGGGTGGCCGCACCGGCATCCCACCCGACCGCTACCCGGCCGCCCGTGCCGCGTCACCTGCCGGACGGCCGACCGGATCCGAGTTGTCGTCCGGCGTTCCATCCGGCCGCAACCCGGCCGCCCGTGGCGCGTCAGTCGCCGGGCGGTCGGCCGTCCGGGGCGGCGGTCTCTTCTGCCCGGTGTTCCGTGGTTCCGTCGACCCGGTCCTCGGCGGTCTCGTCCGCCCGGTGCTCGACCGGCGGGAGGGGCGTCTCCTCGCTGGACCCGATCACCGAAACGGCCTCGCCTTCCGGCGCCTCTAGGTCGACGGAAAGCTGTCCGGTAAAGCTGGACGGGGCCTGCCACTGAATACGCGACGGTTCGGCGAGAGGCCGCCCTCCGAACTCCGCCAGCCACGCGGCGACGAGGGCGAGGTTCTCTCGCCACTGCGCCTCGGAGATGGGCGGCAGGATCGAATCCCACAGGGAGAGGAAGGTTCCGCGAAGCTGGAGCCGGCCGTAGGGCCGGGCGAGGAACCACATGTGCAGGTGCGCCGAACCGTCGCCCCAACGGTTGACGTGGACCCGGGCGACCCCGTCCAGGGAACGGATCGCCCGCTCCAGGCGGACGGTCATCACCCCCAGCTCGGCGGCGAGCAGGTTCGGCAGGTCCCCGAGATCCAGATGCGAACGTGATTCCAGGATCAGCACCATCGGCAGCCCGGTGGGGCGGTCCATGGCGCGCACCCGCCAGCGCTCGCCCACCCAGATGTAGGCGTCGT
The DNA here is from genome assembly GCF_900090315.1 of Micromonospora citrea. NCBI lineage: Bacteria > Bacillati > Actinomycetota > Actinomycetes > Micromonosporales > Micromonosporaceae > Micromonospora > Micromonospora citrea. The sequence continues at coordinate 3,540,106 of NZ_FMHZ01000002.1, read as the reverse complement.
CGGGGGCGGTGCAGGCGGTGCATTCCCGGTGCCCCTCGCCCCGGCGGGGCGGTTCGACGGGGACCGGGTCATCGAGTTGCTTGACACGAAGGTCGCCCTCGAAGGGAAAGGACGGCCACTGGGTGAAGTCCGGGACTGAGGGAGGGGTGTCGCGCACGCCGCTGACACTAACCGCTTCCGGCACTGCTGTCCCTACCCGAGAGATCGGCCGACCAGTCCGTCCAAGCGGTCGGACCGCACACGTTTTCCACAGGCATCCACAGGCTGCTGAGACGCCCGCCACACCCCGTCATCCACAGGTCGGCACCTGGTTTCACGCGGGGTTTCACGTGAAACCAGGTGGACCTGTGGATAACTCGTGTGGATAACTTTTCGGGGGCGCCGAGGAGTCTCGCCCGCCGTTTCACGTGAAACAACCGTTCCGCCTGACCGCCCATGGGCGAGGGCGCCTCCCTGCCAAAAGCGGGACGCCTCGTCGGAACTTGGATGTTCACGGCCGGGGCCTTCTTCCCAGCCGACCCGTCAACCTCGCGCCTCCTGCTCACCCACGCGCCGACCGCTCGCTTCGCTGGGAGCGGACGGCCTGTGATCGCGGGCTGGAGGGTCCATGCGGCGGTCAGTGGCTGGGGCGCGGCGCTGCGGGTTCGCCGCGCCGCCGTGCGGTCAGTGCCTGGGGCGCGACGCTTTTTGGTTCGCCGTGCCGCCGCGCGGTCAGTAGCTCGGGCAAGGCGCTGCGGGTTCGCTGCGCCGCCGAGTCGCCGCCGTGCCACCGAGTCGCCGAGCACCTCAGCACCTGAGTCACCGTGCCGCCGGGCCTTCGGTGCTTCGTGGCATCGGTGAGGCTGTGGGGCGTCCAGGTGCAGCGCGTGCGTCGGCGGGACAGGGGTCGGCTGAGCACTGGGGTGGCTGGGGCGCGGCGCGTGGGGCAGGTTCCGGAGGCCTGTGCGCAAGTGGCCTCCGCATGACCGGCGGTCTCCCGGCCTGGACCACGAACCCGGCAGGGCGAGAGGGGGGCGGTTCCAGTTTCACGTGAAACGCCGACGCCTCGACGGTTTCGCCCACCAACGAGGTGCGCGAGGGCGCGTTCCGATCACAGCTCTCGTCTCCCCGGGGCCAAGCCGCCCGACGCTCGTTCCGCGTAAACGTCGATCTGCTCGTGGCGGAGCGGTGTGCTGCTGCTCGACAAGAGCAGGCCCAGAAACGGAGCCGCCGGTCATTCCGGCGTGGCCCGCGTCGCCCCACCGAGTGACCCACAGGAGAGATGCATCGGAAACGCCTCTCTACGGCCACTCAGGGGCGACACGCGCCGTCAGTGTCGGGTGAAGTGGGGCGGTCGCAGACGGATCGTCAGCGGCCGAATGAGGGCCACCGGGAGCGGGCCGGCGGGCGGCTGGCCGGCCCGCGCCGTTCGACGAGGTGCAGTCGTCCGGCGTGAAGCACAGCGGCAGCACGTCGCGGCCGCCAAGCAGGGGCGGGCCGCCGGACGGTGACGGACCGCCGCTCCGAAGCGACAGTCCACCCGGCACCGACAGCCGAATCCGGAGCAGAGCACCCTTGTCGAACGGCTCGGCGCCCGATCGCCGCGTACCGACGGAGCTGGAGGGGATCGGTGCCGACCGGCAGACCCGGAACACCAGGGCGACCCGAATCCCGGCCCCGGGCCGTCAGCGCAACAGGAAGTCCGACCGCCATACCCGGAACGACAGCCCGACCCGAACCTCGGCCGCCAGGTCCGAACACCAGCGAAACCCGGACCCCGACCGCCATACCCAGAACGGCAGTGCCGGCGGGAGGAGCGTCCGATCGCCACATGGCACGGCCGCGCGACCTGGATGGGTCACGCGGCCGGTGGTGCCGGGCTCAGGCCTCCGGCTCCTCCTCCTGGCCGACGCCGATGATGCCGACAATCCGCTCCAGGTCGTCGACCGTCGCGAACTCGATGGTGATCTTGCCCTTGCTCCGACCGATGTCGACCTTGACGCGGGTGTCGAAGCGGTCGGATAGCCGGTCAGCCAGATCCGTCAGAGCGGGTGCGTGCGGCTTGGGACGACGACGTGCCGTCTCCTTCTTCGTCGGGCCGTCGCTCAGCGCCAGGGCGACGATCTCCTCCGTCGCCCGGACAGAGAGCCCTTCGGCGACGATCCTGAGCGCCAACTGCTCCTGCGCCTCCGGCTCGTCGAGGCTCAGCAGCGCCCGGGCGTGCCCGGCGGACAGGACGCCTGCGGCGACCCGCTTCTGCACCGGCGCCGGGAGGTTGAGCAGCCGGATCGTGTTCGAGATCTGCGGGCGGCTCCGCCCGATCCGACGGGCGAGTTCCTCGTGGGTGGCACCGAACTCGTCCAGCAGCTGCTGGTACGCGGCGGCCTCCTCCAGCGGGTTGAGGTTCGCCCGGTGGATGTTCTCCAGCAGCGCGTCCCGGAGCATCGCGTCGTCCCGCGTGTCGCGGACGATGGCGGGGATGGACTCCCGCCCGACCGCCTGCGCGGCCCGCCAGCGCCGCTCGCCCATGACGAGTTCGTACTTCTCGTCGTCGAGCTGCCGTACGACGATCGGCTGGAGGAAGCCGACCTCCTGGATGGAGGTCTTCAGCTCCTCCAGTGCCTCCTCGTCGAAGATCTGCCGGGGCTGCTTCGGGTTCGGCACGATCGCGTCGACCGGGATCTCGGCGAACCGGGCACCCGGCACCGGGCTGAGCGCGGGCTCGGGCTCGACCGGTGGCGTGGCGGGCGGACCGGCCACCGGCGGCGACGGCTCCGGCGAGGCGTCGACGGCGGCGGCGGCGGGTGCCGCCTCAGCCGTGGTGGTGGCGGTCGGCGCCGGTCCGGTCGGGATGAGGGCCCCCAGGCCCCGACCCAGGCCGCCCCGAGGACGGTTCTTCATGCCACGCCTCCCAGCGACTGTTCCGCACTACGCATTCCGGCTCACCGGCTCCTTGACGCCGCGCTCGGCGATCTCCTGGGCGGCCTCGAAGTAGCTCGTGGCCCCCCGCGATCCCGGATCGTAGGTCATCACGGACTGGCCGTAGCTCGGCGCCTCGGAGACGCGCACGTTCCGCGGGATCACGGCCTGGAGCACCTTGTCGCCGAAGTGGTTCCGGACGTCCTGCTCCACGGCGTCGGCCAGCCGCGTACGCCGGTCGTACATGGTGAGCAGGATCGTGGAGACCTCGAGCCTCGGGTTGAGGTGCTGCCGAACCAGGTTGATGTTGTTGATCAGTTGGTTCAGCCCTTCCAGCGCGTAGTACTCGCACTGGATGGGGATGAGCACCTCCTGCGCGGCGACGAGCGCGTTCACCGTGAGCAGGCCGAGCGACGGCGGGCAGTCGATGAAGACGTAGTCGAAGTGGCCTGGGTAGGCGGCGATGGCCCGGGCCAGCCGGGACTCGCGGGCGACCACCGACACCAACTCGATCTCCGCACCGGCCAGGTCGATCGTGGCCGGCACGCACCAGAGGTTGGGGATGCCCTCCACGCCCTGGGCGACCTCCTCCAGCGGCACGCTGTTGATGAGGCAGTCGTAGACGTCCGGCACGCCGGTGTGGTGCGGGACGTTCAGCCCTGTGGAGGCGTTGCCCTGCGGGTCCAGGTCGACCACCAGCACCCGGTTGCCGTGCAGGGCGAGCGCCACCGCAAGGTTCACCGTGGTCGTGGTCTTACCCACGCCGCCCTTCTGGTTCGCGACGCACATGACCCGGGTCCGCTCCGGCCGAGGCATCGTCACCTCGCCACTCGGATTCAGGATCTGCACGGCGCGCATCGCCTCCATAGCCAACGGTGGGTCATCCTCTTCGCGCGTCGGGGTTTCACGTGAAACGTACGCGGCCTCGGTGACGGTGGGCCCGTAGGCTCCGGCCGGGGTCGCGGGCGTGTCGGTGACGGGCACGGGTTCGGGAGCGACGTCCGGCACCGCATCGGGGGTCGGCTGCTGCGGCACCGAGGGCTCGAACCGCGCCGAAGCCGAGGTGTTGCGCCGGATGGGGATCACCCGGCCGGTCGAGTTGCCGGTGCGCGTCGAGCCGTCCGCAGCCGGCCGCGCGGTGGGCAGTGCCGGGCCGCTGTCCCGTCCGACGACCGGGTCACAGTCCGGCGGTCGGGTCGACGGGCCGCGGGACGGCCCGGCGGGCGACCAGCTCGGGTAGTCGGTTTCACGTGAAACGGGATCGCCCGCTGATCCGGTCACGCGTGGATCGTCGTACCTGCCGTCGTCATGCACCTGTCATCCCTGCCCGCTTCGGATGGTCGGCCCGCATCCCCGTCAACCGGCCCGCACGTGCGCTCGCACCGCGGAGCGTACGGCCCGGCGGGAGCGGTCGGGACCCGGTGAACGTCCGTTGCCGCCCGCTCCACACTATCGACGCGCGGCCAGCCTACGGCTCACGGGCGCGGCCGGTCCACGTCGGGTTCACATCCCTTCCGTCCACCCGCACGGTTCAACGAGCCAACCATCGGCCGGGACGCCCGTTCCGGCGCCGCCTCCGAAGTGGAGTCAGCGCCGCCGGGACCGACCACCGCGAGACCGCTTCGGCGCCTTGGGCCGGGCGGGGCCGACCATCCGCTCCCGCACGATCTCCACCACGATCGTCGGCGGGTCGATGACGCCCTCGCCGCAGCGGTGCACCTGCGGCTCGCCGCCGCCGAGCCGCGCCACCGTCTCCGCGTGCTCGGCGATCTCGTCGGCGGCCGACGCGCCCTTGAGGGCGATGAGCCGACCGCCGGACACGGCCAGCGGCAGACACCACGCCGACAGCCGGTCCAGCGGCGCGACGGCGCGGGCCGTGACCACGTCCCCGCTCAGCGGGGCAACGCCCGACGAGCCGGTGGCCGCCTCGTCGGCCCGCCCCCGGAACACCCGGACCATCTTGGCCAACCCGAGCTGCTGCACCGCCTCGATGAGGAAGGAGGTGCGTCGGGCGAGCGGCTCGATCAGGGTCACGGTCAGGTCCGGTCGCGCGATCGCCAGCACCAGGCCGGGCAGGCCCGCGCCGGAGCCGACGTCCAGAACCGTCGCGCCCTCGGGGATCCGCTCGGCCACCGCCGCGCAGTTGAGCAGGTGCCGGTCCCAGATCCGAGGCGCCTCGCGCGGCCCGATCAGGCCGCGCACCACGCCGTCGGTGGCCAGCAGTTCGGCGTACGCGGCGGCCAGGTCGAGTCGGTCGCCGAAGAGGGTGCGTGCGGCACCGGCCAGTTCCGGCGGCAGCACCGCGTCGGCCGGCGAGGGGGCGCGTCCGTCGACGACCGTCGAGGCGTCGTCGGCGGGTACGGGCGAGTCGGGCCGGAAAGGCGGCGGCCCGGGCGGCGTGCCACCCGGGCCGGCCGCGGCACCGGCCGCGGTGTCGTCGTGGGTCACCCGGTCAGTCCGCCGGCCGGACGATGATGCGCCGGTTCGGCTCGACGCCCTCGGACTCGCTCTCCACGCCGCTCATCGCGTTGACGACGTCGTGCACGCACTTGCGCTCGAACGCCGACATCGGCTCCAGGCGCACGGGCTCGCCGTGCTCCTTGACCTTCTCGACGGCGTTCTTGGCGACGGCGGCGAGCTCCTTGCGGCGGTTCGCCCGGTAGCCGCCGATGTCGAGCAGCAGCCGGCTCGGCGTGCCGGTCTGCCGGAAGACGGCGAGGCGGGCGAGCTCCTGGAGCGCCTCCAGGGTGGCCCCGCGCTGGCCGACCAGGTTCTGCAGCCGGCCGCCGACCACCTCGACGACGGGACGGCCGCCGGAGACCAGCTCGTCGATGTCGCCGTCGTAGTCGAGGATGTCGAGCAGACCCTCGACGTAGTCGGCCGCGATCTCGCTCTGCCGGAACAGCTCGCTCTCGCCGACGGCCTTCTTCTCCTTGGCGCCCGGCTCCTCGCCGGCCTCCTCGATCTCGCCGTTCACCGCGGTCGGCTCGGTCCCCTCGTCGTCCAGGGACTTGTCAGCGCGGGGGGTGCTGGTGTCGGTCACGGTCTCATCTCCGTACTCGCTCGGCCGGACCGTCGGGTCCGCTGGTTTCCCGGGGTCGGCGGGAGGTCGCCGGTGCCCACGGGCACGTCTGTCGTACGGGCAGTGTCGCCCGTGACCGCGCCGTGCGCGGCAATTCCGCCCGGCGCCGGCCGTACGGCGGCTGCGCGGTGCGGAACGGGCCGCCGCCGGTCTCCCGACGGCGGCCCGGAGGTCCTCAGCCCTGCCGCTTGGCGGGGCGGCCCTTCTTGGGGTTGACCGGCTTGGCGCCCGGCTTCGGGCCGGCGACCTTCGGCGCGGCGGGCTTGGCCGGGGCCTGGGGGGCGGGCTTGGCGCGGCCCAGCAGGCCGCCGGTCTTGGCCGGCTGCACCGGGCTGCGGGGCGAGGTGCCCGGCTTGCTGGTGGCGCTCGGCGGCGGCGGGAACTTGCGCAGCACCCACTGCTGCTGCGCCAGGGTGGAGAGGTTGTTGATGACCCAGTAGATGATCACGCCGATGGGGAAGATGGCACCGGAGATGAGCAGCGACAGTGGGATGCCGTAGAGCATCAGCTTCTGGATCATCCGCTGCTGCGGGTCCTCGGCCCAGCCGGTCTTGAGGATCATCTGGCGGCTGGTGAGGTAGGTCGTGCCCATCATCAACAAGACCAGGATGCCGGCGATGACCTTGACGGTGGTGCCGTTGGCGTTCAGCGCCGCCAGCTCGTCGGCGGTCGAGCCGAACTTGCCGGCGATCGGGGCGGTGAAGAGCTTCGCGGCCGACGCGCTCTCGAACTGGCCGACCGTCCAGCCGTAGAGGGTCTTGCCGCTCTCGCTCTTTCCCGGGTCGAGTCGGCGGAGCACGTGGAAGAGGCCGAGGAAGACCGGGATCTGGAGAACCATCGGAAGGCAGCCCATGAGCGGGTTGGCCTTTTCCTTCCGGTAGAGCTCCATCATCTCCTTCTGGAGCGTCTCCCGGTCACCCTTGTGCTTCTCCTGCAGCGCCTTGACCTGCGGCTGGAGCGCCTGCATCGCCCGCTGCGACTTGATCTGCTTGACGAAGACGGGGAAGAGGATCACCCGGACGGTGACCACCAGGAAGACGATGGCGAGGATCCAGGCCCAGTTGGTGCCGATCACCGCCGCGTCCGGCACCCCGATGGCGTCCCAGGCCCCATGCCAGGCCAGCAGGATCCACGAAATCGCGTAGTAGATCCAGTCGAGACTCAATTCTCAGGCTCCAGTCACATCGGCACGGCGGCGGCCGCCCGGCTCCGGCACCGGGTCGTGTCCACCTGGGTGGAAGGGGTGGCAGCGCAACAACCGCCGGACCGTCAGGCCAGCTCCCCGGATCGCGCCGTGTCGGCCCACCGCCTCCAGGGCGTAGGCGCTGCACGACGGATAGAACCGACAGCGGGCCGGCAGAGCCGGACTTATCCACCGACGGTACGCGATGATGGGCCCGGTCAGCACCCGGGCACCGATCGTGGAGGGCCGCGGCGCGGCGGGTCCGGCGGTCACCGGGACCGCCGCCCGCGAGGCGCCCGCGCGGCCGCGATCGCCGCGTCCAGGTCGGTGCCGAGCCGCGGGTACGACGCCTCGGCGGCGGCCGGCAGCGCGCGTACGACCAGGGTGCTCCCCGGGGGCAGCTCCGCCAGCCGCTCGCGGACCAGGTGTCGCAGTCGGCGTCGGACCCGGTTGCGGACCACGGCGTTCCCGACGGCCTTGGACACGACGAAGCCGGCACGGGCCGGCACGGAGGGTTGCTCCGCACCGTTGCTCCGCGCCGGCTCCGGCGAGGTTGCTGTCGCGGCGTCGGGGGTCGACGGCAGGCTCAGGTGGACCACGACCGCGCCGCGGCCGGCGCGGCGGCCACCCCGGACCGCTGCGGCGAAGTCAGTGCTGCGCCGCAGGCGCTGTGCGGCCCCCAGCACGACTGCCCACGTCCCCCGGACCGGACCCGGTCGGCCTCAGGCCGACAGGCGGGCGCGGCCCTTGGAGCGACGGGTCGAGATGATGGCGCGGCCGGCACGGGTGCGCATGCGCAGCCGGAAGCCGTGGGTCTTCGCGCGCCGGCGGGTGTTCGGCTGGTAGGTGCGCTTGCTCACGTCAGGCTCTCCGTTTTCGTACGCCCCGGGCAAGGGGTCGCCGGGGTCGTGTGGCGGTCCAGGCCACCTCGACGGTGGCCCCCGATCGGTGCTGCCCGGCGACGCGGGACCTCGGCGATGCGGGGAAGCGACCGCGGACAGCAAGCACCCATCACCCTAGCAGAGGGCGAGAGAGCAGCCGTTCCACCCTACGCAGGGCGGCAACCACCGTCAAACACCCCCAGCAGGGCGGACACCGGCACACCGCCGGCCGCCGGGAGGGGTTTTCGCTGATGTCGCCATCATCCGCCGCGCGTCGGCGGTTGATGGCGTGCGGACAACGCTGTTACCGTGCCCGATTGCGGTCAGCGTCGAAAGGTCCGGTCGTCGCTGGCGGGCAAGACCGGACAAGGTAGTGAATCGTTCGGCACGGTGAACCCCGCTTCAGCGCCCGTTCAGGCAGGGGGCGGTCCGACCCCCGTCCGGCGGGCGGCCACAATCGGTACGTACACAGGCTGTGGATAACTTGTGGACGAGGACCGGTCGGGTCGTCCGGGGTGGTGTCGTTCCACCCGTCAGCGCGGCGGGCCCGGGACGGCCGACCGGAGAAGTACGGCGGCGTCGGCGGAGCAGAGGCGAGGGGGTGGCACGACGGTGACCGGCACGACCGACCTTGCCGCGGTGTGGACGGCGGCGACCGACGAGCTCGCCGACGAGATCATCTCCGCGCAGCAGCGGGCCTACCTCCGGCTGACCCGGCTGCGGGCCATCGTCGAGGACACCGCGCTGCTCTCCGTTCCGGACGCCTTCACCCGGGACGTGATCGAGTCCCGGCTCCGCCCGGCGATCACCGAGGCGCTCACCCGCCGGCTGGGCCGGCCGATCCAGGTCGCGGTGACCGTGCGCGTGGCCGACGACGGCTCCGGCCGCCCGGCGGGCACCGTCTACCGCAGCGAACCGGAACCAGGGCCCGCCGACCACGACGGCGCGCCGCGTGACTTCGACGGCCCACCGCGTGACTTCGACGGCGCAGCGCGTGACTTCGGCGACGGGACCCGTGACCTCGACGACGGGCCAGTGGCGTACGACGGCGCGGCGGTGGGCCTCCTCGACGGCGCGGCCCTCGACGGCGGGCAGCCGCCGCTCATCCCCGAGCAGGCGCACCCGGAGCGGCGGCCCGACGGGTCGCCCGGGCCGGGGCGTCGCCCCGGCCCGGGCGACCGGGACGGGCAGGAGACCCTGTTCGGCACGGCCTTCGCCGAGCCGCCACGGCCCGACCGGCCGGCGCCGCCCCGGCGCGCGCCCGAGCGGCGCGGCTTCGACGACCGGGCCGCCCGGCTGGACCCGCCGGCCGCCGACACCCGCGGCTTCGATCCGCGCTACCGCGAGGACGCCGTCTCCCCGCGTGACCAGCACGTGATCCGGGCGCTGCCCCGGGACACCGGCACCGACAGCGGGCCGGGTCGGGGTGGCATGGATCACCGGCCCGGCGGCCGGGACGACCGGCGGCTGCCGGGCGGCGCCGAAAGCGGCGGCAATCGGCTCAACCCGAAGTACATGTTCGAGACGTTCGTCATCGGCTCGTCCAACCGTTTCGCCCACGCGGCGAGCGTCGCGGTGGCCGAGTCGCCGGCGAAGGCGTACAACCCGCTGTTCATCTACGGCAGCTCCGGGCTGGGCAAGACGCACCTGCTGCACGCCATCGGGCACTACGCCACGACGCTGGGCAACGCCCGCTCGGTCCGGTACGTCTCGACCGAGGAGTTCACCAACGACTTCATCAACTCGCTCCGGGACGACAAGACCAGCGCGTTCCAGCGGCGCTACCGCGACGTCGACATCCTGCTGATCGACGACATCCAGTTCCTGGAGACCCGCGAGCGCACGCAGGAGGAGTTCTTCCACACCTTCAACACCCTGCACAACGCGAACAAGCAGATCGTGATCACCTCCGACCGGTCGCCGAAGCAGCTCGCGACGCTGGAGGACCGGCTGCGTACCCGGTTCGAGTGGGGGCTGCTCGCCGACATCCAGCCGCCGGACCTGGAGACCCGCATCGCGATCCTGCAGAAGAAGGCCGCGCAGGAGCGCCTCTACGCCCCGCCGGACGTGCTGGAGTTCATCGCCTCGCGGGTGTCGAACTCGATCCGGGAGCTGGAGGGCGCGCTGATCCGGGTGACGGCGTTCGCCAGCCTGACCCGGTCGACGGTCGAGCTGTCGCTGGCCGAGGAGGTGCTGCGGGACTTCATCCCCGACGGCGCCGGCCCGGAGATCACCGCCGACCAGATCATGGTCTCCACCGCCGACTACTTCGGCGTCAGCCTGGAGGACCTGCGCGGGCACTCCCGCTCCCGGGTGCTGGTGAACGCCCGCCAGGTGGCCATGTACCTGTGCCGGGAGCTGACCGACCTGTCGCTGCCCCGGATCGGGCAGGCGTTCGGCGGGCGGGACCACACCACGGTCATGCACGCCGACCGCAAGATCCGCCAGCAGATGGCCGAGCGCCGCTCGCTGTACAACCAGATCGCCGAGCTGACGAACCGGATCAAGCAGAACACCTGAGCGACGGAACTCGGTCGGGCGCTGCCTCGGGGCGCGCGCCGGACCGAAGTCGTGGTCGCGTACGCCCGCCGGTGGAGGCGGGCCGACGAGGGCGACGGGAACGCCCGGCCGGATCGGCGGCCGGGCGTTCCCGCTTTTCCACAGCCGGTCGGCTTGACCCTCGACATGGTGTAGGCCACAGCATCGGGGGCGTGACCGACAACCGCCCGGATCGTTGTCCACATCTCGTTGTCCACCGCCTGTGGAAAACTACCGTCCGTCCACGCCCTGGTTACCCACAGGTTGTGGACAAACCCTGGGGACGAGGCTGTGGAAGCCTGGGGACAACCCGACCGTTGTCCACCGACGACGGTCGGCCTGTGGGCGAGCTGTTGAAGGTTCTGGGGATGACGCCCGTCGGAGCGGTTCCGTTCGTCCACAGGACTGGGGAGAAAGTCTGGGGATTACCGGTGGACAACCGGTGGACAACGGTGGAAAACCTGGGGGCGGCGGGTGCCTGTGGATCGCGACACGGGTTGTACCCCTGGTTCTCCACAGCCAAACCACCGGTGGATAACGTGTCTGACCTGCGCAGACGTCGGTTCTCCACAGTTTGCACAGGTGCGATGAAGATGACGAGTCATCTCTTCTAAGACAACAAAAACCAATCACCACCGTTGGACTTCCTGTGGATCGGCCGGATCCGCCGTGGGCGGGCTCCGGCAGCACCGGGAGTCCACGGGGTCGGGCGCACAGCCGATGCCCTCGCGCCCTAAGGTGCGATGGGTACCCGCACGGACAGGCGGGTCGGTAGGCAGCGGTCGGCATGAGAGAGTTGTCGCTGACGTCGACGCGGAGGCATTGATGAAGTTCCGAGTGGAGCGTGACGCGCTCGCCGAGGCCGTGGCCTGGACCGCGAAGAGCCTGCCCAACCGGCCGTCCGTACCGGTGCTCGCCGGCGTGATGCTGCGCGTCACCGACGGCAACCTGCAGGTCTCCGGCTTCGACTACGAGGTCTCCAGCCAGGTGACCGTCGAGGTGCAGGGCGACGCGGACGGCGCGGCCCTGGTCTCCGGCCGGCTGCTTGCCGAGATCACCAAGGCGCTGCCCGCCAAGCCGGTGGACATCGCCGCCGTCGGGGCGCACCTCGAACTGGTCTGCGGCAGTGCCCGGTTCACCCTGCCCACCATGCCGGTCGAGGACTACCCGTCCCTGCCGGAGATGCCCGAGAGCACCGGCACCGTCGACGCGGCCGCCTTCGCCGCCGCGGTCGCCCAGGTCGCCGTCGCCGCCGGCCGCGACGAGACGCTGCCGATGATGACCGGCGTACGCATCGAGCTCTCCGGCAACACGCTGGCCATGCTCGCCACCGACCGCTACCGGCTGGCGCTGCGCGAGATGGAGTGGAACCCGGACGACCCCGAGGTGAGCCTCAACGCCCTCGTGCCCGCCCGGACCCTGAACGACACCGCCAAGGCCCTCGGCCCGCTCGGCGGCCACGTCACCATGGCGCTCTCGCAGGGCGCGGCCGGCGAGGGGATGATCGGCTTCGCCGGAGGCACCCGGCGCACCACCAGCCGGCTGCTCGACGGCGCGAACTACCCGCCGGTGCGCTCGCTCTTCCCGGCCAGCCACAACGCCGAGGCCCGGGTGCCCGTCAGCACGCTGATCGAGGTCGTCAAGCGGGTCGCGCTGGTCGCCGAGCGGACCACCCCGGTGCTGCTCAGCTTCAGCGCCGACGGCCTGGTCGTCGAGGCGGGCGGCACCGAGGAGGCGCGGGCCAGCGAGGCGATGGAGGCCACCTTCACCGGCGACCCGCTGACCATCGGCTTCAACCCGCAGTACCTGATCGACGGCCTCGCCAACCTGGGGGCCCAGTTCGCCGTGCTGTCGTTCGTCGACGCCTTCAAGCCCGCGGTGATTTCGCCCGCCGGCGAGGATGGCGAGGTCATCCCCGGGTACCGCTACCTCATCATGCCGATCCGCGTCTCCCGCTGATCGCGCCCGACGAAGACCCCGACGCACGGAGGTAGGAACACATGCAGCTCGGCCTGGTAGGGCTCGGCCGGATGGGCGGCAACATGCGCGAGCGGTTGCGCGCCGCCGGGCACGAGGTGGTCGGCTTCGACCACAACGCGGAGCTGAGCGACGTCGCGAGCCTGGCGGAACTGGCGGAGAAGCTGGAGTCGCCGCGCGCGGTCTGGGTCATGGTTCCCGCCGGCGTCACCGACGCGACCATCGACGAACTGGCCGGCGTCCTCGGCGAGGGCGACATCGTCATCGACGGTGGCAACTCGCGGTTCAGCGACGACGCCCCGCGCGCCGAGCGGCTCAACGAGCAGGGCATCGGCTACCTCGACGTCGGCGTCTCCGGCGGCGTCTGGGGCCGCCAGAACGGCTACGCGCTGATGGTCGGCGGCGCCCGGGAGCACGTCGACCGGCTCATGCCGATCTTCGAGTCGCTGAAGCCGGAGGGCGAGTTCGGCTTCGTGCACGCCGGGCCGGTCGGCGCCGGGCACTACGCCAAGATGGTGCACAACGGCATCGAGTACGGCCTGATGCACGCCTACGCCGAGGGCTACGAGCTGCTGGCGAAGTCGGAGCTGGTCACCAACGTGCCGGGGGTCTTCAAGTCCTGGCGCGAGGGCACCGTGGTCCGCTCGTGGCTGCTCGACCTGCTCGACCGGGCCCTCGACGAGGACCCGGAGCTGGCCGAGCTGAGCGGCTACACGGAGGACACCGGCGAGGGCCGCTGGACGGTCGACGAGGCGGTCCGGCTGGCCGTGCCGCTGAACGTCATCACCGCCTCGCTCTTCGCCCGGTTCGCCTCCCGCCAGGACGACTCGCCCGCCATGAAGGCCGTCGCCGCGCTGCGCCAGCAGTTCGGCGGGCACGCCGTCCGCAAGCGCTGACCGGAACCACGCACCTGTGTACGTCCGCCGGCTCGAACTGGTCGACTTCCGCTCGTACGAGCGGGTCGGCGTGGACCTGGAGCCGGGGGCGAACGTCCTGATCGGCGCCAACGGCGTCGGCAAGACCAACCTGGTCGAGGCGCTGGGCTACGTGGCGACCCTGGATTCGCACCGGGTCGCCACGGACGCCCCCCTCGTCCGGATGGGCGCCGCCTCGGCGGTGATCCGCTGCGCCGTGGTGCACGAGGGACGCGAGCTGCTGGTCGAGCTGGAGATCGTTCCGGGCAAGGCCAACCGGGCCCGGCTCGGTCGATCACCGGCCCGGCGGGCGCGGGACGTGCTCGGCGCGCTGCGCCTGGTGCTGTTCGCCCCGGAGGACCTGGAGCTCGTCCGGGGCGATCCGGCGGAGCGCCGCCGCTACCTCGACGACCTGCTGGTCAGCCGCCAGCCCCGCTACGCCGGCGTGCGCGCCGACTACGAGCGGGTGGTCAAGCAGCGCAACGCCCTGCTGCGCACGGCCTACCTGGCCCGCAAGACGGGCGGGTCGCGGGGCGGGGACCTGTCGACCCTGGCGGTCTGGGACACCCACCTGGCCCGGCACGGGGCGGAGCTGCTCGCCGGCCGGCTGGAGCTGGTCGCCGCGCTGGCCCCGCACGTCGGCAAGGCGTACGACGCGGTGGCGGCGGGCCAGGGGGCGGCCGGGATCGCGTACCGGCCCTCGGTGGAGCTGGCGGAGCCGACCACCGACCGGGAGACGCTCGCGGCGGCGCTGACCGCCGCGCTCGCCGAGTCCCGCTCCGCCGAGGTCGAGCGGGGCACCACGCTGGTCGGCCCGCACCGCGACGAGCTGGCGCTGACGCTGGGCCCGCTGCCCGCCAAGGGGTACGCCAGCCACGGGGAGTCCTGGTCCTACGCGCTCGCGCTGCGGCTGGCCGGGTACGACCTGCTCCGTTCCGACGGCATCGAGCCGGTGCTGGTGCTGGACGACGTCTTCGCCGAGCTGGACGCCGGACGGCGGGAGCGTCTGGCGGAGCTGGTCGGCGGGGCGAGCCAGCTGCTGGTGACCTGCGCGGTCGACGACGACGTGCCGGCGTCCCTGCGCGGCGTCCGGTACGCCGTGGGCGAGGGGACGGTGCGGCGTGTCGGATGAGCTGCCACCCGCCCGCCTGGGCCCGAGACGCGGCGGACCGGCCGGCGACGGCGCGACGGCCGGTCCTGGTGCACCGGGCGGAAGGGGTGGCGCGGCGGCGGCTGGTTCCGGCGCCCCGGGCGGCGGCGAGGCGACGGGCGGGGCCAGCGGGCCGGAGCTGGCCCGGGCGGTGCTCGACGCGGCCCGGGCACGCCGGGAGGCGGCGGCGCGCACGCGTCGGCGTACCCCCGGCGGGGGCCCGGGCGGCGACGGCGACTCGCCGCGGCGGCTGCGCGGCTACTCCGGCCCGGGGCCCGACCCGCGCGACCCGCAGCCCCTCGGCGCGGTGCTCAACCGGTTGGTGAAGGCGCGGGGCTGGCAGCAGCCGGCGGCTGAGGCGACGGTGTTCGGCGCCTGGGAGCGGGTGGTGGGCCCGGAGGTGGCCCAGCACAGCAGGCCGGTGAAGCTGGAGGACGGCGAGTTGACCGTGGAGGCACGGTCGACCGCCTGGGCCACCCAGCTGCGGCTGCTGGCCAGCTCGCTGCTGAAGCAGATCGCCAGCGAGGTCGGCCACAACGTGGTGCGCAAGCTGCACATCCACGGCCCCGCCGCGCCGTCCTGGTCGAAAGGGCCCCGCCGGGTACGCGGCCGCGGCCCCCGCGACACCTACGGCTGACGGTCAGCTGCCGCCGCGCCGGGCCTCCCGCTCGGCGCGCTTGCGTTCCCGCTGCTCGCGGCTCCACTGCTTGCGCCGCTCCAGGTCCTGCTTCCACGCCTCCCGGGCGCGGTTCGAGCCGCCCTGCACCGCGCCCTGCACCTCGGGCGGGCCCGCCAGGTGGCGGAAGGCCCAGGACATGAAGCGGCCGCCCTCGCCGGGGGCCCTCGGTGTCGGCTTCTCCTCGCCCATCGCCCGACCTCTTTCGTTGGCGTACAAAGCATTAGTACACCAATGATTGTTACCATCGCAACGACGAGAGGAGGGAGCCGCCGTGTCCGACCAGTTCGAGGGGGATCCCCTGGCCCTGGAGCAGCAGGTGTGCTTCGCGCTCTCCGTCGCCGCGCGCGGGGTCGTCGGCGTCTACCGGCCGCTGCTGGAGCCGATGGGGCTGACCCACCCGCAATACCTGGTGATGCTCGCGCTCTGGCAGCACGCCCCCCTGTCCGGGCGTGAGCTGAGCCGCCTGCTGCAGCTCGACCCGGGCACGCTGTCGCCCCTGCTCAAGCGCCTGGAGGCGAACGGCTACGTCCGCCGGGAGCGGGACCCCGCCGACGAACGGAGCCTGGCGGTGACGCTGACCGCGGCGGGCCAGGCCCTCCGGGCGCGCGCCGAGCAGATCCCGCCCGCGATCGTCGAGCGGCTCGGCATGCCCATCGAGGAACTGCGGCACCTGCACACCGTGCTCACCCGGGTCATCGCGGCGGCCAACCGCGCCGACGCCGCCGCCCCAGCCGTCCCGGCCGCCCCGGCCGTCGAGCGCGGCCCAGCGGCCCCGGCCGTCGAGCGGGGCCCAACGGCCTCGGCCGCCGAGCGGGGCCCGGCCGCCGAGCGCGGCCCGGCGGCCGAGCCGGCAGCCGGCGGGGACGACGGGCGCGGCGCGGCCGACGTGCCGGGCCGGGTCGACGAGCGCGGCCCGGCCGAGTCGCGCAGCTAGGCGGTCGAGCGCGGCCCGGCCGGCGTGCCGGGTCAGGCGTCGGCGTGCCGGGTGAGGCGTCGGCGTGCCGGGTCAGGCGTTGACGGGCCGGGTCAGGCGTCGGCGTAGACGGCGAAGCCGCGGTCGGCGCAGCGCCGGTAGAAGGCGGCCAGCACGCTCAGTTCGGCGCAGGTGAAGCTCCACTGCGGCGGCGCACCGCTCTCGTCGCGCAGCGCGTCCAGCCGGCTGTCGAGCCAGCGCAGCTGCTGCTCGGCCAGCCGTCCGTCGGCGAGCAGCGACCGCAGCACCTGGCTGACCGAGTCGAACGTCACGGCCTCGCCGTGCGGGCGGTGGCCGGCCACGAACCGCTCGATGCCGCCGGCGATCCACGCGCACCCGTCCGGGTCGATCACCGGGTCCTCGTCCTCGGCGGCGGCGTCCGTGGCGTAGAGCACACCTTCGAGCCCGAGCAGCAGGTCCACCAGTTCGGTGTACGCGGTCGCCCGGACGGTGCCGGTCTTGGCGATCAGCTCGGCGAGCGCCGCCGTCGGCGCGGAGATGCGCGGCATGTCGACGATGTCGCCGAAGTCGACGAACTCGGCCGGCGCGACCGGGTCGTAGAAGCGGCCGGTCCGCGGCCACTGCACCGCGACGTTGTCCAGCCCCATCTGGTGTCACCTCTTCACGAGCGCGTGTCGGTTCGATCGGGTCGATCGTCCGGTTCCGGCCGGAAAAGATCAAGGCCGGGCCGTCGGCGCGGCGGAACGGGCGCACTCCGGCCCGACCGCCGGCACCCATCGTCGGCCGGTCGCGCCCCCGATCGGGCCCTGGCGTGTAGGGGGAGTTGCGGGCGGCGTGGTTCGGCCGGCTACGTCGGTCTGAGACGCCTCGCAGGGGTGCCGAGTGGTGGTTCTGTCGCTGCCGCACAGTAAGATTGACCCCGAGACGAAGACCCGGTGCGGAGCGACGAGACACGGGCCCGGTGCGGGGCCCGCGATCATTGTCCACGTCGGGTCGAGCCGATCGCGATCCGCGGGCAACCGCGGCGACCGGCGCGTTCGACCCGTACCCCGGATTGTCCCCGGTGCCGGTCCGCGCGTCGACGTCGCGTCCTGTCCGCCGAACCCGCGCCCGACGCGCCACCAGGCGCGGACGGTGCGAGAAAGTGGCCGAGGGTGGCAGCGCAGGACAAGCAGGAGTACGGCGCCGGGTCGATCACCGTCCTCGAAGGGCTGGAGGCGGTCCGGAAGCGCCCCGGTATGTACATCGGGTCGACCGGTGAGCGCGGTCTGCACCACCTGGTGTGGGAGGTCGTCGACAACGCGGTGGACGAGGCGCTGGCCGGCCACTGCGACACGATCGACGTGGTGCTGCTCGCCGACGGCGGGGTCCGGGTCACCGACAACGGCCGAGGCTTCCCGGTCGACCTGCACCCCAAGCTGAAGAAGCCGGGTGTCGAGGTGGCGCTGACCGTGCTGCACGCGGGCGGCAAGTTCGACGGCAAGGCGTACGCCGTCTCCGGTGGTCTGCACGGCGTGGGCGTCTCCGTGGTGAACGCCCTCTCCACCCGGATGGCCGTGGTGATCCACAAGGACGGCTTCGTCTGGCGCCAGCAGTACCAGAACTCCAAGCCGACCCCGCTGGAGAAGGGCGAGCCGACCGACAGGACGGGCTCGGCGGTCTCCTTCTGGCCCGACCCGGACGTCTTCGAGACGGTCGACTTCGACTTCCAGACCATCTACCGGCGGCTCCAGGAGATGGCCTTCCTCAACCGGGGCGTCACCATCCACCTGCTCGACGAGCGGGTCCCGGAAGAGGAGGAGGGCAAGCCGCGCGAGGTCACCTTCTGCTACAAGGGCGGCATCGCCGACTTCGTCCGGCACCTCAACGCCTCGAAGAACCCGATCCACAAGACGGTGGTCGAGTTCGGCTCCGAGGAGGAGGGCATGTCGGTCGAGATCGCCATGCAGTGGAACGAGTCGTACGGCGAGTCGGTCTACACCTTCGCCAACACGATCAACACCCACGAGGGCGGCACCCACGAGGAGGGCTTCCGGGCCGCGCTGACCAGCGTCGTCAACCGGTACGGCACCGAGAAGAAGCTGCTCAAGGGCGACGAGAAGCTCTCCGGTGAGGACATCCGGGAGGGCCTGGCCGCGATCATCTCGGTCAAGCTGGCCAACCCGCAGTTCGAGGGCCAGACCAAGACCAAGCTGGGCAACACCCCGGTCAAGAGCTTCGTGCAGCGGGTCTGCAACGAGTGGCTGGTGGACTGGTTCGACCGCAACCCGGCCGAGGCGAAGATCATCATCCAGAAGGCGTCCCAGGCCGCCCGCGCCCGGATCGCCGCCCAGCAGGCCCGCAAGCTGGCCCGCCGCAAGTCGTTGCTGGAGTCCGGCTCGATGCCCGGCAAGTTGGCCGACTGTCAGTCCACCGACCCGCGCGAGTCGGAGGTCTTCATCGTCGAGGGCGACTCGGCCGGCGGCTCGGCCAAGCAGGGCCGCGATCCCCGCGTCCAGGCGATCCTGCCGATCCGCGGCAAGATCCTCAACGTGGAGAAGGCCCGGATCGACCGGGTGCTCAAGAACGCGGAGGTCCAGGCGCTGATCACGGCGCTCGGCACCGGCATCCACGACGACTTCGACATCGAGAAGCTGCGCTACCACAAGATCGTGCTGATGGCCGACGCCGACGTCGACGGCCAGCACATCCAGACGCTGCTGCTCACCCTGCTCTTCCGCTTCATGCGTCCGCTGGTCGAGCTGGGGCACGTCTACCTGGCCGCCCCGCCGCTCTACAAGATCAAGTGGAACAAGAAGGGCGACGACGCGCAGTACGCGTACTCGGACCGGGAGCGGGACGGGCTGATCGCGCTGCGCCAGCAGAAGAAGCCCAACGCGAAGCCGGACGACATCCAGCGGTTCAAGGGTCTCGGCGAGATGAACTACCCCGAGCTGTGGGAGACCACGATGAACCCGGCGACGCGTACGCTGCGTCAGGTCACGCTCGACGACGCGGCAACCGCCGACGAGTTGTTCAGCGTGCTGATGGGTGAGGACGTCGAGGCGCGCCGCTCGTTCATCCAGCGCAACGCCAAGGACGTCCGCTTCCTGGACATCTGACGGGCCGGCGGGCCGACCGGTCATCCACCGGCCGGCCTGGCGATCCACAGAGTTATCCACAGTATGGCCGGTTTCCACAGCCGTTATCCACAGCACGAAAACGACTCTGAGTCTGATAAGGGTTAACAGTGACCGATACCCCCGAGTCCACACCGAGCGAGCCCGAGGTCCCCGAGACCGTCGCCGCCGTCGTCGCGCACGACCGCATCGAACCGGTCGGGCTCGAGGTGGAGATGCAGCGCTCCTATCTCGACTACGCGATGAGCGTCATCGTCGGGCGTGCGCTGCCGGACGTCCGGGACGGGCTCAAGCCGGTCCACCGCAAGATCCTCTACGCGATGTTCGACTCCGGCTACCGGCCGGACCGCGGCTACGTGAAGTGCTCCCGGGTCGTCGGCGACGTGATGGGCCAGTTCCACCCGCACGGCGACTCCGCGATCTATGACGCGCTGGTCCGGATGGCGCAGCCCTGGTCGCTGCGCTACCCGCTGGTCGACGGCAACGGCAACTTCGGCTCGCCGGGCAACGACCCGGCCGCCGCGATGCGCTACACGGAGTGCAAGCTCGACCCGCTGGCGATGGAGATGCTGCGGGACATCGACGAGGACACCGTCGACCTGCAGGACAACTACGACGGCCGGGCCAAGGAGCCCACCATCCTGCCGTCGCGGATCCCCAACCTCCTGGTCAACGGCTCCGAGGGCATCGCGGTCGGCATGGCCACCAAGATCCCGCCGCACAACCTGCGCGAGATCGGCGCGGCGGTGCAGTGGTGCCTGGAGCACCCGGACGCCGACGAGGCCGCGACCCTCGACGCGCTGCTGGAGATCGTCAAGGGGCCCGACTTCCCGACCCACGGCCTGATCGTCGGCACCCAGGCGATCCAGGACGCGTACCGCACGGGGCGCGGGTCGATCCGGATGCGCGCCGTGGTGGAGGTCGAGGAGGACAAGCGGGGCCGCCCCTGCCTGGTCGTCAGCGAGCTGCCCTACCAGGTCAACCCGGACAACCTGGCCGAGCGCATCGCCGAGCTGATCAAGGAGGGCAAGCTCGCCGGCATCGCCGACATCCGCGACGAGTCCTCCGGGCGCACCGGCATGCGGATCGTGCTCGTGCTCAAGCGCGACGCGGTCGCCAAGGTGGTGCTCAACAACCTCTACAAGCACACCCAGCTCCAGGAGACCTTCGGCGCCAACATGCTGGCGCTGGTCGACGGCGTGCCCCGCACGCTGAACCTGGCCCAGTTCATCCGCTACTACGTCGAGCACCAGATCGACGTCATCCGACGGCGTACGGCGTTCCGGCTGCGCAAGGCCGAGGAGCGGGCGCACATCCTGCGCGGTCTGGCCAAGGCGCTGGACGCCCTCGACGAGGTGATCGCCCTGATCCGGCGCTCGCCCACGGTCGACGACGCCCGACAGGGCCTGATCCGGCTGCTGGAGATCGACGAGATCCAGGCGACCGCGATCCTGGACATGCAGCTGCGGCGGCTCGCCGCGCTGGAGCGGCAGCGGATCCTCGACGACCTGGCCAAGCTGGAGATCGAGATCGCCGACCTCAAGGACATCCTCGCCAAGCCCGAGCGGCAGCGGAAGATCGTCTCCGAGGAGCTCGGCGAGATCGTCGCGAAGTGGGGCGACGACCGGCGGACGAAGATCGTGCCGTTCGAGGGCGAGGTCTCCATGGAGGACCTCATCGCCCGCGAGGACGTGGTCGTCACGATCACCCGCACCGGCTACGCGAAGCGGACCAAGGTCGACCTCTACCGCTCCCAGCGCCGCGGCGGCAAGGGCGTCAGCGGCGCCAGCCTGCGGCAGGACGACATCGTCAGCCACTTCTTCGTATGCTCGACCCACGACTGGGTCCTGTTCTTCACGAACAAGGGCCGGGTGTACCGGGCCAAGGCGTACGAGCTTCCCGAGGCCAGTAGGGTGGCCAAGGGCCAACACGTGGCGAACCTGCTCGCGTTCCAGCCCGACGAGCAGATCGCGCAGATCATCGAGATCCCGCACTACCAGGTGGCTCCCTACCTGGTACTCGCCACGAAGAACGGCCTGGTGAAGAAGACTCGGCTTGAGGAGTTCGACTCCCCCCGATCGGGCGGCATCATCGCGATCAACCTGCGCGACGAGGACGAGCTGGTCGGGGCGGCGCTCGTCGCCCCCGACGAGGACCTGCTGCTGGTCTCGAAGAACGCGCAGGCGATCCGGTTCAACGCGAGCGACGAGGCGCTGCGCCCGATGGGCCGGGCCACGTCGGGCGTGATCGGCATGCGCTTCAGCGAGGACGACGTCCTGCTGGCGATGGAGGTCGTCCGCGAGGGCAAGGACGTCCTGGTGGCCACGAACGGGGGATACGCGAAACGTACCCCGATCGAGGAATACCCGGTCCAGGGCCGGGGAGGTAAGGGCGTGCTGACTGCGAAGATCACGGAGCGACGTGGTGGTCTGGTCGGCGCGGTGGTGATCGACCCGGACGACGAGCTGTTCGCGATCACCAGCAACGGTGGTGTCATCCGGACTCCGGTGAAGCCTGTACGCCGTACGCGTGATCGGAACACAATGGGGGTCAAGCTGATGGACCTTCCGGACGGCGTGACTATCGTGGCGATTGCTCGCAATGCCGACGAGCCTGACGAACAGGACTAGTTGAATGACGGAGACACAGGCGAAGTCGGGGAACACGGGGACCTCGGCCAACCCGGTCGACGAGGAGGCCGCCAAGGGCGGCACACCAGCGACCGGCCGCGCGGCCGTGGGCCGGGCGACGGTCCCCGCCGACGCGCCTGCCCCGAAATTCACCCGGGCCCCCGGCATGACACCGCCGCCGGACAAGCCCTCCGAGGACGCGGACGAGGCGGACAAGACCGAGGCGGTGGCGGCCGACAAGCCGGCCGCCGCCACGGCGACCGCCGCCAAGCCGACGACGACACAACCGCTGAAGGTCGGCGCCGGCCAGTCGACCGGCGCCACCGGCACCCAGCCGCGGATCACGGGGACCACGGGCACCCAGCCCCGGGTCACCGGCACCGCCAAGCCGCAGCCGGACGGTGGCCGGCCGGCCGGCACCGGCCGGCCCGCCAACGGGGGCGGCCTGCCGCCGGGCATCGGCGGCGCGGCCGCCGTCGGCGCCGCCCGCGTGGGTGAGGCGGTACGCGCCGCGCGTACGTCGGTCAGCTCGGCCGCGTCGCGCGGACCGCGCCGGGCCCGGCTGAACCTCAAGCGGATCGATCCCTGGTCCGTGATGAAGTTCGCCTTCGCCGTCTCGGTGGTGCTCTTCATCGTCGTGGTCGTGGCCACGTCGGTGCTCTACCTGGCACTCGACGCCATGGGCGTGTTCAGCAGCGTCAACGACAGCCTGACCGACCTGGTCAGCGCGGGCGGCGGCCAGAGCGCCAGCGGCTTCCAGATCACCGCCAAGGGCGTGATCCTCAGTTCGGCGCTGATCGGCCTGGTCAACGTCGTGCTGTTCACGGCGCTGGCCACGCTCGGGGCGTTCGTCTACAACGTCTGCGCCGACCTGGTCGGCGGCATCGAGCTGACCCTCGCCGAGCGCGACTGACCACCTCGGAGGCCGGGGCCCGCCGATGCGCGGCGCCCCGGCCTTCGTGCTTTCCCGGCCTGTCGGCGGGCGGGCGGCCGGCGTGCGGGCGGCGAAATCGCCTGGGCCCGCGGCGCGGCCTCCGGTAGGTTCAGGGACGACGGCGACGTCGGATGCCCGGGTGGCCCCCGATTTGGGGGCGGGAGGGCGGATGGGTTAATGTTGCTCGTCGCTACGCGGGGCTATAGCTCAGTCGGTTAGAGCGCAGAGCTGATAACTCTGAGGTCGCTGGTTCGATTCCAGCTAGCCCCACCGCACATCGTCCGACGGCAGTCGAGCGCGAGGGGTAGCCCCAATGTTCAAGAAGCTTCTGATCCTGGCGAGCATCGTCGGGGTGGCTGCCGTGGTCGCCAAGAAGGTCAAGGATTCCAACGACGAGCGCGCCCTGTGGCACGAGGCGACCACCGCGCCCGACCTGCGCTGAGCGCACTGGCCACTGCCAGCACCGGCGGCATCGTCCGCCCCGGGGGCCCTAGCTCAACTGGCAGAGCACTGCCTTTGCAAGGCAGGGGTTAGGGGTTCGAGTCCCCTGGGCTCCACCAGCACCAGCACCTCCGTCGGTTGATCTTGCCAATCCGGCCAGGTGCGTCCTCGTAGGCGGTCCACCTCTGAGATCGAAGGCGGACGCGCTGCCGACGTTCGCACGATCGGGTTCGCCAACAAGCCCGGCAAGCGTGCGCGCCTACTGAGGCGGGAGCGGACGCCATCACCGAAGGCAGAGACGGCATGGCGGAGCTGGCCAGGGCCCTACCCCGGAGTGGGCCCAACAGCTGATGTGCGACGCAACCCTGCCAGGTGATGCGCGACAGGTCCCAGAGAGAGGCCGTGCGGGGCCTGCGGGGTCGCAACGGCGATGAGTTTCGTTCTGGTGCCCAGTCTGTACTTCATGCACCCGATCTCCCGACCCCGGGGAGAGCGTCATGACCGCCACGTACAGGAGGCAAGCGTGAAACTTCTTCTCACGTCCGCGGGCGTCCAGAACCCGAGCATCCGTGATGCGCTGGTCGACCTGCTGGGCAAGCCGATCGCCGACTCCAGTGCCCTCTGCATCCCTACGGCGGCCCACGTCATGGGTGGGCCAGCCTCGGCCTGGCGCTTCATCACCGGGCAGACGCCGCTACCCATGTGCGACCTGGGCTGGAAGTCGCTGGGCGTCCTCGAGCTGACAGCGCTGCCCAGCATCGGCGAGGAGCGATGGGTACCCTGGGTCCGGGAGGCTGACGTCATGCTCGTGGCCGGCGGCGATGCGACGTACCTGTGCCACTGGATGCGGCAGTCCGGGCTGGCGGATCTCCTGCCGTCGCTGCGGGACACCGTCTGGGTGGGGTTGAGTGCTGGGAGCATGGTGCTGACCCCCCGGATCGGTGCGGACTTCGTCGAATGGCAGTCCGCGCCCGACGACCGCACACTGGGGGTCGTCGACTTCTCGATCTTCCCGCACCTGGGTCTCGAGCCGGACAACACCATGGCTGGTGCCGAGAAATGGGCGGCCGAGATCGCCGGTCCGGCGTACGCGATCGACGACCAGACGGCCATCAAGGTGACCGACCGCACCGTCGAGGTCGTTTCCGAGGGGCACTGGAGGCTGTTCCCCTCGTAGCCGCGGTCGGCAGGTCCACCTGACGCTTGACGGATCCGTCCCAGCACATGCTTGACGGTCGGTCCAGGTTCCATGCTGTGCGGGGCCAGGCTGCTTCGCGCCCGTGCGGGGCAAGTCTCTGTAGGGGGCTGGGTGTGACAATCTCGCGGATGAGCGCTTCCGACGTCGTAGCGGTCGATCTCACGTCGGACGAGCGGTTCCTGCTGAGGCGAGGGTTGGCCGAGTGGGGTGGACCCGCGCATGCTACGGATGATCTCGCCCGAGCTATGGGCTTCCAAGACCAGGCAGACCTTCACCACGGCGAGGGACGCAGGCTTATAGCGGCATTGGACCGCAGGGAGCCGTTGACGGGGTCGCAGTGGCGGAAGCTTTTGCTCTCCACCGAGATTGTCTTCGCGAGTGACGTGGTGGGTTCTGGCTGTGACTGGTCGATTACCACTGGCCTCTCTGACGAGGAGACGATCAAGCTGCTGCGGGTGGTGCAGCGGAAGGTGGCCCGCGCGCTACGGATGTCTTAGGCATCGGCGGCCACCTTGCGGGGTCTACTGGCTTTCCGGTTGCGGACGGGCTGGTCGGTGGTGCGTCGGACGAGGCGGGTGCCGTCGCAGGCGATGGCCAGCTCGCAGGGCATCGGGGGCGCTATCTAGGGTCGGGAACATGCTTGAGACCCAACGCGAGGCCGTGCCGAGCAACGACGGCGGCGAGCTCGACACCACCCTCGCCTTCCTGTCCTTCGCGCGGTCCTGCGTGCTCAAGAAGGTCGCCGGTCTGGGCGAGGAACAGTTGCGGCGCCGCCTGGTCGTCTCCGACACCACGCTGCTGGGCCTGGTGCAGCACCTGACGGACGCCGAACGGTACTGGTTCGGCTACACGCTCGCCGGTGACGCGCGCTACGCCGACGTCGACTTCAGCATGGTGGTCGAGCCGGATCGTTCCGCGGATGAGGTCATCGCCAGCTATCGGGCTGCGATCGCCGAGAGCGACGCCCACATCGCCGCAGCCGCCGACCCCGACGCCCGTACCGCGCACCCGGTCTTCGACTCGCCTCGTACGCTTCGCTGGGTGCTCGCGCACATGACGGGCGAGACGGTTCGGCACGCCGGCCACGCCGACATCCTGCGTGAGCTCGTCGACGGCGCCACCGGCCGATAGGAGATCGTGACTCGGGGCTGAGCGAGGACGGCACGGGGCACTGGAGCCCGAAGTGGTGGCTCTCCAAGCCGACCGCCTCCTGGCAGCTCGTGATCAGGACCCAGAGCGGCGCGGTGGTCCGTACCCATCTCCGGCGGCGGCCAGACACGAAGGTGCAGGTGACGCCGCCCGCCTGGGACGCATGAGGACGATTTCCGGACCGGGCCGAAATTTGCCTCGCTCTCCTAGCATCATGTCCGGCACGCAGGGGTTGCGGGCCGAGCAGGAGGTCAGCACACATGCCCAACGTCGTCCGGCGGCCCAAGCAGGCGACTCTCGTCCACTATCTGAGGCCCGCACTCGCAGGCGCCGCGGCCGGAATGGGGCTGCTGCATTCGGTGCTGGGCTGGGGTTCGATCTTCTTCGAGTCCGGCAGTTGCGGCGGTCGCTACGGCCCTCCCTGCCCGGACGGAATCGTTCCGCTGATCATATTGGGCACACTGGTCGGCGGCGCCGGCTTCTTCCTCGTTCAAGGAGACGTCGTCTATGTGGAACGTCGCGTCCTGCCGCTCAGCAAGCGCATCATGCTCGCCGTGGTTGGAGCGGCCGTAGCATCCATCCCGGGCTGGGCCATCGCCCAATGGCTGCATGGCCCCTTCCAGTGGTGGTAGCAGCCGGCGCCCGCCACTCAGTGCTCCCGTGCTTGCGGCGCCACGGCGCGCTCAGAAGGTGAAGTCGGCGGGCGCACCCTCGCCGACCCGGCCGTCCACCGCCTCCCGCAGGAGGTCGGCGTGCCCGGTGTGCCGCGCGTACTCCTCGATCATGTCCAGGAGCATGGCGCGGACGGAGGGGGTGCGTCCGTCCGGCCAGGTGAAGGAGGCCGGCCCGTCGAGGCCGCGCTCCGCGATGACCTCGGCCACCAGCTCGCGGGACCGCTCGACGGCGTCTCGCCACACGGCGTAGACGTCGTCCGCGGAGTCCAGCGCCCCGCTGCGCCATTCCCAGTCCGGGTCGGCGTCGAAGTCGACGGTATCCCAGGGGGCTCCGTACTCGCGGCCGGCGAGCTTGACCGCGAGCCAGTCCGCCTCGACGAGGGCCATGTGCTTGACCAGGCCGCCGAGGGTCATGGTGCTGGCCGCCGTGGTCGCGTGCAGGCCCTTCTCGTCGAGCCCGAACGTCTTCCAGGCGAAGGTGCGCCGGTTGCGTTCGAGGACCGATCGCAGCGACTCGGCCTCGGTGGGGACCGCGGACGGGGAAGGGCGGCGGCTCGCTTCGCTCATGAGCCGGAGCATAGCCAGTGCTCCCCCCTCGCGTCGTCAGGCGTCGATGCACGGTCGGCATGAGGATTTGTTCTGACGATCTGTCGATTGGTTTCCACGATCGGCGACCTTCACCGATTCGCCGCGGCGCTGCTGTGTGGCGAACTCTTCCCACCGGACCGGCAGGAGGAGATGGTCGGTGAGCGCGTCGAGCCCTACTCGCCCGTCGCCCAGTCGATCAACTCGGCCTCGGCGGAACAGCCGCAGCCATGAACACCGTCCTCACAGGGCCGTCTCCGCGTGGCTGATCGCCGCCGGCGCGATCACGTTGGTGCTCTTCGGAATCTACGGTGCCAGCTTCGACGAGGCCACCACAGCGGACAGCGGGGGCCTCGACCAGCTGGGGTGGCTCACCTGGATCTTCCTGTGGTTCACCGTGCTCGGCCTGGCCGGATCGGCACGCCGCCGAACCCATTTTGACGAGACGGACCGTATCGTCTTGACCAGGGGATCGTGATTGCCTATCGTCATGGAACACAGGCGAGACGGACCGTCTCGTCAAGCCATCCGCCCACCTACGGGTGACACCCGCCGATCGGGCCCGTCGCCAATCGGAGATCCGTAACTCGTCCGCGCGGGCCTGCCCGTGCTGATCGGCTCGGCCGAGATCAGGGGATATCTTCTTGCTCACTGCCCAACTGGCGCTACACAACGTCACCCGCCGCTACGACGACCGCGTGGTGCTGGACGCCGTGTCCTTCACCGTCAGGCCGGGCGAGAAGGCGGGCATCATCGGTGACAACGGCGCGGGCAAATCCACGCTGTTGCGGCTCCTCGCCGGGGCGGACCGGCCCGACAACGGGGAGGTGACGGTGATCGCGCCCGGCGGCATCGGCTACCTCGCCCAGTCTCTGGCGCTGCCGCCCGAGGCCACGGTCCAGGACGCGATCGACCTCGCCCTTGCCGACCTGCGCGAGCTCGAGTCACGGATGCGCGACGCCGAGACCGCACTGCGTAGCCTGGCGGGGACGGAACTCGTGGCCGCGATGGAGACCTACGCCGGGCTGGTCTCCCGGTACGAGGCGCGTGAGGGATACGCGGCGGACACCCGGGTGGACATCGCGTTGCACGGGCTCGGCCTGCCGGCACTGGAGCGTACGAGGGCACTCGGCACGCTGTCCGGCGGGGAACGGTCGCGGCTGGCCCTGGCCGCCACCCTGGCGTCCCAGCCGGAACTGCTGTTGCTCGACGAGCCGACCAACGACCTGGACGACCAGGCTGTGAGCTGGCTCGAGGCGCACCTGCGGGCGCACCGCGGCACGGTGCTCGCGGTGACCCACGACCGGGAGTTCCTCGACCGGGTCACCACCACCATCCTGGAAGTCGGCGACGGCGCGGTGACGCGCTTCGGTGACGGCTACGGCGGATACCTCGCCGCCAAGGCCGCCGAGCGCCGGCGCCGGATCCAGGAGTACGAGGACTGGCGCGCCGAGCTGGCCCGCAGCCGGAGAATGGCTGCCGCGAACGCGGTCCGCCTGGACGCGATTCCGCGCAAGGCGCCGATGGCCAAATTCGGGCACGGCGCCTTCCGCGCCCGTGGCCGCGACCACGGTGCGATGGGGCGCATCCGCAACGCCAAGGAGCGCATCGAGCGCCTCACCGGCAGTCCCGTCGCGCCACCCCCCGACCCGCTGGTCTTCGCCGCCAGCATCACCGGCGCCGGCAGCCAGACGCCGGAGGCGACCGCGGAACTCACGGGGATCCGCGTCGCCGACCGACTGCACGTGCCGTCACTGCGGATCGGGGGCGCGCAACGAATCCTGGTCACCGGACCCAACGGGGCGGGCAAGACCACCCTCGTCCGGGTACTGGCCGGGGAACTGCAACCCGACGACGGAACGGTACGCACGCACGGTCGGATCGGGTACCTGCGGCAGGAGGAAGTGCCGTGGCCGCCCGACCTGACGGTGCCGCAGGCGTTCGCCCACGGGCGGGCCGGCGACCCGGACGAGCGCGCCGACGAACTGCTCTCCCTCGGCCTGTTCCGGCCGGCGGACCTGCGACTGCGGATGGGCGAGCTGTCGTACGGGCAGCGGCGTCGGATGGAGCTGGCCCGCCTGGTCAGCGAACCGGTCGACCTGCTGCTGCTCGACGAGCCGACGAACCACTTCTCCCCGGCCCTGGTCGAGGAACTGGAGGATGCCCTGGCGGAGTACCCCGGCGCGGTGGTCATCGTCACCCACGACCGCCGCATGCGTGCCCGGTTCACCGGCACCCACCTGGAGCTGCGAGCCGGCCGCGTCGCGCAACTCCGGGAGGCCGGCCCTGCGGCCCACGCCTGCACCTCGTCGGTCAGCCCCGCCGCATGCACCGCCCTCCGTCGCCGGGCCGCGGTGGCAACCGCTGTCGGCCCCGGGCCTCAGCCCTCGGCCGGTCAACCCCGGGGCGGCCCGTCGTCCACCTGACGCAGCAGGGCGAGCAGCCCGTGGCCGTCCTCGATCCGGGCGTCCGGTTCGACACCCCGCAGCGGGGCCTCCCGGTCCGTGCGGGGCGACCGCATCAGGATCGCCGCGCCCGTGCCGGCGCGTCGGGCGCAGACGACGTCGCGGTGCACGCTGTCGCCGACGAACCAGCAGTCGCCGACCGGCACCCCGACGGCTCCGGCGGCCAGGAGCGCCAGCTGCGGGTTGGGCTTGCGGGGCCCGGCCTCGTCGCTGTAGAACTCCGCCGCGAAGAGCCCGGAGAGCCCGGCGCCGGCCAGGAAGTCGCGGTGGGCGGCACCGCAGAGCGTGTTGCTGACGACCGCCATCGGAAGCCCGGCGTCGGCGGCGTGGCGCAACGCCTCGGAGATGCCGGGACGCACCGCCCAGCCATCCCGCCAGGTCCAGGCGTACGCCAGCGGGGTCGCCTCCCGCTCGACGGCCTCGCGGGCGGCCCGCGGCCAGGTGCGGGTCACGAAGTCGGCCCACACCTGGCCGTGCGGCAGCTCGACGGGATCGCCCGTCCTGCCCACGTCGTCGCGCCACAGGGCGTACGCCCGCGCGCCCTCGACCAGGTCCCGGGCGATCTGCTCGTCCGGGACCGCGCCGTCGACGAGTGCGGCGAGGCGCCGCACCAGCCCCGGCGGGGCCGGTGGTTGGGGCGGCGCGTCGGCCAGGACGCCGCCGAAGTCCAGCAGGAGGGCCCGAGGGGTACGAAGCATGCGGCAATCCTCGCGCACGGGACGGGCGAGTCGAGGGGGTCGGCGGGCGCGAGCACGGCTTCCGCTCGGCGTGGGTGCGTCGAGAGCCGCTCGAACGGTGCGCTACGCCGGCGCACCGAGGGTCGCGCCCGCCGCCGGCCGCTCGCCCGTGACGCGGTGGCGCCGGGTGGGCAGGCCGAGCGTCGGGTGGGCGACGCCCCAGGCGGCGCCCCGGCAGACCAACTCCTTGTAGACGGTCGCGAGGCGTCCGGTCAGGGTGGCCCGCAGGGCGCGGTCGTCGGCGGTGACGTACTGGATCAGGCCGTCCCCGCGGCCGAGCGAGATGCACTGGTTGACGTAGCGGATCCTGGTGGCCGGGAGTTGCCGGCCGGTCAGGCGCGCCGCGATCGCGTCCGCGGCCTGCCAGGCGGTGGGGATTCCCGAGGCGCACGACATCCGCAGCGGCTTGTCCCCGGGGCCCATCACCATGGCGGCGTCGCCGACGGCGTACACGTCGGGGTGCGAGACCGACCGCATGGTGGCGTCGACCACGATCTGGCCGGTGCCGGTGACCTCCAGGGCGGTCGCCTTCGCGATCGGGTGGACCGCGAACCCGGTGGTCCAGACGGTGACCGCCGCCGGGACGGTCCTGCCGTCGGCGACGGTGACGTGGTCGGCTGCGACACCCGTGACGGTGGCGTGCTCGTGGACGGTGACGCCCAGCCTGCCGAGTACCTTCCGCAGGTGTTCGCGGCCCCCGGGGGAGAGCCAGTCGCCGAGACCGCCCCGGGCGGCCAGGGCGACGTCGAGGTCCGGGCGCGCCTCGGCGATCTCCGTGACGGCCTCCAGGCCGGTGAGGCCGCCGCCGACGACGACCACGGCCTGCCCGGCGTCGAGCCGGGACAGGCGTTCGCGTAGCCGGAGTGCTCCGGGGCGGCTGGAGATCTCGTGGGCGTGCTCGGCGGTCCCCGGGACGCCCTGCGGATCCCAGCCGCTGCCGAGGGCGTGGACGAGCGTGTCGTAGGCGAGTTCCTCGGCGCCGCCAGCGTCGGTGACGGCAACTGTCCTGCGGTCGACGTCGACGCCGGTGACCTTCGCGATCCTCAGCCTCACGCCGGTGCCCGCGAACATCTCGCGCAGCGGCCGGGGCTTGAGGTCCTGACCGGTCGCCAGCTGGTGCATGCGGACGCGCTCGACGAAGTCGGTCTCGGCGTTGACGA
This sequence comes from Micromonospora citrea, assembly GCF_900090315.1. Classification (NCBI taxonomy): domain Bacteria; kingdom Bacillati; phylum Actinomycetota; class Actinomycetes; order Micromonosporales; family Micromonosporaceae; genus Micromonospora; species Micromonospora citrea. The sequence goes on along the minus strand of NZ_FMHZ01000002.1, from coordinate 3,508,778 downwards.
CGGTGACGGCGACGTCCTCACGGTGCAGCCGCCTGGCGAGGCGGCCGGCGACGGAAGCCCCGGTGTATCCGGCTCCGAGGACGATGATGCGGTGCGACATGTCCATGCTCCTGTCTAGCGGGTTGCCACCTGAACCGGATGGCCCGTCGTTTCCTGACAGGAAGCGGATGTGAAGCACGTCACGTGGCGGTCGGAAGGCGCGGAACAAGGGATCCCGTGGCCGATGGCCCGCCACCGCGCGATTGCTCGTCAGGTGTGGCAGCGGGGAAACGTGTTGCCGCGGCGCTCCCCCGGTCGTGATCATGACGCTTATGCGTATCCTCTCCGCCGCCGCAGACCCCACCGCGCTGGACCGTGCCGCCGCATATGCGGCCGACGGTCCCGTCGCGGCCCTGACTGCTGAGCGGATCCGCGAGGAACTTGACGCCCACCAGTTCCGCCCGGAGTGGGTGTGGCTTGCCGAGGACGAGAACGGACAGGTCCTCGCCCGCGCGCTGTGGTGGGGGCGCGCCGACAGTGAGCGCCCCATTGCCCTCGACTGCCTTCAGGTGCGCTCCACGGTCGCCGATCCGGTCGCGGTTGCCACCGGGCTCCTCGACGCCGGACATGCGGCCTTCGGCACGCGTCCGATGTACAACATCTCCCTTCCGGCCGACTGGAGCACCCGACCGGAGCTGGCTGAGGCGGTCGCCTGGCGACGTGATGCGGGCTTGCGTTCAGGGTTGAGCCGGGAGATCCAGCGCCTGCGTTACGAGTGGACTCCGGCGGCGGGCCTGCCCGAGATCGGCGGTCGCCTGACGTTCCGCGAGGGCAGCGACGAGGAGTTTCTGGAGGCATTCGTCCGGGTCTCGGCTGGTAGCCTCGACCAGGCCACCCATGACGAGCTGCGTACAAAGGATGCCAGGCAGTTGGCCGAGGAAGACATCAGGTTCTACCTCGACTGCCCGGGCGAGCGGAGCTGGTGGAGGCTCGCGGAGTTGCCTGACGGCACGCTCGCCGGTCTGGCCGTCCCGTCGGCCACCCCGTACAACCGCAACGTCGGCTATCTCGGTGTCGTACCTGAGCAGCGCGGCAAAGGACTGATCGACGAGATTCTCGGCGAGATCACCCGCTTCCACGCGAGCGAGGGCGCCGAGCGCATCACCGCGACGACGGACACCACGAACGTCCCGATGGCCGCCGCCTTCGACCGCGCCGGCTACCAGGTGACAGAGATCCGGATGGTCCTGGAGGTCTCGGAGACCGCATGACCTGCGGCACCGGACGGGTGTTGATTCTCTGATCTGGCTCCCGCGCGGAGGCTGGTGCAGGGCCGGGCGAGGGCGCGCTCAGCGGGTCGGATTCGGACGGGGTCACCGGGTCGTCGCGCCACCGGGCGTACGCCACGTGGCGGTCAGAAGGCGTGGAGCAGGGGTTCCCCGTGGTCGGTGGCCCGCCACCGCGCGGTCGCTCGTTCGAGCTTGTCCGGGTTGACCTGGTTGCGGAGGGCGACGATGCCGTCGGCGGTGACCTCCAGGCACATGACGCCGACGACCCGGCCGTCCACCACGGCCACGACGGCGGGCCCACCGTTGGCGGTCCAGGCGTGGACCTCGGGCGTGCCGCCCACCAGGGCCTGCTTGGCCCTGCCGGGTCTGACCAGACCCCACACGAACCTCGCGACCGCGACCGCGCCCTCGAACGCCCTGGCGCGGGCCGGGATCTTCCCGCCACCGTCGCCGATCGCGACGGCGTCCTCGGTGAGCAGGCGTACGAGCGGCTCCAGGCGGCCACTGGTCGCCGCCGTCAGGAACTCCTCCACGATCCGCCGGGCGGCGGCCTCGTCGATCTCGGCACGGGCCCTGCCGGCCGCGACGTGCCTCCTGGCGCGGTGCAGGATCTGCTGGCTGGCGGCCTCGGTGATGTCGAGGATCTCGGCGATCTCGCGGTGCGGGTAGTCGAAGGCCTCCCGCAGCACGTACACGGCCCGTTCGTTGGGGGAGAGACGCTCCAGGAGGGTGAGGACCGCGTACGAGACCGATTCGCGCTGCTCGGCGGTCTCGGCCGGGCCGAGCATCGGATCACCGGCGAGCAGCGGCTCGGGAAGCCACTCGCCCACATAGGTCTCGCGGCGGGCCCGCGCGGAGGCGAGCTGGTTGAGGCACAGGTTGGTGAGCACCTTCGTCAGCCAGGCCTCGGGGACCTCGACGCGTCGAACGTCGGCGGACTGCCAGCGCAGGAACGTCTCCTGCACGGCGTCCTCGGCCTCGGCGGCGGAGCCGAGGAGCCGGTAGGCGATGGCCTCCAGGCGGGGCCTGGTGGCCTCGAACCGCTCGACGTCGTCCGCCGTCAAGGACATGACCCGATCCTAGGCCGTGTGCGCCGGCTGGCGGCGTGCCGTGAACGTTACCTTCCGTAGCGGGGTCGGCCAAACCACGACACTGCGTCCATAATGGCCACCGTGATCGAGGCGCTGAACCTCACCAAGCGTTACGGCCGGACCATCGCGGTGGACGATGTCAGCTTCGTCGCGGCACCGGGACGGGTGACCGGATTCCTCGGCCTCAACGGCTCGGGCAAGACGACGACACTGCGGATGCTGCTCGGGCTGAGCCGTGCCACGTCCGGCGACGCCCTGATCAACGGCAGGCGGTTCCGGAACCTCCGCGATCCCGTGCGGCAGGTCGGCGCGGTCCTGGAACAGGGCGTCAGCCACCCGGGCCAGACCGGGCGGGCCCATCTCACGTCGCAGGCCGTCCTCGCGGGTGCCGGCCGCGCGCGGGTCGACCACCTGCTCGGGTACGTCGGGCTGGAGCACGCCGCCGACGAACGCACCGGCGGATACTCGCTCGGCATGCGTCAGCGGCTGGCCGTGGCGACCGCGCTGTTGGGCGACCCCGCGGTGCTGGTCCTCGACGAGCCGGCGAACGGCCTCGACCCCGAGGGCATCGCCTGGCTCCGCGAGCTCGTGCGCGAGCACGCCCGCAACGGCGGCACGGTGCTGATCTCCAGCCACCTGCTCGCCGAACTGGCCAAGGTTATCGACGACGTCGTCATCATCGCGAAGGGCCGGATCAGGCGCGCGATGCCGCTGGCCGAGCTGTACGGGTCGACGGCCCACCGGCTGCGGATCCGTGGGCGGGATCCGCGGCGGCTGTGGCAGGCGTTGGAACGGGCCGGCGGACAGGTCAGGACCGAGGGGCAGGTGTTGGAGGTGGTGGGGCTGTCACCCGAGCAGGCCGGCGAGATCGCCTTCGGCGCGCAGGTGCCCGTCTACGAACTGGCCGTGGACACCCCGAACCTGGAACAGATCTTCTTCGAGTTGGCGGCAGCGTGATGATCACGCTGGTCCGCAGCGAGCTGCACCGCATGGCGACGGTCCGGTCCACCTGGCTCTCCGTCGCCATCGTGGGCGCCCTCGGCCTGCTCTTCGGCGTGTTCGACGCCGCCGCGTGGCAGCTTCTGGCCGGCGTGGGCACCTTCGGCCTCGCCGTCATGCACGTGGGCCAGCACTACCAGCACCGGACGGCCGTCCTGCTCCACCTGGCGCAGCCGAACCGCACCGTCACCCTGGTCGGCCACCTCGTCGCCGCCGTCGTGGTGGCCCTGGTGTTCATGACGCTGAGCGGCGCGACGGTGCTGCTCGACGGCGACATCCGGGAGTTCCGGGACGCCGCGGCCGTCGTCCCCCTCATGGCCGTGTTCGCCGCCGCCAACGCCGCGATCTTCCGCCGGCCGACCTGGCTGTTCCTCGGGTACGGCGGCTGGTTCATCTTCGTCGAGGGGCTGGCCGGCCGGTTGGACGCGCCGCTGCCGTTCTCCGCCTACCTCGCGGCCGGTGGCGGCGACCGCTCCAGCCTGCTGGTGTTCGCGGGTTGGACGGGCGTCTCGGTGATCGGCGCGCTCTTCGCCGTCCGGCGCGACCTCGTCGGCGACTAGGGTTTGGCGCGGCCTCGGCGACGACCGTCTCCGGCGCGGCCTCGGCGGCAACCGTCTCCGGCCGATCGGCGGCCGGCCTCCACGGGGCTCGACCGTCACAGTCCGCACGGTCGGCCACGGGCACCGCGCCGCGGCAGGTTAGCGTCGCAGGTGTGACCACCGGAACCCCACGCGTGCTCCCGGCCGACAGCGGCATCGCCGAGGCCGCCTCCGTCCTGCGTACCGGCGGGTTGGTGGCCTTTCCCACCGAGACCGTCTACGGGCTCGGCGCGAACGCGCTGGACGCCCGCGCGGCCGCCCGGATCTTCGAGGCGAAGGCGCGGCCCAGCTTCGACCCGCTGATCACGCACCTCGCCGACGCGGCCGAGCTGGAGAAGCTGGTCGGGGCTGTGCCGCCGGCGGTGACGGCGCTGGCCGAACGCTTCTGGCCGGGGCCGCTGACGCTGATCGTGGACCGGCCCGCCGCGGTCCCGCAGATCGTCACCTCCGGGCTGCCGACGATGGCGGTCCGGGTGCCGGACAACGCGTACGCGCGGGCGCTGATCGCCGAGGCGGGGGTGCCGGTGGCGGCGCCGAGCGCGAACCGGTTCGGCCAGCTCAGCCCGACCCGGGCCGAGCACGTGGTGCGCGGCCTGGGCGCCGCCGTGGACGTGGTGCTCGACGGCGGGCCGACGCGCTGCGGGATCGAGTCGACCATCGTGGACGCCCGCGCCGGCCGGCCGGTCGTGCTGCGCCTCGGCGCGCTGCCGCTGGAGGCGCTGGCGGAGGCGGTCGGCCCGGTGACCGTACGCCCGGGGAGTTCCGGCCAGCCCGTCGCGCCCGGCACGCTGGCGGCGCACTACGCCCCGCGTACGCCGCTGCGGCTGGCGACGGGCGCGGAGCCGCCGGCGGCCGACGGGGTCCGGCGCGGCTTCCTGGCCTTCCGGGAGCCGCCGGCGGGCGACTGGGCGGCGGTCGAGGTGCTCTCCGCCGCCGGTGACCTGACCGAGGCCGCCGCGCGGCTGTTCGACGCGCTGCACGAGCTGGACGCCACCGGGGTCGGTGAGATCGTGGTCGAGCCGGTCCCCGAGGCGGGCGTCGGCCGCGCGATCAACGACCGGCTGCGCCGCGCCGCGGCGACCTGGCAGCCGGCGGGTTGACAGCCGCGCGAGAAACCGGTGGTGCATGGGCCGGAACGGCGGGGGTAGGAGAAACGGCAACAACCCCCGGAAGTGAGGTGTCATGCCAATGCCGACCGCACGCGAGATCATGACGAACGACGTGACCTGCATCCGTGAGCAGGACGACCTCAGGACGGCCGCCAGGCAGATGGCCCAGCTGGGCGTGGGCTCGCTGCCGATCTGCGGGGACGACAACCGGCTCAAGGGCATGCTGACCGACCGCGACATCGTGGTCAAGGTGCTCGCCGAGGGCCGCGACCCGGGCGGCGTCACCGCCGGTGAGCTGGCCCAGGGCGAGGCGGTGACGATCGGCGCCGACGACGACGCGGCGGAGATCCTGCGGACCATGAGCCAGCACAAGGTGCGCCGGTTGCCGGTGATCGACGGGCACGAGCTCGTCGGCATCGTGGCCGTCGCCGACGTGGCCCGCTCGCTGCCCGAGCGTCCGGTCGGTGACCTCATCGAGGCCATCTCCGAGCGCGGCTGACCGCGCGCACGACCTGATCGTCGCCCTTCCGACTTGGCCGGGAGGGCGACGAATCGGCGTGCGGGGCCACGAGGCGGTGGCCGGCGACTCAGGCCGGCGGGGTGAGCGGGACGGTCTCGCCCCGGGCGACGGTGCGGACGCTGCCGGCGAAGCCACGCCGGCGGGCCTCCGCCACGAAGTGGCCCAGCGGGGAGCGGAACACGGGGTAGTCGTCGTAGTGGATCGGCACGGTCAGCCCCGGCCGGACGGTCTCGACCAGGTCCGCGCCCTGCCGGGCGTCCATGGTGAGCAGGATGCCGGCGATCCGCGTGCCGCCGAGGTGGATCAGCATGGCGTCGATGTCCGGGTACCGCCGCGGGACGTCGGCCAGCATCGGCCGGTTCAGCGTGTCGCCGGTGACGTAGAGACGGAACTCGCGGGCGCCGTCGCGTTCCAGGTCGATCATCGTGCCCATCACGTCGGGCAGCAGCAGGTCCAGCGCGCCCGGCCCGTGCCTGCCCGGCATCGAGGTCAGCCGCAGCGTCTCGGCGCCCCGGTGCAGCTGCCGGGAGCGCCAGGTGGGCAGGCCCTCGGCGGCCCGGAATCCCCAGCGGCGCAGCTTCCGCTCGGCGGCGGGCGTGGTGACGATCGGCAGTTCCCGGTCGAGTTCCCGGCGGGCCACCCGGTCGAAGTGGTCGCCGTGCAGGTGGGACAGGACCACCGCGTCCAGCGTCGGCAGTTGGGCGATCCGCAGCGCCGGATCGGTGCGTCGGCGCGACCACAGGCCCTTGCCCAGGTAGGCGCGCTGCCCCCGGTGCAGGAAGTTCGGGTCGGTCAGCAGGGTGAACCCGCCGATGCGCAGCACCGTCGTGGCGGTGCCGATGAACGTGACCTCCGGCTGCGTCGTCAACATGCCCACCTCCGGGTACCCGTGATCGGCCCGCCCATGCGGGTCGGCGGCGCTCACCCCTCGGACCCGGCGTCGGTGCCCTTTCCGTCGGCCCGTTCCGGCTGGTGCGGGCCGGCCTGCGGCAGGCGCTCCACGAGTCGGGTCAGCGCGCCGTTGGCGAAGGTGGCGCCCAGCGCCGAGCCCGTGGCGATCGTCCAGCCGACCGGCCCGAGCGGCGTGCAGCCGAAGAACTGGCTGAGCCCGGGCGTCTGCACGACGGCCACCAGCACCCCCGCCGACGCGGCGGTGGAGGCGAGCACGGCCGGGCTGGTGCCGCCGGCCAGCACCGTCTGCCCGAGCTGGGTGCCGACCAGCGAGACCAGTGCGACGGTGCCGGCCCGCCGACGCCGCCCGGTGTAGCGGGCCACCGTCCAGCCGGCGGTGGCGCCCAGCGTGGTGGCGGCGGCGCGCAGCCCGATCTCCCGGGTCATCGTCTCGCCGAGCGAGGTGTCCGGGCCCTCCCGGAGCAGGCCGTCGGCGTGGTCTGCGGCGGGGGGCCGGACGGCGATCGCCAGCGCCGGGGCCAGGTCGGTGAGCAGGTTGACCAGGAGCAGTTGCCGCCCGGTGAGCGCCGACCGGCCGCTGGTGGCGGCGGTCAGCACGCTGAACGCGATCTCGCCGAGGTTGCCGCCGACCAGGATGCTGAGCGCGTGGCGCACCGAGGACCACATCGCCCGGCCCTCCGCCAGCGTGGCGATGATGGTTTCCAGGCGGTCGTCGGTGACCACCAGGTCGGCCGCCGCGCGGGCCGCCGGGGTGCCCCGCTGGCCGAGGGCGATGCCGACGTCGGCCAGCCGGATCGCCGGCGCGTCGTTCGCGCCGTCGCCGGTCATCGCGACGGTACGCCCGCACCTCTGCAGCGCCTGGATGATGCGCACCTTGTGCGCGGGGGTGCACCGGGCCACCACGTCGGTGGCGGCGAGCCGCGCCGCGAGGGCGTCGTCGTCGAGCCGGTCGAGTTCCGTCGCGGTGACCACCCGCTGTTCGTCGTGGTCGCTGATGGTCGCCGCGATGGCCTCGGCGGTGGCGGGATGGTCGCCGGTGATCATGATGGTGTGCACGCCGGCCTGGCGGATCCGCCGCACGGCGGGGGCGGCGCTCTCGCGCACCCCGTCGGCGAGGGCCAGGAAGCCGAGGAAGGTCAGGTCACGCACCTGCTCGTCGGTGACCCCGGTCGAGGAGACGCCGCACTCGGCCACCGCCAGGATCCGGTGCCCCGCCCCGGCCCGGTCGGCGAGCAACGCGTGCAACCCGCCGCGCCCCTCGTCGTCGAGCTGCTCGTCGCGTCCCCCCGGCGTACGCCAGGCGGAGCACCGGGGCAGCACCGACTCGGGCGCCCCCTTGACGCTGAGCAGCAGCCGACCCCCGGCGCGGCCGACCGTGGCGTGGTAGCCGCGTGACGGCTCGAACGGCAGGCCGCCGACCGGCTCCCACCCGTCCGCGCCGACCCGCTCGGTCACCCCGGCCGTGCGGGCGCCGTAGCGGACCGCCCGGTCGGTCTGCTGGGGCAGCTCGCGGGGGTCGTCGGCGGCCGGGGTGGCGCGCAGCGCGGCCGCCAGGATCGCCCGCAGCCCGTCGTCGAGCTGGTCGACCGGTGCGTACCGGCCGTCGTCGCCGACCCCGGCGAGCATCAGTTCCCCCTCGGTGAGGGTACCGGTCTTGTCGAAGCAGAGCACGTCCACCCGGCCGAGCGCCTCGATGGTGCGCGGGTTGCGGACCAGCGCGCCGTGCTCCGCCAGCCGCCGCGCGGCGGCCAACTGCGCCGCGCTGACCAGGAACGGCAGGCCCTCCGGCACGGAGGCGACGGCGAGGTTCGCGGCGGTCGCGGCGGTCGCGGCCAGCGGCACGCCCCGGGCCAGCCCGGCGCCGGCCACCGCCACCGCCGAGCTGGCCGCGAGGGGGATCGCGGCCCGGGTCAGCCGGCCCAGCCGGGCCTCCACGCCGCTCGCCGGAGGTGTCTGCCGGGCCATCGCGAGGCTCCGCCCGGCCTCGGTGTCCGCGCCGGTGGCCACCACCACCGCCGTGCCGCGGCCGGCGGCGACGGTGGTGCCCTCGTACAGCATCGACCGCCGGTCGGCGACGGCGGCGGCGACGACCGGCTGGTCGGTCTTGCCGACCGGCAGCGACTCGCCGGTGAGCGAGGACTCGTCGATCTCCAGGCCGGCCGACTCCAGCACCCGGCAGTCGGCCGGTACGGCGTCCCCCGATTCGAGGAGCACGACGTCTCCGGGCACCAGCTCGTCGGCGGACAGCACCCGTTCCGCGCCGTCGCGGCGCACCCGGGCGGTCACCGCCGACCGGGACAGCAGCTCGGCCAGCGACCGCTCGGTACGGTGCTGGTGCACCGCCCCGAGCAGCGCGGACCCGCCGACCACCCCACCCACCAGGGCCGCGTCGACCAGCGAGCCGAAGGTCGCGGAGAGCACCGCCCCGGCGGCGAGCACCGGGGTGAGCGGGTTGGCCAGCTCGTCGACGAAGGCGCGCAGCAGCCCGGTCGGCCCGGACGGCTGCCCGGCCGCGCCGCCGCGGCGGCGCTCGGCCTCGGCCGTGGCGAGCCCCTCCGGGCCCGTGCCGAGCTGGTCGAGGACGGCCGAGGACGGCATCAGGTGCCAGGCGGTGATCGTCGGCGCCGGGGATTCCGCCAGGTCGGGCAGCCTCCGCGCCCGCACGACGCCGTGCGCGAAGGCCAGCGCGGCCGCGCCGTTCACGGCGGAGAGGGAGCGACCGGGCAACTGGGCGGGCGCGGCGGTGAACGCCCCCAGCGCGCCGAGGCCCGTGCCGGCCAGGGCCAGGCCGATGTTCTGCCGGGTCATCCGGCGGGCCACCCCGGCCGCCTCGACGATCAGCGCCGCCACCCGCAGGTCGGTGCCGACCAGCAGGTGTGCGCCCCAGGGCGGCAGGTCCTCGGGGGCGGACATCCCCAGCCCGCAGTCGGCGACGCCGAGCGCCGCCCGGTCGCCCGAGACCACCATCACCACCGCGCCGCCGAACTGGAGCGTCCGCACCGACTCGGCCAGCCGGTCGCCGCCGGGCAGGTGGGCGTCGGCGAAGCCGTACCGCCGGTCGTCGTCGCCGGCCACGACCAGCCGCAGGCCGGCCCGGCGGGCGGCTGCCGGCAGGGCGTCGACGCCCGGCGCGGGCTCCGGCTCGACCCGCAGCACGGCCGCGAGGGTGTCGCCCTCGGCCAGGCCGAGCAGCAGCCCTCCGGCCTCGCGCAGCCGCCGGCTGTCCCCGGTGTCGCCGGGATCCTCGGCGCCCAGCGCGTCCAGCGGCCCGAGCCGCCAGCCGTCGGCCCGCCGCAGCCCCGCCGGGGCGCCCGGGTCGAAGAGCGCGAACGCGCGCGCCGCCACCTGCCCGGTGTCCGCCCCCGCCAGCGGCGCCAGGTCCGCGAGCACACCCCGGTCGGAGCCGAGCACGGCGGCGTCCAGCACCACCGTGTCGATCTGGTCGAGTTGGCGCAGCACGCCGCGGTCCATCGCGATCACCCCGCGCCGGGCGAGGATCCGGCCGAGCTGCGCGGCGTACCCCTCGCGACCGCTGCCGGGCGCCTTCGGCAGCGCGGAGAGCCCCAGCGCGGCGGCCCGCTTCCGCCCGACGACCGGTGTGGCGGCGGCCGCGGCGGCGGCGCCGGCGGCGAGCATCCGGCTGACGTGCTTCTCGACGAGGCCGTCCGGCTTCGGGCGGGGACGTTCGAGCTGCGGCACCCGGGCCACGGCCCGCTCCGGATCGCCGGTCAGCCGCGGCTCCGCCCGCGCCCAGGCCCGGATGTGGGCCCGCGCCTCGCCCCACTGCACCACCCGCTGCGCCCCGTCGAGCACGATTCCGGTCCACCCGCCGGTCAGGCCCTGCACGACCGCCTCGGCGAGCGGGAACAGCAGTTCGGCGCGGGGGTCGGCGCGCAGCCCCCGGTCGGCCAGCGCGTGCAGCTTCGGGTGCAGGTCGACCGCGCCGAGCAGCCCGGCGACCTCCCCGGGCACCGGGGTGAAGGGCAGGATCCGGGTGGCGGCGGAGATGGTCAGGCCGAGGGCGTCTGAGGCCAGCGCGCCGAGGGTGCGCGGCGTGCGCGGCCCCTCCTCGGGCGGATGCGGCGGCGGGACCTCCGGGTCCGGTTCGTGCGGGCAGGTGCGTTCCGCCCGGGCGACGGTGGCGACGAGGTCGCGCAGCTCCGGCTCCGGCGTACCGACGGCCACGACCACCCGGCCCGACGGCGCGTTGACCCGCGCCCACTCCACCCCCGGCACCCGCTCCAGCGCCGCCTCGACCTGCCGGGCGAGGGCGTCTCCGCCGTTCTGGCAGACGCCGTGCACCTCGATGTGGTGCCGACCGGGCCGGGACCAGATCCGGCGGCTCGTGAGCCCGGCCGCCCGGGCCAGCCGGGTGGCGGCGGCACCGACGCTTCGGGACGCCTCGCCGACGACCTGCGGCACGGCCACCGAGGGCAGGAGCCGGCCGGCGGCGCGGCCCAGCGAGGTCATCGAGGCGTACGACCGGCCGGGCGTCGGCCGGGCCCCCCGTCGCTGTTGCTGCCGCCGTACGCCATCTCGCCTCCCGTGCCTCCGCTCCGGCGGCCTGGCTTCCCGGCGGACCGTCGGTCATGCCCCCGGAGCAGGGGAATTTTCCGTGGGCACGGGACGGTGGGCACACGCCCCTGGTCGCCCCTACGGGCAGGCCCATGTGTCCGGGGAGCCAGGCCCGTGGTGCCCGGAGAGAGCCGGGTCACCCTTGACCTCAAGCCCGGTTGAGGCCCGACGCTGGCCTCATGCTGATCGAACTGCTCCGCGCCGAGGTAGGCCCGTCGGACCCACGGACCCGCATTCGCCACCGACCGCTCTGGCTGCCGCGCCCGGCGGGCCGGCGGTGACCGCCACGGCGGCGCCCGCCGGCCCGGTTCCGCCCACGGCGGGGCTCTTCGCGCCACGGCTGCGCGCGATGACGGTCGGCAGCGTCGCCCTGGTCTCGCTGCTGGCGTTCGAGGCGCTGGCGGTGGGCACGGCGATGCCGACCGTCGCCCGCAGCCTCGACGGGCTGGCCCTCTACGGGATCGCCTTCGGGGGCCCGTTCGCGGCCGGCGTGCTGGCGATGGTCGTCTCCGGCATCTGGTGCGACACGCGGGGCCCCCGGGCGCCGATGTGGCACGGACTCGTGTGGTTCGTGGTGGGGCTCCTCGTCGCCGGCGGCGCCACGGCCATGAACGCCCTGGTGGTCGGCCGGATCGTGCAGGGGTTCGGTTCCGGCCTGCTCTCGGTGGCGCTCTACGTCATCGTCGGGCAGGCGTACCCGGAGGCGCTGCACCGGCGGATCTTCGCGGCGTTCGCCGCCGCGTGGGTCGTGCCCTCGCTGGTCGGGCCGGCGCTGGCCGGACTGATCGTGGAGCACCTCGGCTGGCGGTGGGTCTTCCTGGCGGTGCCGGTGGTGGCCGTGCCGGCGGTGCTGCTGATCCACCCCGGGCTGCGCGCGATCGGCACGGGCACGACGGCGGGCCTGCCGGCCGGCGCGGCCGCCCGGATCGGCTGGGCCTGCGGGGCGGCGGTGAGCGCCGCACTGTTGCACATCGGGGGTCAGCAGCGCGGCGCCACCGCCGTCGGGCTGGTCGCCCTGGCGCTGGTCGGGCTGCTGGTCTGCGCGCCGAGGCTGCTGCCGGCCGGGTTCCTGCGCGCCGGCCGGGGGCTGCCGACGGTGATCGGGCTGCGCGGTCTCGCCTCGGCGGCGTTCGTCGGCGCCGAGGTGGTGATCCCGCTGATGCTCTCCCGGGAGCGCGGGCTGTCGCCGACGGCGGCGGGGCTCGTCCTCACCACCGGCGCCCTCGCCTGGTCGCTGGGCTCCTGGGCGCAGGGCCGGATGCCCGCGCCGCGATCCCGGGCCACCCTGCCGAGAGCCGGGCTCACCTGCATCGCGGTCGGTACCGCCGTGGTGACGCTCGCTGTCGCGCCCGCGGTTCCGGTGTGGGTCGGGGTGCTCGGCTGGGCCGGCGCGGGGCTTGGGATGGGGCTGCTCTACCCGTCACTGTCGGTGCTCACGCTGGAGTTGTCCGCCCCGGGTGAGCAGGGCCGCAACAGCTCCTCCCTGCAACTCGGCGACTCGCTCTTCGCGGCGACCGTGCTGGCGCTCACCGGCGCGGTGCTGGCCGCCGGCGCGGTCCCGGGGCCGGGCAGCTACGCCGGCACGCTGGCGGTGGCCGCCGGACTGGCCGTGCTGGGCGTCCTGATCGCCGGCCGGGTGGTGCCCGGCCCGTCCGCCGTCCGCCCGGCCGACTGACTCCGCTCCGGGGCGGCAGGTCGGCTCCGCGGCCGGGCCGGCCGGCGGGCCCTGTGCGGGTCGGCCGGGGAACCGTCCAGGCAGGTCGGCGGACCATCCTGCCGGGCTGCTTCCGCGCGGGACGTCGTGCGGGGATGCGGCGAACCGATCCGGGCCGCAGGGCCGGGCCGGGAGGATGGGCGGGCGATGAACTTCCTGACGATCCTGCCGATGGCCGTGGTGATGGTCGCCGGGTCGCAGCTGGGGCGCGGATCGCCGGTCGCGAGGTGGGCGAGGGCTCGGCACGCGGCGGGGTGCGGAACTCGGAGAGGGAGGAAACCATGCGGGTGCTGGTCACCGGGGCGGGCGGTCGGCTCGGACGGGTGGTGCTGCCCCGGCTGCGCGACGAGGGCTGGGCCGTGCGGGCGACGAGCCGGCGGGCGCGTACCGGGGCGTCCGAGGAGTGGGTGGTGGTCGACCTGGCCACCGGGGAAGGGCTCACCGAGGCGGTGGCCGGCGTGGACGCCGTCCTGCACCTGGCCTCGTCCCCGAACCGGGGGCGGCGGACCCACGCCGTTGACGTGCTCGGCACCCGCCGGCTGGTCGTCGCCGCCGGGCAGGTGGGCGTACGGCACCTGGTCTACGTCTCGATCGTCGGGGTGGACCGGGTGCCGATCCCCTACTACCGGCACAAGCTCGCCGCCGAGCAGGTCGTGGCGGCCGGGCCGGTGCCGTGGACCGTGCTGCGGGCGACCCAGTTCCCGGAGTTCCTCGACGACATGCTGCGCGGCGCGAGCCGGCTCGGCCCGGTGCTCGGCGACCCGGCGGTGCTCGCCCAGCCGGTCGACCCCGCCGAGGTCGCGGACCGGCTGGTCCGGCGGCTCGCCGCCGGTCCGCTGCACGGCATCGAGGAGTACGGCGGCCCGGAGGTGCTCCGCTTCGACGCGGCCGTCCGGGCCTGGAACGCCGCCCGACGGTCCCGCCGCCCGCTGCTCCCGGTGCGGATCCCCGGGAAGACCGGCCGCGCCCTGCGGTCGGGCGGACTGGTCACCGAGGCGACGCCCACGGGCGCCCGGACCTGGGCCGACCACCTCGCCGACACGTACGGGGGAACCGGCGCAAGATGAACGACCTGCGCGTTCACGTCCGGCATACCGTGACGCCATGTTCGCCATGGTCGCCACCGTCATCCTGTACGTCGCCGGCTTCGTCTTCCTCTACGGCGTCGTGCGCCTCGCCATCCGTCACGCCCTGGAGGAGATGGAGGTGCGTCGGGTCCAGGCCCAGCGGGCGGAGGAGTTGGCCGCCGCGCGGGACCGCACCCTGCTTCGCGAGAACGGCTTCCTCACCGGCAGCTGACCCGTGCCCGCCCGTCCGGTGACCGGTCGCCGGACGGGCGGGCTACCGGGGGCCGACGTGACGGGCCTCCGACGCGGCTCCGGGGCCGACGTGACCGGCGGGCTCTGTCGACGCAGCGGGCCGGCGGCGTGACCGGTCTCCGGCGCGGACTCCTGCCGACGCATTGGGCCGGGGCGGCGCGGCCGGTGGCGTCGCAGGCTCCTGCGACGGATCGGGCCGGGCAGGTGGCCCGGACCCGGGGGTGAGGGCTCCGGTGGGCGGGGCGAGCCGCTTGGTGCGAGGATCGCAGCGTGATGGGGACGCTGAAGACCGAACCCGCCCGCGCCCGGCTCGACCTGCTCGCCCCGCCGGTCGCCGCCGCCCTCGGGCAGTGGCCCGCCGACGCTCCGGTGGACGCCGACGACGTGCTGGTGGCGCCGATCGACGCCGAGCTCGCCGACACCGCCGCCTTCTGCGCGGCGTACGAGGTGGGGCTGGACGTGTCGGCCAACTGCGTGGTGGTGGCCGGCAAGCGCGAGGGGACGGTCCGCTACGCGGCCTGCGTCGTGCTCGCCACCACCCGGGTCGACGTCAACGGGGTGGCCCGTCGGGCGCTCGACGTCCGTAAGGCGAGCTTCGCGCCGATGGCCGACGCGGTGGAGCTGACCGGCATGGAGTACGGCGGGATCACCCCGATCGGCCTGCCGGAGCAGTGGCCGATCCTGGTCGACTCCCGGGTGATCGCCACCCCGCACGTGATCATCGGTTCCGGCGTACGGCACAGCAAGATCGCGCTGCCCGGGCCCGCGCTCGGCGCGTTGCCCGGTGCCCGCGTGGTGGAGGACCTGGCCCGACCCGCCTAGCCGCTGATCGGCGTCGATACCGTTGCACGTGAAACATTGCCGGCCGCCCGCGAACCGCGAGTGCCGTCGGGGCCGGCCGCAGCCCAGTCGCGCCGGCACGTCGGCGGGTCAGTCGGCGGCCTCGCGGCGCTCCACCTCGGCCAGCGCGGCGAGCAGCGTCTCCGGTTCCTGGGCGCCGGTGACCGCGTACTTCCCGGCGAGCACGAACGTCGGCACGCTGGTCACGCCGATCTGGCGCGCGGCGGCCAGCTCGGCGGAGACCTCCGCCACCCGCTCGTCGGAGTCGAGGAAGCGGCGGGCCTCCGCCTCGTCGAGGCCGACCTCGCCCGCCAGTGCGGCGAGCGCGTCCCGGGAGCCGACGTCCACCCCGTCGGTGAAGTGGGCACGGTAGAGCGCGTCGACCGTCTCGGAGGCGCGCCCCCGCTCGGTGGCCCAGGCCACCAGCCGGTGCGCGTCGAAGGTGTTGGCGGCGACCGCCCGGTCGAAGTCGAGCTTCAGCCCGACGCCGGCGGCCACCTCGGTGACGTGCCCGAACATCTGCCGGGCGCGGTCCTTCCCGCCGAACCTGGCGGCGATCGCCTCGACCAGCGGGCGCGGCTCGGGCACCGGCGACGGGTCGAGCTGGTAAGGCCGGTAGCGGACGGTCACCTCGCCGTCGTACGACTCCAGGGCCTGCTCCAGCCGGCGCTTGCCGATGTAGCACCAGGGGCAGGCGACGTCGGCGTAGATCTCGATCTCCATGGCGGGTGACAACCCCCGGATCAGCCGATCTGTTCCCTGACC
Source organism: Micromonospora citrea (assembly GCF_900090315.1). NCBI lineage: Bacteria > Bacillati > Actinomycetota > Actinomycetes > Micromonosporales > Micromonosporaceae > Micromonospora > Micromonospora citrea. Next base: position 3,493,067 of record NZ_FMHZ01000002.1, on the reverse strand, counting down.
TGGCGCTTGAGCCGGGCGAGGATGGCCGTGCCGCCGCGCACCCGCAGCGGGCTGATCGCCTGCGCCAGCCCCATCCGCTGGTAGAGGTCGTCGGGGACGGCGAGCACCTCGTCCGGGCTCGCGCCGGCCAGCCCATCGGCGAGGATGCCGGCGAACGCGCGCGTGGTCGGCGCCTCCGGCGGGCAGTCGAAGAGCGTCTCCACCGTCTTCTCCGGCGTCACCCGGGCGCGCAGGAAGAACGCCGTCTGGCACTCCGGCACCTGCTCCATGCCCTCCCGGTCGGCGGAACCGGCGGGCAGCGGCGGGACGACGTCGGAATACTCCAGCAGCATCTCCAGCACGACGTCGCGGGGCGCGGCGGCGAACTCGTCGACGATCTCGGACAGCCTGGCCGGCATGGAAGACATGCCTCCGAGGCTACCGCCGTCGCGAGCCGGGCCTGCCGCGCCGCCGCACCGGAATCAGACGGTCGGCGCCTGCTCGCTGATCTCGCTCAGCGCCGAGTTGGGGTCGAGCTGCATCGCGAGGTCGCCGAGGGAGACGATGCCGACCAGCTTGCGTTCGGCGTCGCAGACCAGCACCCGCCGGATGCCCCGCTCCCGCATGAGGGCCGCCGCCTCGGCGGCGGTCGAGTGCTGCTCGATCATCACCACCTCGCGGGTGATGATCGAGCCGATCGTGGTGCTGGCCGGATCGCTGCGTTCGGCCACCGCGCGCACCACGATGTCCCGGTCGGTGAGCATGCCGGCGAGGGTGGCGCCGTCGGTGACCACCACGTCGCCGATGTCCGCCTCCTTCATCACCCGGGCCGCCTCGTCCAGGGTGGTCTCGGCGGGCAGGTAGATGACCTGCCTCGTCATCACGTCGCTGACCCGGTAACCGGTCATGAGAGCCTCCAGAGGAACATCCGGCCGATCGGAGTGCGGTACCCCGTGGCGCGTCCGCTACACCATGTCGCCGCGCTCCCGGCGCACCTCCGCGACGAGCCGTTCGGCCAGCCCGTCGACCGGCAGTTCGACGCGCTCGTCGGTGGCGCGGTCGCGCACCTCGACGTACCCCTCGGCGAGGCGGCGACCGACCACGACGGCGCGCGGGACGCCGACCAGCTCGGCGTCGGTGAACTTCACCCCCGCCGACACGTGCGTCCGGTCGTCGACCAGCACCCGCAGCCCGGCGGCGGAGAGCCGCCCGCCGAGCTCCAGCGCCGCCTCCAGCTGCGGCCCCTTCCCGGCGGCCACCAGGTGTACGTCGCACGGCGCGACCGCCGCCGGCCACACCAGTCCCCGCTCGTCGTGGTGCTGCTCGGCGATTGCCGCCACGGCCCGGGAAACCCCGATGCCGTAGCAGCCCATGGTCAGCCGGACCGGCTTGCCGGCCGGGCCGAGCACGTCGACGGCGAAGACGTCGGTGAAGCGGCGGCCGAGCTGGAAGATGTGCCCGATCTCGATGCCCCGCCGCATGGTCAGCTCGCCGGTGCCGCAGGCCGGGCAGGGGTCGCCGGGGCGCACCTCGGCGGCCTCGACCGTGCCGTCCGGCACGAAGTCCCGCCCGCAGACCACCCCCGTGGCGTGCCGGCCCGGCTCGTTCGCGCCGGTCAGCCAGGCGCTGCCCGGCACCACCCGCGGGTCCACCAGGTAGCGGATGCCGAGCTTCGCCAGCACCTGCGGGCCGATGTAGCCCCGGACCAGCTCGGGGTGGGCGTCCCAGCCGTCGAAGACGTCCACGGTGGCCGGCGCGACCGCCGCCCCGAGCCGCTTCAGGTCCACCTCGCGGTCGCCGGGCAGCCCCACCACCAGCAGCTCGGTCTCCTCCGCGCCGGGCCGGCGCAGGCGGAGCACCACGTTCTTCAGGGTGTCGGCGGCGGTCCAGTCGTCCCGGCCGCCCAGCCGGCGGGCGTTGGCCAGCTCGACCAGGCTGGCGATGGTCGGGGTCTCGGGGGTGTCGTGCACCTGGGCCGGCGGCTGCGCGTCCGGGTCGCCGGCCGGCGGGGCGGGGGTGGTCACCGCCTCCGTGTTGGCGGCGTAGTCGCAGGCCGTGCAGCCGACGAAGGTGTCCTCGCCGACCGGCGTCGCCGCCAGGAACTCCTCGGACACCGAACCACCCATCGCGCCCGACATCGCGTGCACGATCGTGTGCTCCAGCCCGAGCCGGTCGAAGATCCGCCGGTACGCGGCCCGGTGCCGGTCGTACGCCGCCTGAAGGCCCGCCTCGTCGAGGTCGAACGAGTACGCGTCCTTCATCAGGAACTCACGTCCGCGCAGCACGCCGGCCCGGGGCCGGGCCTCGTCGCGGAACTTGGTCTGGATCTGGAAGAGCGTCACCGGGAAGTCCCGGTACGAGGTGAACAGGTCCTTCACCAGCAGCGCGGCCAGCTCCTCGTGGGTGGGCGCGAGCAGGTGCTCGGCTCCCCTGCGGTCGGCGAGGGTGAAGATGTCGTCGCCGTACTCCGTCCACCGGCCGCTGGCCCGGTAGGGCTCCGCCGGCAGCAGCGCCGGGAAGTGCACCTCCTGGTCGCCGATCGCCGTCATCTCCTGCCGGATCACCTCGGCGACCCGGTCCAGCACCAGCTTGCCCAGCGGCAGCCAGGTGTAGCCGCCCGGTGCCGCGCGGCGGACGTAGCCGGCGCGCAGCAGGAGCCGGTGGCTCGGCACCTCCGCGTCCGCCGGGTCCTCGCGCAGGGTCCGGAGCAGCAGGGTCGACATGCGCAGCAGCATTGGCGCAGCGTACGACCGGGGCTGCCGGGCGGGCGATCCGATTTGTCACCCCGGAGGAAATTTCCCGCCGCCGACGGCAACCACGCCGGATCGGGGTGACGTCTGGGGAGGCGTCACGACGATGCACCACCTGACCCCAAGGATCGGCTCGTGTGGACCCTCTCCTGAGTGAGTTCGACTCGTTCGTCCGGACCCGCACCCCGGCGCTGCTGCGGTCGGCCTACCTGCTCACCGGCGACCAGCACCTCGCCGAGGATCTCGTCCAGTCAGCGCTGGCCCGGACCCACCGGTCGTGGAACCGGCTGCACCACAGCGGGAACGCCGAGGCGTACACCCGCAGGACCATGTACCACCTCCAGGTCTCCTGGTGGCGGCGCCGTCGGGTCGCCGAGTCGATGCCGGGCGACATGCCCGAGCCACGCGGAGGCGGCTCGGCCCCCGACCACGCCCAACAGACCACGCTCCGGCTCACCCTGCGTGCCGCGTTGCAGAGGCTCTCCGCCAAGCAGCGCGCCGTGCTGGTCCTGCGGTTCTTCGAGGACCGCACCGAGGCCGAGGCCGCCGAACTGCTCGGCGTCACCGTCGGCACCGTCAAGAGCCAGACCTCCAAGGCCCTGGCGAAGCTGCGCACCGTCGCCCCGGAACTCGCCGAGCTGTACGCCCTGGAAGGAAGCGCCCGATGAACGACGACCGCCTCCGGCTCGACCTGGCCGCGCTCGCCGACGAGGTCAGCCCGGCCGATCTGCGCGACCGGGCCCTGCGTACCTCCCGTCGGCTCGGCGTCCAGCGCGCCGTCGCCACCTCCGCCGCCGCCGTGGTGATGCTGGGCGCGGCCACCGGCACCGCGTTCGCGCTGATGCCCCGCGACGACGGCCCCGCGCCCGTGCCGGCCACCACCCCTTCGATCACCCTCACCCCGACCCCCGGCGTGACGCCGCCGACGACCACCGCCTCCCCGGAGGCCGCGGTGAGCTCCGGTGCGGTGGGGCCGACCGCGACCATCGGGCGGGTCTTCTACGGCCCACAGCCCGGTGGCGCGGGCCCGGCGCGCCTCTGGTCGTTCCGGCCGGGTTCCGCGCCCGTTCGGCTGCTTTCCGTTCCGGTACGCGCGGCGATCGGCAACGCGGTCGTCTCGCCCGACGGCGAGCGGGTGGCCTGGGTCGACGACTCCTCGTACCTCCGGGTCGCCGACGTCGACGGCACGGACGCCCGGGTCTACCGCGGCAACCTCGTCGAGCAGGACTGCTGGACGCCGGCCTGGGCACCCGACTCCCGGCGGGTCACCGTGTCGCGCGTCGTCTCGGCGGAGCCGAGCGTGGTCACCGAGGTCGGGGTGGTCGAGCTGTCGACGGGGAAGTTCACCCGGATCGGTGACCTGCGGGGCTGCCACCCGCTCTGGTCCGCCGACGGCAAGGTGCTCGCCTTCCCCGACGGATCGACGGGGCGGGTCGTGCTGACGGACCAGCGCGGGCGGAAGAGCCGGTCGATTCCGAACGTGGGCGGGAACGCCGACAGGAGTTGCTTCGACGTCGCGAGCCTCTCGCCGGACGGCTCCCGAATCGCGCTGCGCCTGCGAGGGCCGGACGAGGAGTCGGGCGACGTGGCGCGGGAACTCGACGTCAACGCGGTGCTCGACACGCGTACCGGTAGGAAGGTCGACCTGGAACTCGGCGGCCGGAAGCTGCTCCAGGCGTACTTCCAGACGGACGGGACGCTGGTCGCCAGGGTCGGCGCCGGTGACCGCAACGTGCTCGTGCTGCTCGACGGCGACGGCCGGAGGATCAGCGAGGTGCCGGAGCCGACGTCCCTGAAGGGGCAGCAGATCCTGGGCGTCTCCGGCTGAGCCGCCCACCGCTCGTCCGGGGCCGTCGCGACACGGGGCGCGACGGCTCCGGCGTGTCCGGTGGGACCTCCGCCACGTCGGCCCGCCGGAGCGGTGACGGGCCGGCGGCCCCGGTGACAGACTGGCCGACGGTCGACCGGGACGGCAGAGGGAGGCGCGCGTGCGCTGGCGCAGTTTCGTGGCGGTGGGAGACAGCTTCACCGAGGGCATGGACGACGCCTACCCGGACGGCACCTACCGGGGTTGGGCGGATCTCGTCGCCACCCGGCTCGCCGCCGAGGCCGGCCCCGACTTCCGGTACGCGAACCTGGCCATCCGGGGCCGGCTCTTTCCGAACGTGGTGGCCGAGCAGGTGCCGGCGGCGCTGGAGATGAAGCCCGACCTGATCAGCTTCGCCGCCGGCGGCAACGACGTGCTGCGCCGTACCTTCGACCCGCACGCCCTGGTCGCCCGCTTCGACGACGTGGTGCGGGACCTGCGCTCCGGCGGCGCCGACGTGGTGCTGTTCCGGTTCGCCGACGTGATGGCCCGGCTGCCCGGCCAGCGGCTCGTCGCGCCCCGGGTCCAGTTGCTCAACCGGGCCGTCGGCGAGACCGCCGAGCGGCACGGCGCGATCCTGGTCGACCTGTACGCCGACGACACGTACCTGAACCCGATGCTGTGGAGCACCGACCGGCTGCACCTGTCGGAGGCCGGGCACCGGCGGGTGGCCGCGCAGGTGCTCAACGCGCTCGGCGTCGGCTGCGACGAGGAGTGGCTGATGGTGCCGCCGCGCCCGGCGCCGACACCGTGGCTGGCCGCCCGCGCCGCCGACCTGCGGTGGGCCGGGCAGCACCTGGCACCGTGGATCAAGCGCCGGCTCACCGGCCGCTCCTCCGGCGACACGGTCACCCCGAAACGCCCGGTGCTCGGCCCGGTCGGTGACTGAGTCGTGCTCACCCTGCACACCGCGCCGCTGCTGCGGACCGGCCCCGACGCCCCGCCGACGGCCGGGGCCGCCGTCGCGGTCCGGGCCGACCGGATCCTCGCGGTCGGCCCGCTGCCCGAGCTGATCGAGGCGTACGCGGGAGCCCGGGTCCGCCGCTGGCCGGGCACGCTCGGGCCGGGGCTGGTGCACGACGGTCCGCTGCCGGCCGCCGACTCTCCCCGCGAGCGGGTGCACGCGCTGCTGCGTCAAGGGGCCACGGGGGTGCTCGCCGAGCACGTCGCCGACCCGGCGCTGCGGGCGGCCGTGGACCGGGGCGACCTGCGGGTGCTGCCGGCGGCCGTGGCATCCGAGCTGCTGCCCGGCGGTCGCGCCGACCTGGCCGTGTTCGACGCCGAGGGCGCCTGCCTGGTGACCGTGGTGGCGGGCCGGATCGCCCACCGTCGCGCCTGACCGGGTCCGGACGGCGGGGCCCCCACCGCGCCCGGGGGACGGCCGCTCCCGCCGTGCCTGGCAGGCCCGGACGCGGCGGCGGGTCCCACCGTGGCGGCGGGACCCGCCGCGCGTCAGGAGATCCGGGTCCAGGTGCGGACGGTGCCGGAGCCGACGCCGACGATCCGGACGGTGCCGATGCCCACGACGACCGTGCCGTCGCGCAGCACGTCGACCCACGGGCTGCCGCCGGTCCCGGCCGTCATTCCGGCGCGCACCGCGGCGTGCAGTTCGGGCGGGTCGACGTAGCGTCCGTCGGACCAGAACCCGACGCTGCCGTGGGCCCCGGTGACGGCGAGGACCCCGCCGTTGGCCGCGGCGACGTCGTTGGTGTCGTCGGGCAGGTCCGGCCGCCGTTCCCAACGGTTTTCGACCCGCTGCCACACCTTCCCCGGGGCCGTCGCGTCGAACTCGCCCTCCGCGACGGTGACCAGCCAGGCGTCGTTGCCGTCCGGGGAGACCAGGAGCCGTGCGGCCCCCGGCACGGCCGGCAGCTTCCGCCAGTTCGCCGCGCCGTTGGTGCCCACCAGGACGGTGAACCGGTCGCCGTCGCGCACGGTCAGCCAGAGCCGCCCGTCGCCGCCCTCGACGAGCTGGCTGTGGGTCTCCGACGTGAGGGCCACCGGGGGCTGCGGACGGACGGGGCCGGAACCGATCCTCGCCAGCTCCGCCTGCCGGCACGTCGTGCCTCTCGCGCCGTCGTCGAGCCCGCTGGATCCCGGGCAGCGGACGAGGAATCCGCTGCGAGTGGCGACGCCGGCCTGCGCGGCCCGCGGCGGGGAGCTGGCCGGGTGGCGGGACCAGGTCGCGCCACCGTCGGTGGTGACGAGGAACGAGTCGTCGACGGCGACCGTGAGCGTCCGCTCGTCGACGGGCAACAGGTGCGCCCCGCCCGTCGGGGCGTCGATCGCCGCTGCCTGCCGCCACGTCGCCCCGCCGTCGGTGGTCCGTCCGACGGCCCGCCGGCAGCCGGTCGCGCCCGGGTCGTTCGACTCGCAGGTGTCGAAGAGCGCCCAACCGTTGCGGGCGTCGACGAAGTGCAGGTCGGCCAGCCTTCCGGGCACGCCGGGCAGGGCGGCCCTCCGCTCGGGAAGCGTGGTGGTGGGGGGCGGTGACACGGTGGGCGTCGGGGTGGGCGGGGTGGGCGGGGTGGGCTCCCCGCCCCGGCCGGCGACGGCGTACGCGCCGCCCGGCCCGGCCAGCAGGAGCGCGATCGCGCCGGCCAGCAGGCCCCGCCGGCGCCGCCGTTCGCGGACGCGGCGCTGGGCGGCCGGTACGCCTGGAGGCCGGAAGGTGGTCATCGTGTCCGCCTCGAACTCGGCGAACATCTCGTCCAGCGCGGTCTCACGCACGGTGGGCCTCCTGCCGCTCGGTGAAGTAGGTGGCCAGGGCGGCCCGGCCCCGGGACAGCCAGGAGCGGACCGTGCCCTCGGGGGCGTTCACCTGTGCCGCGATCTCCGCGACGCTCAGGTGCGCCAGGTGGTGCATCACGACGGCCCGCCGCTGGTTGGTGGGCAGGGTGGCCAGGGCCCGGCTCAGCGCGACCCGGTCCGGTTCCGGCCCGGGCGCGTGCTCCTCCCGCTGGCGGGCCAGGTGCCGGACGGCGGTGCGGACGCGGCGCAGCCGGCTGGTGGCGAGGTTCCAGGCGACCCGGCGCACCCAGGCGGACGGGTCGTCGTACGCGCTGATCCGGTCCCACCGCTCCAGCAGCCGGCAGAACGCCTCCTGGGTGAGGTCCTGCGCCTCCGCGTGGTCTCCCAGGTACGCGTACAACTGCACGGCGAGGCGGTGGAAGTGCGCCTGGTAGAAGTCGGTGAAGTCCACGGCTGGCCCGGTTGTCGGCGGCGGCCCGGTCCGTTGGCGTACGGTCATCGGCGATCCTCGGTGGTCGGCGGGTTCGCGGGTGTCACGTGTGGCGTGTCCGGTTCGCTGCACCCGTTTTCCGTTGGCCTACAGGAGATGCGGCGTACCTTGGGGACCATGTCTGTGCCGAGTGATCCCCATCCCCGACTCCAGTCGTACGCGGACCCGCAGCGGCTGGTCACCACCGGGTGGCTGGCCGAGCACCTGGGCGACGAGGGCCTCGTCGTCGTCGAGTGTGACGAGGACGTGCTGCTCTACGACACCGGCCACATCCCGGGCGCCGTCAAGGTGGACTGGCACACCGAGCTGAACGACCAGGTGACCCGGGACTACCTCGACGCGGCGAGCTTCGCCGAGCTGTGCGCCGCCAAGGGCATCGGTCGAAACGACACGGTCGTCTTCTACGGCGACAACTTCAACTGGTGGGCCGCGTACGCCCTCTGGGTCTTCTCGCTGTTCGGCCACCCGGACGTGCGGCTGCTCGACGGCGGGCGGCAGAAGTGGGTCGCCGAGGGGAGCGAGCTGACCCGGGACAAGCCGTCCCGCCCACGCGCCGACTACCCGGTGCCGCGCCGCGACGACGCGCCGCTGCGGGCCTACCGCGAGCAGGTGATGGCGCACGTCGCGGCGGGCCGCCCCCTGGTCGACGTCCGATCGCCGGGCGAGTACACCGGCGAGATGCTGCACATGCCGGACTACCCGCAGGAGGGCGCGCTGCGCGGCGGGCACATCCCGGGCGCGGTCAACAAGCCGTGGAAGTCCGCCGCGAACGACGACGGCACGTTCAAGTCGCCCGACGAGCTGCGCGCCATCTACGCCGACCAGCTCGGCCTCGCCCCGGACGACGACATCGTGGCCTACTGCCGCATCGGCGAACGGTCGAGCCACACCTGGTTCGTGCTGCGGCACCTGCTGGGCTACCCGCAGGTGCGCAACTACGACGGCTCGTGGACCGAGTGGGGCAACCTCGTCCGGGCCCCCGTCGTGAAGGGCGACCAGCCCGGCGGCCTCGCGAGCTGACGCGTCGGCCGGTCCGGCCGGGCCGCGCGGGTGCGGCTCCTGTCCCGTCGTGGGTCGAACGACCGTCACGGCGCCCCCGTCCTTCGCTCTAGCCTCCGCAAAAGGGACCAGCGGAAACGACGCCGCGGTCCGACACAGCAGATCGGAGGAGTTCGATGAGGAAGCTACGGATGCGGGTGGGGGCGTCGGGCCGTGCCGGGCTCGCGGCGATCGTGGCGGGGCTGGTCCTGTGCCTGGTCGCCGCGACGCCGGCAGGGGCCGCGTCCCGCCCCGACCCGAAGCCGGTGCCCGCGACCGCCCAGCGGACGCTGGTCGGCTCCGCCTCGGGCGACGAGGTCGGCGCGGCGGCCTGTCGCGTGTGGGCGTTCGGCTACGCGGGCTGGGCCAAGTGTGACTCGCACCAGCTCACCTGCGACTTCAACAGCAACGGCACGTACGACGAGTCCTGGGTCATCGCGGACAACCGCACGATCTGGCACACGTGGCCCGGGGCCGGTCGGTGGCACGAGATGCCGAACAACGGCAGGGCCGACGACACGTACGACTGCTACACCTCGAACGGGAACCGGGTCATCGAGGTGTGGGTGAACAACAGCGGCCGGTGGTGGTCCTGGCGTGACGGGGGGACCTGGCGGGGCTGGTATCGGGCGTAGCCGCCGATCCCGTCGGTCGGGGCGCCGGCCCGCCGGCCACCATCGGTGCGTCCGGGCGGCGGCGACCCCGGCCCGGCCCCGGCCGGGCCCGGCCCCGGCCGGGCCCGGCTCACGTCGGTTCCGGCGGTTCGGCGCTCACCTCACGTCGGTCTCCGCAACTCGGCGCTCACCCGGAAACCGCCCTCCGGCCCGGCCTGGGCCACCAGCGTGCTGCCAACCTCGGCGAGGCGCTCCGACATGCCCCTGAGCCCGGAGCCGGCCGGCGGACGGGAGTGCGACGGACCGGTGCCGTTGTCGGTGATCTCCAGCCGGATCTGCCGTGGGGTGTGCGCCATGACGATCTCGACCCGGGTGGCACCGCTGTGCCGGACGACGTTCGTCGTCGCCTCCCGCACCACCCAGCCGAGCACCGCCTCGGACTCCGGATCGAGGGGTGGACCGGAGAGCTGGACGTCCGCCGACATTCCCGCCGCGGTCAGCGCCGACCGGGCCCGGTCCAGTTCGGTGGCGAGGCTGCTCTCCCGGTAGCCCGTGACGGCCTCCCGGATCTCGGTCAGGGCCTGCCGGCCGACGGTCTCGATGTCGGACGCCTGGGCGGCCGCGCGCGCCGGGTCGCGCTCCGCCAGCCGGCGCACCGCCTCGGCCTTCACGACGATTACCGACATGCTGTGCCCGAGCAGGTCGTGCAGGTCGCGGGCGAAGCGCAGCCGTTCCTGGTCGACCGCCGACCGGGCGAGCTCCTCCCGGGTGCGGCGCAGTTCCGCCGTCGTCGCCGCGAGACCGAGGATCGCCGCCGTCACCACGCCGGAGATGAAGGTCCCGTAACCGTTGATCATCGCTGCCAGCGGGTCGTGGTCCCGTTCCCCGGAGATCACCCCCGCCGACCCGCCCAGGACGATCAGCGCCGCGACGAGGTGCTGACCACGGAGTACGGTGCCGCAGGCCAGCGCCAGCGGCAGGAACAGCTGGATCCAGCTGCCGCCGTACCCCAGGGCCAGCGGGTAGGTGACGGCGGCCTGGGCGGCGAGCAGGCCCAGCGTGGTCCGGTGCGTCCGGCGGCGGGAGTCGAACGCCCGGAACGTCACCGCGACGTAGAGCGCCACGAAGGCCAGCAGGCCGGTCCCGGCCAGCCAGGGCAGGGGCACGTCGCCCCGGACGAGGTCGGCGACGGCGCCGGCGGTCAGCATCAGCCACGGCAGGAAGGCCTTCCCGCTGGTCAGCTCGGGCAGCTCGTGGGCTTCCGCGTCCGCGCCCGGCCACCGGAACTTCCGCATGTCTCGGATCTCTCCCGCCTTGTGGTGGTGTTGTGTCCCGCGGCGACCGTCCCGGTGCCGTCGTCAGGCGCTACGGCTGGCCCGACGGTACGCGTGGCCGGCGTACGCGCCGAACAGCACCAGCCAGGCGACCAGCACGAGAACCGTGTCGGGGCCCGGTACGTCACCCCGGGTGGTGGCCCAGCCCAGCTCGCCCAGGCGGTGGGCCGGCGTCCACCGGGCGACGGCGGCCAGCCAGCCGGGGAACTCCGCGACCGGGAACCACAGGCCGCCGACGAACGCGAGCACCAGGTTGGTCACCACGTTCACGACGTTGGTGGTCTGGGTCGAGAGGGCGTAGCCGTTGGCGAGCCCGAGCACGGTGAAGGGCAGCGAGCCGATCCACAGCAGCAGGGTCAGCGCCACCCACTGACCGGGCTCGAGGCGTACGTCGTTGACGATCGCCCCGGTGAGCAGGACCACCAGGACCGTCGGCAGGACCATCAGGGAACCGGTGACGGTCCGCCCGGCGACCGCCTGGGCCGCGGTCAGCGGGGTGATGCGTAGCTGCCGGAGCCAGCCCGCCGCCTTGTCCTCGGCGACCGCCGTACCGGCGGTCAGCCCGGCGCTCAGCGCGCCGTACGCGGCCAGGCCCACCATCGCCGTGACGGCCCATTCGGAGGAGCCGCCGCCGACGCCGCCGCCGACGTTGGTGAACATCAGGTACATCAGCACGGGCGTGCCGATGCCGAAGACGACGAACCCCGTGTCCCGGAAGGTACGACGAAGTTCCAGCCCGACGTACTGGTAGACCGGGGCGATCTGGGCGGACATCACGAACCTGCCTTCTGGGTCGGGACGGAGGGGGCGGCGGTGGGAGCGGTGAGGGCCAGGAAGGCGTCCTCCAGGCCGGCGGAGGTCACTTCGAGGCCCCGCACCGGTCCCTGCTGGGCCAGGGCGTGGACGGTGGCGTCGGAGTCGGCCGTCCGCAGGCGTACCCGGCCGTCGACGACCGCCACCGAGAGCACGCCCGGCAACGACGCGAGTCCGGCGGGCTCCGGGCGGCCCTGGAGGTCGAAGGAGACGACGCTGGCACCGACGGCCTGCTTGATGTCGGTGCCCGTGCCGTCGGCGACCACCCGACCCCGGTCGATGACGACGACCCGGTCGGCGTTCTGGTCCGCCTCCTCCAGGTAGTGGGTGGAGAAGAGGACGGTCTTGCCCCGCCCCGTGAACGCGCGCATCGACTCCCAGAACGAGCGGCGGGCCGCCACGTCGAGCGCGGCGGTCGGCTCGTCGAGGACCAGCAGGTCCGGGTCGCCGACGAGGGCGACGGCGAAGTTGACCCGCTGCGCCTGACCGCCGGAGAGCCGGTCCACCCGCCGACCGGCGAGTTCGCCGAGCCCGGCCAGGGCCAGGGCCTCGTCGACCGGCATGGGCTTCGGATAGGTGCTGGCCACGAAGGTCACCAGTTCGCGCACCGTGACCCGGGGAACGGGCTTGGCGTCCTGGAGCATCGCGCCGACCCGCCCGGCGCGCACCGCCCGCTGCGGGGCCGCCCCGAACAGGCGTACCTGGCCGGCGGTCGGCTCGTCCAGGCCCAGCAGCAGGCTGATCGAGGTCGACTTGCCCGCGCCGTTGCGGCCCAGCAGCGCGACCCGTTCGCCCCGCCCGATCGTGAGGTCGAGCCCGGCGACCGCCCGTACGTCTCCGAACGTGCGGACCACGCCGGCAAAGGCCACCGCCGGTCCCGCACCACGTGTCTCCGTCATGCCAGAAACGCTACGAGTGCAGGTCAGGTGCCTTGTAGACGAAAATATCCGGACCCCGGCAGGACAAATGTCACCGCCGGAGGGCGCGGGTCAGAGCCAGCCGCGTTCGTCGGCGACCCGGGCCGCCTCCGTACGGTTGCGGGCTCCGGTCTTGCCGATGGCCGACGACAGGTAGTTGCGGACGGTGCTCTCCGACAACCACAGCTTCGCCGCGATGTCCGCCACCGTCGCGCCGCCCTGCCCCGCCGCCAGCACCTCCCGCTCCCGGGCCGTCAGAGGGCTCGGCCCGGCGCTCAGCGCGGCAGCCGCCAACGCGGGGTCGATCACCGACTCGCCGCCGAGCACCCGCCGGATCGACGCCGCCAGCTGGTCGACCGGGCCGTCCTTCGACAGGAATCCCCGCGCCCCGACCTCCATCGCCCGGCGCAGATAGCCCGGCCGGCTGAACGTGGTGACGATGAGCACCCGGCAGTCGGGCAGTCGGGTGCGCAGCTCGGCGGCGGCGTCCAGCCCGGTGCGGCCGGGCAGCTCGATGTCCAGGACCGCGACATCGGGCCGGACGTCCAGCGCGACCGGCACGATCCTGTCGCCCTCGGCCACCTGGGCGACGACCTCCATGTCGTCCTCGAGGTCCAGCAGCAGGGCGAGCGCTCCGCGCATCATCCCCTGGTCCTCGGCCAGCAGGATCCTGACAGGTGCCGCGGAACCGGCCGACCGGGCGTCGGGAGCGGCCGGGCCGGGGGCGCGGTCTCCGACCGAGGCGTCCGTCATGGCGGCCACGGTACGAGGCGGCGGAGGGCGCCGGCGAGGGGCCCCACGGCGACGGGGGACGGCCCGGTCAGCGGGCGGCGAGCGACACCGCGCCGTACAGGTCCCGGGTGACGCCGGTGACCTCGCCGGTCTCCGGCCGCCAGCGCAGCAGCCCGCCCGGGTTGCGGCGCAGCAGCACCGCCCCATCCCCGTCCCAGCCGAGCACCTCGCAGCAGCCCTTCCACACGTCCCGACCCAGGTCGAGCAGTTGGGTCACCGTCCCGGTACGGGCGTCCAGCACCGCGACCCCCTCCAGCCCGCTCATGTTGCCGACGCTGATCCAGCCGGCCCGGGCGAGCCGTTCGCCGCGCAGCCAGCCGCGCCCGTAGAACTCGTCGACGCGGTGCTCCGGAAGCAGCCCGGAGGTGCGGACGGGCACCCGGTCCTGTCCGCGTCCCCGCTCGTCGGTGGCGACGCGGTGCAGCATCAGGCCACCCGGCGGGCCGCCCAGCTCCAGCAGGAGGTCCGGCCGCCCGCCGGGGTCGGGCACGACCACGTCCCAGGGCGACAACGGGACCTTCCGGCTGACGCCGGTGCGCGGGTCCATCTCGTACGTGGTGTCGTCGTCGCCGACGAGCAGCCGGTCGCCGGACCAGAGGACGTGCTCCAGGTGTCCGGCGAGCGGGAACCGGCGGGCCGTCGCGGTGGTGAGGTCGACCACGACCACCTCGTCGGTCTGGGCGAAGGCGGCCGTCCGCCCGTCCGGGGCGAGGCTGCCCGTCTTGAGCGGGACCGCCTCGTTGCCGTGGGCGTCGCGGGTGCGGGCCGGGGTGACGACGTCCAGTTCGCGGACGAAGCCGTCGTCCCCCAGCACCCGGATCGTGCCCTCGGCACCGGTGTCCGGGTCGACCGGCTGGTACAGCGCCAGCGCCTGGCGTACGGGTCGGGCGGAGAGCTTCGCGCCGACCGGGTCGCCGAGCCGACCCAGCGGGTCGCCGGGGTAGCTCAGCTCGGCCGGCGGCCGCTGCACGGGCGGGGCGCTCGGGGTGGGGCCGGGCGTCGCGGCGGCCGGCGGCGGCGGGTCGGCCGGGCGCAGGGCCACCGCCGTACCTGCGGTGAGCAGGGCGACCGCCACGGCGGCGGCGCCGGCGGCCCGGCGGGCGCGCCGGACGCGGCGGGCCCGTTCCCACCCGGTCGCCGCCGGGCGCGACGGCCGGACGTCCTCGGCGACGGCGGTGAGCAGCCTCCGCAGTTCGTCGTCCCTCACGGGTTCACCTCCATCCCGGTGACCAGGCCGTCGCCGGGCCGCCCCTCGTCGTGGGCCAGTTCCGGCGCGACCTCGCGGAGCCGGCGCAGCGCCGCGTGGCACTGGCTCTTCACGGTGCCGACGGTGACGCCGAGCGCCTCCGCGGTGGCCGTCTCGGTGAGGTCCTCGAAGTAGCGCAGCACCAGCACCGCCCGCTGCCGGGGCGGCAGATGGCCGAGGGCGTCGCGCAGCGCGAGCCGCAGCGTCCCGTCGCCCTCGTGCGCCGCCGTCTCCGGCGGGTACGCGCTCAGCCACTCCCGGCGGCGGCGTCGCCACCAGGAGACGGCGTCGCGGTAGAGGATGGTCCGCACGTACGCGGCCGGGTCGCCCTGCCGCACCGTGGGCCAGCGCAGGGCGAGCTTGAGCAGCGCGTCCTGGAGCAGGTCCTCGGCCTGGTGCCGGTTGCCGCAGACGAGGTAGGCCGCGCGCAGCAGCCGGTGCTGGTGGCTCTCGACGAAGGTGACGTACCCGTTCCGCCCGTCGTCGGTCGTCGCCGGTCCCATCCGCCCTCCCTCCGGCCGGCCGTGGTCCGCGCCGTCACCAGGCAGACGCACGGACCCCCGGAAAAGGTTGGGCGACCTCGTCGATCGCCGCGACAGGGCCGGGTGCCGCCGGGCGTGCGGTCATGCCGAGCCGACGGTGGCGGGCGGCGCCGGCGCGGCCGGGCGCAGCACCCGCCACGCCGCGAGGGTGACCAGCACGAAGACGCCGGCCACCGCCGCCGCCACCGGCCCCACCCCGCACGCCGCGCCCGCCAGGCCCGCGAGCGCGGCCCCGACCGGTGCCGTGAGCAGGCCGACCATCCGCTGGGCGGCGCCCACCCGGCCGAGCAGACCGGCCGGCACATGGCGCTGCCCGTACGTGGCCCAGAGGCTGTTCCACACGGTGGTGCCGGCGGCGAAGACGGCCAGCGCCAGCCCGCCGGGCATCGGGTGCCGGGCCAGCGCGAACCCGGTCAGCGCGACGGCCTGGACGGCGAGCACGGCGCGCAGCGCGGGCACCGTGCCGAGCCGGGCGGCCAGCCGACCCGCCCCCAGCCCACCGGCGAGTCCGCCGAGGACCGCCGCCGCCGCGAACACCCCGTACCCGGCCGGCGGCACCCGCAGCACGTCGAGCGCGTAGAGCACCAGCACCGCCAGCAGCCCGCTGATCGCCAGGTTGCTCCCGGCGGTCAGACCGGTGAGCCGCCACAGCGTCCGGTCCTCCCGCAGGAACCGCAGCCCCTCCCCGGCCTCCCGCCACACCGACCGCCCCCGCCCGGCCGCGGCCGGGCGGTCGTGGCCCTCGTTCCGCGGCTCGCGGGCGCACTCGTCGGTGCGGGAACGCGCGGGCGGGGCGGGGCGCAGGGCGAGGGTGAGCATGGCGGCGGCGGCGAAGGTGACGGCGTCGAGGAGGAACGGCAGGGGCGCGGCGAGGGCGAAGAGCACCCCGGCGGCGGGGGCGCCGAGGAAGCCGCCGGCCACCGCCGTGCCGGCCTGGAGGCGACCGTTGGCCCGGGGCAGCTCGGCCGGCGGCACCACCGACGGCAGCATCGCGAACGCGGCGGCGTCGAAGAGGGTGCCGAGCGCGGCGAGCAGGAACGCCGCCGCCACCAGCACCGCGACGCCGGCCCGGTCGGCGGCCACGGCGACCGCGAGTCCGCCCACCACGACGGCCCGCAGCCCGTCGACCGCCGCCATCGTCCGGCGGCGGTCCCAGCGGTCCGCGTACACGCCGCCGAGCAGGCCGAACAGCAGCGGCGGGAGCTGCCCAGCCACGGTCACCGCCGCGATGACCCGGGGGTCGCGGGTCAGCGTCGCGGCCAGCAGGGCCAGTGCCGGCGTACGCAGGGCGTCGCCGAGGCGCGAGGAGACGGCGGCGGACCAGAGCAGTCGGTAGTCGCGGCCGAGCGGGGGTGCGGTCACGGCGGCGAGCCTCGGGGCTCGACCGGGTCGAGGGTCAAGCCACCGGAAAAGGGGACCGCGCGTGTCGGTGATCATCGGTACGGTGGGCGCCGGCATCGGACCGGGGAGCACTCCAGCGTGGACCACACCTTCCAGGTCGACCTCCGTGGCGTGGTCGACCTGCTCAGTCACCACCTCTACGGCAGCCCGCGGGTCTACGTCCGCGAGCTTCTCCAGAACGCCGTCGACGCGATCACCGCACGCCGGGCGGCCGACCCCGACGCGCCCGCGCTGGTGCGCGTCGAGACCCCCGAGCTGACCGGCGACGGCACGCTGCGGGTGCACGACACCGGCATCGGCCTCACCGAGGCGCAGGTGCACGAGCTGCTGGCCACCATCGGCCGCAGCTCCAAGCGCGACGAGCTGGGCTTCTCCCGGCACGAGTTCCTCGGCCAGTTCGGCATCGGCCTGCTCTCCTGCTTCCTGGTGGCCGACGAGATCCGGGTGGTCACCCGGCACGGCGACCACCCGACGGTGCACTGGACCGGCCACTCCGACGGCCGGTACGCCGTCGAGCCGGCCCCGCCCGGGGCCGGGCGGGCCGAGCCGGGCACCACGGTGACGCTGGTGCCGCGCCGCGACGCCGACAAGTGGTTCGGCACCCCGACCGTGGTCGACCTGGCCCGGCTCTTCGGCGCGCTGCTGCCGGTCACCGTCCGGGTCGGCGACGTGGTGACCACCTCCGGGCCGCCGCCCTGGCCGACGACCCCCGGCGCGCCCGTCGACCGGGCCGCGCTGGTCCGCTACGCCCGGGAGACGCTCGGCTTCGACCCGTTCGACGTGCTGCCGCTGTCGGTGCCGGAGGCCGGCCTGACCGGGGCCGCCTTCATCCTGTCGACCCCGGTGAACCCGGCGGCCCGGGCCGGCCACCGGGTCCACCTCAAGCGGATGCTGCTCGCCGAGCACGCCGACGGCCTGCTGCCCGACTGGGCCTTCTTCGCGCACTGCGTCGTCGACGCCACCGAGCTGCGACCGACGGCGAGCCGCGAGGCCCTGTACGAGGACAGCCTCCTCGCCGCCACCCGGGAGGCCCTCGGCGACCAGGTGCGCGGCTGGCTGGTCCGGCTCGCCAAGCACGACCCGCGGCGGCTCGCCGAGTTCCTCCAGGTGCACCACCTCGGGGTGAAGGCGCTCGCCCTGCACGACGACGAGATGCTGCGCCTGGTCGACCAGTGGTGGCCGATGGAGACCAACGTCGGCACGCTCACCCTGGCCGAGTTCCGGCAGCGCCACGGTCTGCTCCGCTACGCGGCCAGCCTGGACGAGTTCCGCCAGCTCGCCGCCGTCGCCGCCGCGCAGGACCTGGCGGTGGTCAACGGCGGCTACACCTACGACACGGAGCTGATCGAGCGGCTGCCGGCGGTGGACCGCTCGGTGCTCATCGAACGGCTGGAGCCCAGCGACCTGACCACCCGCTTCGACAGCCTCGACCCGCAGGTCGAGCTGGCCCTGCGGCCGTTCCTCACCGCCGCCCAGCGGGCCCTGGAGCGGCTCGGCTGCGAGGTGGTCGTCCGGGCGTACGACCCCGTCTCGCTGCCGGCGCTCTATCTGGTCAGCCGGTCGGCGGCGTTCAACGACCAGCTCGCGGCGAGCCGGGACCGGGCCGACGAGCTGTGGGGCGGGGTGCTGGACGCGCTGGCCGCCTCCGCCCCGCCGGACCGCCCGCAACTGGTGCTCAACCACCGCAACCCGCTGGTCCGCCGGGTCACCACGCTGACCGACCCGGAGCTGGCCGGGCTGGCCGTCGAGGCGCTCTACGGGCAGGCGTTGCTGCTCGGGCACCATCCGATCCGCGCGGCCGACGCCGCGCTGCTGAACAGTTCCTTCCTCGGCCTGCTCGGCCGGGCCGTGCCGGGACAGGAGTGAACGATGAGCAGTGAAGACGAGGACCTGTGGCGGGTGCTCCGCGAGGTCGCCAACATGCCGTACGGCGCCGGGCAGATCGCCGCCGTCGAGCAGTTGCTGCGCCGGGTCGACGCCGCCGACGACCGGGAGCTGGCCTTCGTGACCCGGATGCAGGCCACCACCGCGTACGTCTACGGCGGTGAGCCGGCGAAGTCGTTCGTCACCTTCTCCTGGTGCCTGGCCGAGTTCGACCGCGACCCGCAGCCCTACCACCAGCGCTACGCCCACCAGCTGCTGTGGCACTTCAAGTACATGGTCACCGGCCTGCTGCGGTTCCCCGAGATCCCGCTGGACCGCGCCAACGCGGTGCTCGACGACATGGAGCGCCGCTACCGCGAGGGCGGCCACAGCCTCCAGGCCGTCCACAAGCACCGTTTCCTGGTGGCGGACCACCTCGGCGACGCGGACGCCGCCGCGCACTGGTACCGGCTCTGGCAGACCACCCCCCGCGACGAGCTCTCCGACTGCGCCGGCTGCGACCCCACCACGCAGGTGCAGTACCTGGCCGAGACCGGCCGGCACGCCGAGGCGGTCGCGTTGGCCGAGCCGGTCCTCGCCGGCCGGCTCAGCTGCACGGAGCAGCCGCAGGCCATCCTCACCGCGCTGCTCCTGCCCTACCTGCACACCGACCGCCCCGAGCAGGCGCGCGACGCCCACCGGGAGGCGTACCGCCGGCTGCGGGGCAACCTGTCGGACCTGTGGGACATCGGCAACCACGTCGAGTTCTGCACGCTCACCGGCAACGACGCCCGCGCGGTGGAGATCGTCGAGCGGCACCTCGACTGGCTCGACCGGGCGCCCTCACCGGCCGCCGCCATGCACTTCGCCGCGACCGGCGCCGCCGCGCTGCGCCGGGCCGGCGAGCTGACCGTCTACCGGCGGGCGGCGGGCGACCGACCGGCCGGCGAGATCGCGGCGTCGGCGCTCGCCGCCGAGCTGACCGCGACCGCGACCGCGCTGGCCGCCCGGTTCGACGCCCGCAACGGCACGTCGTACCAGTCGGAGTGGATCTCCCGCCGGCTCGCCGCCGAGCCGACCGGCGCGCACCTGCCGCTCTCGGCCAGCCTGCGCCGTCGACCGGTTCCGGCCGCGACCGCCGGGCCGGCCGCCGACCCCACCCCGGCGCCGGCGCTCGCCCCCACCGTCGCGGTGCCGGCCGACGCCGGCGCCGCCGCGCTGCTCGACTTCGCCGAGGAGCGGCTGCGTCGCCACGACCAGGAGGCGTTCCGGGCCGCGCTGGCCGCCTGGGACGACCGGTTCGGCGCCACGGAGGTGCCCGCCCCGGCGGCGGCCCACCGGCTGGAGCTGCGCGCCGCCGAGCTGGGCGACGGCGAGGACGTGGCCGCCACGGTCGCGGCCCACCGGGCGGCCGTCGCGGCCTACCGGGAGCTCGGCGACGAGCTGCGGGCGCAGGCCGTGGCCGGCCGGCTCGGGGTGCTGCTGGCCGGGGCGGACGAGACCGCGGACGAAGGGCTCGAGCTGGTCCGGGAGTCCGCCGACGTGCTCGACCGGCGGGGCGACGACCGGCAGCGGGCCGCCGGGCTGGACCGGGTCGCGCTGGCGCTCATGCACCGGCAACGCTGGTCGGAGGCGGTCGAGGTCCTCGACCGGGTGCCGGCCGGAGCCGGCGGCGACCCGTGGCTGGCCGCCCGGATCGCGCTGCACCGGTCCCACCTGCTCGAACAGCTCGACCGGGTGGCGGAGGCCCACGAGGCGGCCGTCCGGGCCCGCGACCTGGGCCGGGAGCTCGGCCTCGGCGACGTCGTGACGGCGGCCTGCCTGGCGTACGCCCGGACGACCGAGGACC
Source organism: Micromonospora citrea (assembly GCF_900090315.1). NCBI lineage: Bacteria > Bacillati > Actinomycetota > Actinomycetes > Micromonosporales > Micromonosporaceae > Micromonospora > Micromonospora citrea. Next base: position 3,472,821 of record NZ_FMHZ01000002.1, on the reverse strand, counting down.
CGGCCGAGGCGGTCGCCGCCTGCGACGAGGCGCTGCGGGTGGCGCCGGCCGACGCGTGGCTGCCGGTCCGGGTCGCCCGGGCCAGGGCGCTGATGACCGCGGGGCGGGCCGCCGACGCGGTGGACGACTTCGCCGAGGCGGTGACGCTCTGCGTCGAGCGGGGCGCCGCCGGCGACGCCTTCCTGCGCTGGGAGTTGGCGAACGCGTACCGGGTGGCGGGCCGGCTGGGCGAGGCGGCCGAGGTCGCGGAGGAGGCGGTGCTCGGGCTCGACCGGCTCGGCGCGCAGGCCGAGGCGGACCGGTGCCGGCACCTGCTCGCCGGCGTCTACGAGGGGCTGGGCGAGATCGATCCGGCGCTGGCCCTGCTGGAGCAGCTCGCCGAGAACCTGGACGGCCCCGACAACCTTCCGCACCGGGCCCAGGTGCTGGAGGAGGCCGGCGGGATCCTCTACGACGTCGACCGGGACGCGCTGGCGGCGGGCCGGTTCGCGGCGGCGGCGACGGCTTACCGGCGGGCCGGGCTGCCGCTCGACGAGTTCCGGGCCCGCCGCCGGGAGGCGTACGCGCGGCTCTGGGCCGGTGACGAGGCGGCTGCCCTGGGCACCGTCGAGGAGCTGGACAAGCTGGCGGCGGGGCTGGCCGGGCAGCCGGACGAGCCGCCGCCGGTGACGTACGAGCTGGCGCTGGCTGCCGAGGCCGGCGCGCGGGTGCTTCTCGCCCACGGCCGGGAGGCCGAGGCGTACGACCGGCTGGCCGGGGTGCCCGCCCGACTCCGGTCGATCGAGGCGTTCGGCGAGGCCGCGCAGGTGGAGGTCTTCACCGGCGAGCTGCTGCTGCGGCTGGACCGGCCGGCCGCGGCGGAGCCGCTGCTGCACGAGGTGCTCGGCGGGCTGCCGGCGGGGACGCGACCGGCGCAGCAGGCGGCCTGGCTGCTGGCCCGGGCGCTGGACCTGCTGGGCCGCCCGGCCGAGGCCGCCGCGCTGCGGGACGAGCACGGCCTCGACCACGAGCACTGACGGGTGCGCCGCCCGCGCCGGGGGCTCGGGCGGCGGCAACCTGCCGTGGCGGAGGCGACCGGCCGGTAACCGAGCCTCCACGCCGTCGCGTACTCGGTCTACGCTTGCCCGGTGACGGTGGAGCAGCAGGCACGGGGCAGGACGAACGGCGCCGCGGGGTCGGGCCGGCGCCGGTCCCGCAGGGACGAGATCCTGGAGATCGCGGTCGGCCTCTTCGCCTCCCGGGGCTACCACGGCGTCTCGATGGACGACATCGGCGCGGCGGCCGGGGTCACCGGCCCCGCGCTCTACCACCATTTCGCGGGCAAGGAGGCCATGCTGGTCGCCGCGCTGATCCCGGTCAGCGAGGAGCTGCTCGCCGGTGGCCAGGAGCGGTCCGCCGGTCACCCCGACGACCCGCGCGGCGCGTTGGAGTCGCTCATCGACTTCCACGTCGACTTCGCGCTGGCCAACCCGGCGGTGATCGCCCTGCACCTGCACGAGCTGGACCGCCTCCCCGACGAGCCGCGCCGCCGGATCCGCCGGCTCCAGCGGCTCTACGTCGAGCAGTGGGTGTCGGTGCTGACGGCGCTGCACCCGGGCATGCCCGACGGCGAGGCGCGGGTGCTGGCCCACGCCGCGTTCGGCCTGATGAACTCGACGCCGTTCCTCGGCGGCGAGGTGGACCGGCGCCGCCGGGCCGAGCTGCTGCGCGCCGCCACCCTGGCCGCCCTCCTGGCACACCCCAACCCCTGACCGGCCGCCGGGTGGCGACTCGTCAGTAACCGAGCGGTCGTGGTTACCTGGCACCCGTCCCGACCCCCGGACGCTGGGAGGAAACATGATCGAGTCGCTGCTGGTCGCCAACCGTGGCGAGATCGCCCGCCGGATCATCCGCACCGCGAGGCGGCTCGGCGTCCGCGCGATCGCGGTGCACTCGGAGGCCGACGCCGGCCTGCCGTTCGTGGCCGAGGCCGACGAGGCGGTGTGCGTGGGACCGGCGAACCCGGCCCAGAGCTACCGCAACGTCGAGGCCATCCTCGCCGCCGCCAAGTCGACCGGCGCTCAGGCGATCCACCCCGGCTACGGCTTCCTGTCGGAGAACGCCGACTTCGCCCGTACCGTCGAGTCGAGCGGGCTGATCTGGGTCGGGCCCGGCGCGGACGCGATCACCGCGATGGGCGACAAGATCAACGCCCGGAACCTGATGGCGGCGGCCGGGGTGCCGGTCGCGCCCGGCACCACCGACCCGGCGGCCGACCTCGACGCGGCGGTCGCGGCGGCGGCGGAGATCGGCTACCCGGTGATGGTGAAGGCCGCCGCCGGCGGTGGCGGCATGGGCATGGGCGTCGCCAACGACGAGGCCGCGCTGCGCACCGAGTACGACAAGGTGCGCGCCTTCGCCGAGCGCATGTTCGGCGACGGCTCGGTGCTGATCGAGCGCTACTTCCCCCGGGTGCGCCACGTCGAGGTCCAGATCCTCGGCCTGGCCGACGGCCGGGTGGTCGCCCTCGGCGAGCGGGAGTGCTCGGTGCAGCGGCGCAACCAGAAGCTGGTCGAGGAGTCGCCGTCCCCGGCGGTCTCGCCGGAGCTGCGCGAGCGCTTCCTGGCCGCCGCCGTGCGCGCCGGCGAGGCGGTGAACTACCGCAACGCGGGCACGGTCGAGTGTCTGTTCGATCCTGCGACGCAGGAGTTCTTCTTCCTGGAGATGAACACGCGGCTCCAGGTCGAGCACCCGGTCACCGAGCTGGTCTACGGCGTCGACCTGGTCGAGGAGCAGTTGCGGGTGGCCGCCGGTCTCGCGCCGAACTTCGACCCGGACGCGCTCGCGCCGCGCGGGCACGCCATCGAGTTGCGGATCAACGCCGAGGACCCGAAGCGCTTCCTGCCCGGCCCGGGCGCGATCACCGCCTGGACGGAGCCGGCGGGCGAGGGCGTACGCGTCGACTCGGGCTACGTCGCCGGCAACACGGTCACCCCGTTCTACGACAGCCTGATGGCGAAGCTGATCGTCAGCGGGGCCACCCGCGCCGAGGCGATCGAGCGGGCGCGGGCCGCGGTGGCCGGCTTCGAGCTGACCGGCCCGAAGTGCAACCTCCCGTTCTTCGCCGAACTGCTGGAGAACGACGAGTTCCTCTCCGGCGACTACGACACCGGCATCGTCTCCCGCATGCGCTGACCCCGCGGCGAGTGATCGTGAGGTTGGCGGTGTGCGCGGCCCGACACCGCCAACCTCACGGCCGACGCACTCCCGCACTCCCCGACCGGTCAGGGGCCGGCCAGGGCCGTGGTGGGTGGGAGGCGGCTGGCGCGGATCGCCGGGTAGAGGCCGGCGGCCGTGCCGACCAGCACCGTCGCGCCCAGGCCGCCGGCCATCGCCCAGGCCGGCACCACCGTGGGCCACTGCTGGCTGTACGCGTACAGCGCGGTGATCGCCGTCCCCAGCAGGGTGCCGCCGACGCCGCCGAGGCCGGAGAGCAGCAGCGCCTCGGCGAGGAACTGGACGCGGATCTGGCCCCGGGTGGCACCCAGCGCCCGCCGCAGCCCCACCTCCGCCCGGCGTTGCAGGACGGAGATCACCATCGTGTTGGCGATGCCGACGCCACCGACGAGGAGTGCGACGGCGCCGAGGCCGAGCAGCAGCCCGTTGAGCGCGGTGTCGGTGGCCTGCCGGGCAGCCAGCGCGTCCGAGGGGCGGGACACGACCACCTCCTCCGGCGCCGACGGGTTGGCGTTCCGCCCCAGCACCGCGCCGACCGCCTCGACGTGGCTCTCCGCCGTGCGGACGTAGACGCGGGTCGGCCGGCCGTCGAACTGGAGGTAGGTCCGGGCGGCCGGCCACCCCACCAACGCGGCCGAGTCGAGTTCCTCGGCCAGCGGCACGGGCGCGAGCACGCCGACCACGGTGAACCACTCGCCGCCCAGCCACACGCGGAGCCCGACCCTCGGCACGTCGAGGCGCCGCGCCGCGGTGGCGCCCAGGACGACCGTCGGATACTCCGCCGTCGCGGCGGTGAACCAGGAACCGGAGCTGACGGTCGCGCCGACCGTGCCGAGCAGTTCCGGCTGGGCGGCGAGCACCGCGATGCTGCCGGTCTGGCCGGGTGGGACCCGGTCGGTGCGGTAGACGGCCCGGTCCACGGCGCCGGTGGCGCCGACCGACTCCACCGGCCCGATCCGGGCGATCATCCCCACCGCCTGCTCGGGCAGGACCGCCTTGTCCCCGGCCAGGGTCTTCCCCGGCGCCACGGTGAGCAGGTTGGTGCCGAGCCGGTCCAGGGTCCGGTCCAACTCGGCCCGGCTGGAGGTGGAGATGCCCACCACGGCCAGCATCGCGGCGATGCCGATCGTGACGCCCAGGGCGGTGAGCGCGACCCGGAGCGGGTGGGTCCGCAGACCGACGGAACCCACCCGCGCGACGTCGGCGAGGGAGAGCCGTCCCGGACGCAGCCTCCCGGGCCCACCCGGTGCCGGCGGGGTGGTTCCGGACGGCGCCCCGCCGGAGCGCCCGGTCACGCCGTCGCCGCCGGTGTCCGGGCCGAATCGTGCACGACCTGACCGTCCCGCAGCACGACCTGGCGCGGCAGGCCGGCGGCGAGCTGCCGGTCGTGGGTGATGACCACGACGGTGGTGCCCTGCCCGTGCAGGCCGCGCAGCAGCGCCAGCACCGACGCGCCGGAGGCGGAGTCCAGGTTGCCGGTCGGCTCGTCGGCGAGCAGCACCGCCGGTTCGCCCACCACCGCCCGGGCGATCGCCACCCGCTGCCGCTCGCCGCCGGACAACTCGTGCGGCCGGTGGTCGAGCCGGTGGCCGAGACCGACCCGCCGCAACGCGGCCTCGGCGCGCCGCCGACGCCGCCGCAGCGGTACGCCCGCGTAGAGCAGCCCGTCGGCCACGTTGTCCAGCACCGGCATCCCGGCAGCCAGGTGGAACTGCTGGAACACGAACCCGATCCGGGTGCCGCGCAGAGCGGACAGCTCCCGGTCGGAGAGGGCCGAGACGTCGTTCCGGTCGATCCGTACCGAGCCGGACGACGGCCGGTCCAACGTGCCGATGAGGTGCAGCATGGTCGACTTGCCGGAGCCGGACGGACCGACGACGGCGACCAGCTCGCCGTACCCGATGCGCAGGTCGACCCCGCGCAGCGCCGCCACCCCGCCCGGGTACGTCCGGGAGACACCCGCCAGCTCGATGACGTACCCGCTCATCCGGGCACCCCCACCAGCAGCCCTTCGGCCAGTCCGTCGCCCTGCACCTCGACCCGTCCCTCGGCGAACAGCCCCGCCCGTACCGGCAGGACGCGGGTTCCGTCGGGGCCGGTGACCTCGACGCCGTAGCCGCCTTCCGCGAGAGCGAGCAGCGCGTCGACCGGCACGGTGAGCACCTGCTCGCGCTGCTGCGCGACATACCGGACGTCGACCGGCGCGTCGCTCAGCCCGCCCAGCGCCCGCTGGTCGGCGACGGCGATGGTGACCTCGACGGTGGCCGAGCCGGTGCCGGGCCGCTCCGAGTCGGCCGGTCCCTGTCCGTTCTGCGGCGCGGCCGGCGCGGCCACCGTCGTGACCTTTCCGGCGACCGAGACGCCGGTCGGCAGGGTCACGCTGACCTTGGTGCCCCTCTTCGCCCAGGTCGCCTCGCCGGCGCCGGCGGACACCGTCACGACCCGGGTGCTCCCGGTGTACGCCAGCACGGTGCTGGTCGCGCTCGCGCCGACGGGCACCAGTCGCCGGGAGACGCGGAGCGCGCCGGGAGCGTAGATCACCCGCTCCCGGTCCACCGTGCCGGTCTCCGGTGTGCCCAGGTCTTTCTGCCAGCGCCGGACCGCGTCGGCGGTGCTCGCGGAGAAGGTGTCGTCGACGGTGAACCCGCGGTAGCCGAGGGCGGCGAGATTGCGCTCGAACTGCCGCACGTCCGAGCCCCGCACGTCCGTGGCCAGCGGCCGGTACATCGGCAGGGCGCCGTACAGCAGCACCACCGGTTGCTCGTCGGCGCGCAGCAGGGCCTCGCCGCGCCGCACCGTGGCCCCCGTCTCGGGCAGCCAGGTCACCGTGCCGGCGGCCAGCGAGGCGAGCGGGGTGGCCGTGCCGTACCCGAGTTCGCCGGCCAGCGCCACGGACCGGACCAGGGTCTGCCGGGTGATCGGGGCGGTCGCGGAGGGTTTGGTGCGGGCCGGCGGCGGGGTGTCGCCGCGACCGCCCAGGCCGAGGGTCGCTGCGCCGGCCAGCGCGAGCGTCGCCAGCACCAGACCGGCGCCGGCCGCGGCCCGGAGCCGCCGTCGTGGTCGACGGCGGCTCATCTCGGTCGGCTCCATCGGTTCGCTCATCCGCGGCCGGTGGCGTTCGGGTCGGGCGTGGTCGGCGGTTGGCCGGTGAGCACCGGCTCGCAGATCTGGCCGGCCCGGTACTGGGCGGCCGCCTGCTGCTCGCTGACGGCGGGGCCGCCGTCCTTGCGGTCGTCCTGGGGCCAGTGGCCGTCGGGGCCCGGGTCGGGGAAGTCCGCGACCCCGTTCTCGCGCATGCAGCCGGCGTACGCCCGCCGGTGCCCGATCTCCTCCGCCGTCAGCGCCGGCGGCTTCTCCTCCAGTTCCTCCGGAACCGGCACCTGGTACTTCACGCAGGCCTTCTGGGCTTCCGCCCACTTCGGGTCACCCTTCTTCGGGCTTCCGGGCGCCCGCAGGTCGACCCGGCCCTGGGCGTCCGGGTCCGGCATTTGGAAGCCCCGCTCGCGCAGGCAGGTGACCCACTGACGCTGCGCCTCCACGTACTGGGCCACGACGCCCGAGGCGGCCGACGCAGACGGCTGGACGCCCTGACCGCCGGCGGTGGCGACGGCCGGTGGCTGGTCCTCGGCGCCACAGGCGGCGAGCGCGACGACCAACGTGGTGGCGCCGAGGCCGACGAACCAGGAGCGTAGGTGGCGAGGTGTCCTGGAGCGGATCACGATATTTCCCATCTTTTCGGAGGTGGACAGGGCGCGACTGATCGCCGATCGCCCTCTACGGGGGTGCGCTGCTAGCGGTGGGTCACCGGCGACCAGCGCCAGCCGTCGGTGGAGCCGTACAGGGTGCCGCTGGCGCGGTCGGGGGCGTAGAACCAGCCGTCCGGCGCGCGGCGGACGGCTTCGGCGCTCTTCGGCAGGCCGTCGAGTTCGGCGGCCCGGTACGCGCCGCCGTCCCGCGCCCAGTAGCGGCGCACGTCGCCGTCCCTCCCGTTCAGCAGTTGGGTGAGTACGTGGGTGCCGTCGGCGGTCACGAAGGAGCCGGTTCCGGCCAGTCCGTCCGGCAGGCCGGCGGTGGTGAGTCGCTGCCAGCGCGTGCCGTCGGCCCGGTAGACGGTCCGTACGCCGTCGCCGGAGACCACCGCGTAGGCCGTCGTCCCGGTCACGGCCAGCGACGGCGGCTCGCACGTCTGCCCCGGGCAGGCCGGCGCGTCGGCGAAGACGTGCGTGGACCAGGTGCGGCCGGCGTCGGCGCTCGTCGAGACGGCGGGCTTGCGGGTCGTCGGGTCGGTGCCCGCGACCCGGAGCCGACCCGCCGACTCCTCGATCCGTAGCTCGTCGGTCCGCCTGTTCGTCGGCGGCTGCGAGGCCAGCGCCCCCACCCCGCCGGTCGTCGGGTCCACCGCGTACAGGACGCACGGCTGGTCGGCCCGAGCGGACCAGCAGATGGCCACGCCGCCGTCCGGGACGGCTTCGGCCGTGCCGGTGAACGGGGCGGCGGCCCAGGTGCGACCGCCGTCGAGGCTGGCCAGCAGGGCCGGTTCGGCGGCGGACCGCGCGTCGGGTGCGGTCGTGATCAGGGTGTCGGGGCCGACGACCGTCAGCGCGTCGAGGGCGACCGGCGTGCCCCGGTCGCTCCAGGTACGGCCGCCGTCGGTGGAGCGGACCACGGCGGCGGTCTGCTTCTGGCACGGTTCGTCGGCGCAGTTCGACAGCGCGAGGTAGAGGTGGTGCCGGTCGGCGGCACCGGCCCACCGGATCCGGCTTCCGTACGCCGGCTCGGGATTCCCGGTCGGGGTGGCCGGGCCGGCGACCGGCGGGCCGGCGACCGGCGGAGGCGCCGCCGCCGGCAGGTTCACGGCGGCGACGGTGACCAGGGTGAGGACGGCGGCCCCGGCGACGGTCGTCGCGGCGCGTCGCCGGCGGTGCCGGCGACGGCCGGCGTCGTACAGTTCGTCCGCCGTCAGTCGGCCCGGCCGCGCCGGCGATTCCGCTGCATCCTCGAAAAGTTCACGCAGCCCGGTCATGTCCTTCCCTCCATGGCACTGGCGAGGCTGGGAACGGCGTCGCCGAGAAGTTGGCGGAGCGTCGCCAGCCCGCGTGCCGTCTGGCTCTTGACCGTGCCCTCGGAACACTTCAGCGCGGCGGCCGTCTCGGCCACGTCGAGCCCCTGGTAGAACCGGCAGATCAGGGTCAGGCGCTGGCGCGGTGGCACCTGGCTCAGCGCCTGCGCGAAGGCCACCCGGCGGGCGGTCGCCTCGGCGTCGTCGTCGGCGCCGGCCACGTCGGGCGGCTCGGCGACGGTGCGCTCGCGGCGTCGCCACACCCGCCGGGTCTCCGACAGGTACGCCCGGATCAGGCACGTGCGCAGGTAGGCGTCCACCGCCTGCGGATCGCGGATCCGGTGCCAGTTCTCGGCGAGCCGGATGAATGCGGCCTGCGTCAGATCGTCGGCCCAGTGCCAGTCGCCGCACATCAGGTAGGCGGTACGCCGCACCAGCTCACGCCGGGCCGCGAAGTACTCGCTGAACCGGCGTCGCTTCTCGTCCTCGTCGCGTCGCATCCCGCTCCCTTCACCGGTAGGTGCGCAGCGCCGGGCCGACCGGTTGCACGGGCGGGCGAGGTATTTTCGGCGATCACCGCCGACGGCAGGTCCTCGGTGGCCCGGGCGCGTGCGGGACGCCACCTCGCGGGGGACGGCGTGCGGATGGGAGGCTGGGAGGACCAGCACGTACGACCGTCACAGTGAGGTGACCCCTTATGGCGGAACTGCCAGGCTTCGTGTCGATCCGGGAGGTCGGGCCGCGCGACGGGCTCCAGAACGAGGAGCCGATCCCGACCGACGCCAAGGTGCGGCTGCTCGACGCGCTCTCCGGCACCGGGGTGAAGCGGATCGAGGCCGTGTCGTTCGTGCACCCGAAGGCGATCCCGCAGATGGCCGACGCCGACGAGGTGTGGCAGCGGGCCACCAGGGCCGACGGCGTGCGCTACTCGGCGCTGGTGCCGAACACCCGGGGCGCCCAGCGGGCCCTGGCCGCCGGGTTCACCGAGATCGAGGTGGTGGTCTCGGCCAGCGACACGCACAACCGGCGCAACGTCAACCGCTCCACGGAGGAGTCGCTCGACGACATCGCCGAGCTGATCGACCTGCTGCACGGCGCCGGCGCGCAGGCCGAGGTGATCATCGCGACCAGCTTCGGCTGCCCGTACGAGGGGGACACCGACCCGGCCCGGGTGGCCGCCATCGTGGACCGGGTCGTCCGCGACGGCGCCGACCGGGTGGCCTTCGGCGACACCACGGGGATGGGTACGCCCCGCCGCGTCCGTGACCTGCTGACCGCCGTACGCGACCGCAACGCCCACGTCCCGGTGCTGCTGCACTTCCACAACACCCGGGGCACCGCGCTGGCGAACATGCTGACCGCGCTGGAGCTGGGCGTCACCGAGTTCGACGCCAGCGTCGGCGGCCTCGGCGGCTGCCCGTACGCGCCGGGGGCCAGCGGGAACCTGGCCACCGAGGAGGCGGTGCACATGCTGCACGACATGGGCGTCGACACCGGCATCGACCTGGACGCCCTGGTCGAGGTGGCCGAGCTGGCCGAGCGGCTGGTCGGCCGCCAGCTCCCCTCCGGCGTCCTCCGCGCCGGCCCCCGCACCCGCCTCACCCCCCACCCCGCCTGACGGCCCCCCGTCGCCCCCGCCCACCCCTCGGCGATCATGCGGTTGCCGCCCCGGCAAACGGCATCAATGCCGCAGATCGAGGGCCGGAAGTGCAAGATCGCGAACGGGGTGGGCGGGTGGGGGGTCGCGGGTCGCCGACCGTCCCGCGGATGCGCTAGCCTAACGATCGTTCAGGTCGGTCGGTCCGCCCACGAGGCGGCCGGCCCCAGTTCGGCGAGGGAGTCGGCGTGACGCTCGACGGTGAGGCTCTGGAGCAGCTGCGCAAGCGGGCCCGGGCCGGCGGTGCGGACAAGTACCACGCGGCGAACGCCGCCAAGGGCAAGCTCTTCGCCCGGGAGCGGGTCGCGCTCCTGGTCGACGAGGGCTCCTTCGTCGAGGACGGCCTCTACGCCAACGCGATGGCCGAGGGCCTCCCGGCCGACGGCGTCGTCACCGGCACCGCGACCATCGACGGCCGCCCGGTCTGCCTGATGGCGAACGACTCCACGGTCAAGGCCGGCAGCTGGGGCGCCCGCACCGTCGAGAAGATCATCAGGATCATCGAGCGGGCCTACTCGACGAGCGTGCCGATGGTCTACCTGGTCGACTCGGCCGGCGCCCGGATCACCGACCAGGTCGACCTCTTCCCCGGCCGCCGCGGCGCCGGCAAGATCTTCTGGAACCAGGTCCGCGCCTCCGGCTCGATCCCGCAGGTCTGCGCGCTGTTCGGGCCGAGCGCGGCCGGCGGGGCCTACATTCCGGCGTTCTGCGACGTGGTCGCGATGGTCGACGGCAACGCCAGCATGTACCTCGGCTCCGACCGGATGGTCGAGATGGTCACCGGCGAGAAGACCACGCTGGAGGCGATGGGCGGGGCCAAGGTGCACTGCGCCGAGTCGGGTGTCGGGCACTTCCTCTGCAAGACCGAGGCCGACGCCCTCGACGTGGTGAAGCGCTACCTGTCCTACCTCCCGACCAACTGGACGCAGACGCCGCCGGCCGCGCCCGCCGTCGCGGCGCCCGAGAAGGCCGACCTCGCCGCGCTGGTGCCGGCGAGCGAGCGGCAGGCGTTCGACATGCGGCGGTACGTCAAGGGCCTGCTCGACGACGGCTCCTTCTTCGAGATCCAGGCGCTCTGGGCCAAGGAGCTGACCATCGGCTTCGGCCGGCTGAACGGCGAGGTCGTCGGCGTGGTCGGCAACAACTCGATGTTCAAGGGCGGCGTGCTCTTCGTCGACTCGGCCGACAAGGCGACCCGCTTCGTGCAGCTCTGCGACGCGTTCAACGTGCCGCTGCTGTTCCTCTCCGACGTGCCCGGGTTCATGGTCGGCAGCGCGGTGGAGAAGCAGGGCATCATCCGGCACGGCGCCAAGATGATCACCGCGATCTCCGAGGCGACCGTGCCGAAGATCTGCGTCGTGGTCCGCAAGGCGTACGGTGCCGGCCTCTACGCGATGGCGGGCCCGGGCTTCGAGCCGGACGCCACCATCGCGCTGCCCACCGCCAAGATCGCGGTGATGGGCGCCGAGGCGGCGGTCAACGCCGTCTACGCGAACAAGATCGCGGCGATCGAGGACGAGGCCGAGCGGGCCGCGTTCGTCACCGCGAAGCGCGAGGAGTACGAGCGCGACATCGACGTCGTCCGGCTCGCCAGCGAGCTGGTGGTCGACGCGATCGTCGAGCCGCACGAGCTGCGCGCCGAGCTGGTCCGGCGGTTCGCCGCCGCCCGCACCAAGGAGCGGCACTTCTCCCGGCGCCGGCACGGCGTCACCCCGGTCTGATCCCGCCGCCGGCCCACCCGGCCGGCCCGGGCCCGCACCGCGCACCAGCGACCCGTCCGTTTCCGGCGTCACGAGCGCCCGGCGGCCCATCCACACAGGAGGATTCCATGGACTTCCGGCTCACCGAGGAGCAAGAGGCGCTCCGGGAGAGCGTGCGCGAGTTCGCGCGCGAGGTGGTCGCCCCGGTCATCGCGGAGCACTACGAGAAGCACACCTTCCCGTACGAGGTGATCCGGCAGATGGGCAAGATGGGCCTGTTCGGCCTGCCCTTCGCCGAGGAGCACGGCGGCATGGGCGGCGACTACTTCGCGCTCTGCCTGGCGCTGGAGGAGCTGGCCCGGGTCGACTCCAGCGTGGCGATCACCCTGGAGGCGGCGGTTTCGCTGGGCGCGATGCCGATCTACCGCTTCGGCACCGAGGAGCAGAAGGCGCAGTGGCTGCCCAAGCTGCTCAGCGGCGAGGCGCTGGCCGGCTTCGGGCTGACCGAGCCGGGCACCGGCTCGGACGCCGGCGGCACCCAGACCCGCGCCGTGCTCGACGAGTCCACGGGCGAGTGGGTGATCAACGGCTCGAAGGCGTTCATCACCAACTCCGGCACCGACATCACCGCGCTGGTCACCGTCACGGCGGTCACCGGCACCCGCCCGGACGGCACCAAGGAGCTGTCCACCATCATCGTGCCCTCCGGCACGCCGGGCTTCACCGTCGCGCCGGGCTACTCCAAGGTCGGCTGGAACGCCTCGGACACCCACGAGCTGACCTTCGACGACTGCCGGGTGCCGGCGGCCAACCTGCTCGGCGAGCGCGGCCGGGGCTTCGCCCAGTTCCTGCGCATCCTCGACGAGGGCCGGATCGCCATCGCCGCGCTCGCCGTCGGCCTGGCCCAGGGCTGCGTCGACGAGTCGATCAGATACGCGAAGGACCGCCAGGCGTTCGGTCAGCCGATCGGCAGCTACCAGGCGATCCAGTTCAAGATCGCCGACATGGAGATGAAGGCGCACACCGCCCGACTGGCCTACTACGACGCCGCCGCGCGGATGCTCGCCGGCGAGCCGTTCAAGCGGCAGGCCGCCATCGCCAAGCTGCACGCCAGCACCATCGCGGTGGACAACGCCCGCGAGGCGACCCAGATCCACGGCGGCTACGGCTTCATGAACGAGTACCCGGTGGCCCGCTTCTGGCGCGACTCCAAGATCCTGGAGATCGGCGAGGGCACCTCCGAGGTGCAGCGCATGATCATCGCGCGCGACCTGGGCATGTGACGGCGTCGGTCCGGTGGCGTCGGGCAACCGATCCCGCCGCCGGACCCGGTCCCGGCCCCGCGTCGCCGTCCGCGCCACCTTCCTCCGGATCCGTCGTCCCGGATCCGTCGTCCCGGATCCGTCGTCCGGGTCCCGGGCGGGGCGGTCGCCCGGGTCCCGGGCGGGGCCGCTGTCGGATATCCGCACCCACCGTCGGCAGGGCGACGCTCGACTGCCGTCGGTCGCACCCCTTCCGTACTCTTCCTGCCCATGACTCCGGATCATGATCGTTCGCGGCATCCGGGCGGTCGTACCGGCTTGCCGGAGCTGTTGCGCGGGCACCGGCTCGCCGCCGGCCTCACCCAGGCCGAGCTGGCGTCGCGGGCCGGCGTCGGCGTCCGGACCGTCCGCGACCTGGAGCGGGGTCGGTCGTCCCGGCCCCAGCGCACCACCGTCGAGCTGCTCGCCGGCGCGCTGGGCCTGACCGGGGCGGCCCGGTCGGCGTTCCTCGCCGCCGCCCGGGGGTCGGTCCCGGCCGCCGCGCCGGTCGCCCCGGCCGGCGGGCCGCCGGCCCCGCTCGACGCCGACCACCACGTCGGTACGCCCATCGCGCTCCCGCCCCCGGTCGCGCTGATCGGCCGGGATCCCGACCTGGCCGAGCTGGCCGGGCTGCTCACCGACGGGCGCGGCCCCCGGCTGGTGAGCCTGGTCGGGTTGGCCGGCGTCGGCAAGACCGCGCTGGCCCTCTCGGTGGCCCACGCGGTCGCCGGCCGGCACCCCGGCGGGGTCGTCGGCGTGCTCGTCGGCGAGGGCTCCGACGCCGCCGACGTGCTCGCGGCCTCGGTGGCCGTCTTCGGCGTCGCCCGGCTGCCCGAGCTGGCCGTGCGGCTGGCCGGCCGGCCGGCGCTGCTGCTCGTCGACGCGGCCGAGCGGGCGCCCGACGCGGTCGCCGACACGGTGCGCCGCCTGGCCGGAGCGGTGCCGTCGCTGCGGGTCCTGGTCACCGGTCGGCACCCGGTCGGCCTGCCCGGGGAGCGGGTCTGGCCGGTCTGCCCGCTCGACGTGCCACCGCCGGGAAGCGGGCTGGCCGGCCCGTCGGGGCCCGCCGACCACCCCGCGGTCGCGCTCTTCACCGCCCGGCTCGCCCAGGTCCGCCGGGAGCCGCCCGGCCCGGCCGAGCTGCCCGCCCTGACCGCGTTGGTACGCCGCCTGGGCGGGCTGCCGCTGGCCATCGAGCTGATCGCGGCCCGGGGCCGGATCCTCGACCTCAACGAGCTGCTCGACCGGTACGGAGATCGCGTCCTCGATCTGGACACCTCGTCGGGGGCGGCCGAGCGCCCGGGTTGGGACACGACCGACCCGGGCCGTCCGGAGGCTTCCCGCGCGGCGGTGGCCGAGACGCTGCGGGACGCGGTGGCCACCAGCTACCGCCTTCTCGCCCCCGACGAGCGGGCCGCGCTGCGCCGGCTCGCCGCGTTCGGCAACCGCTGGTCGGTGGAGCTGGCCGAGGAGATGCTCGCCGACGACGCCGACCGGGACGGCACGGTCGTGGTGGACCCGGTCCCGCTGCTGGACCGGCTCCTGGAGCTGGGCCTGCTGAGCGTGCGCGGCACCGGTCCGTTCCGGTTCCGCCTGCTCGACGCCGTACGGGACTTCGCCGTCGAGCAGGCGACCGGCGCCGGCGAGCTGACCGCGATCCGTCGCCGGCACGCCCGCGTCGTCGCCGGCCTGGTGGCGCGGACCGCGACGGAGCTGGTCGGCGCCAACCTGCCGGCCGCGGTGCACCGCCTCGACGAGGTGAGCGGCGACATCAGCTCGGCGCTGGCGCACGCAGCCGTCGACGACCCGTCGACCGCGCTGCTGTTGGCGGCCTCGCTGTCCCGGTGGTGGCGGTTCCGGGGGCGGGACGTTCCCGGGCGGCAGTGGCTGCGCCGGCTGCTGGCCGACCCGCGTACCGCCGACGCCGACCCGGTGCTGCGGGCCTGGGCGTCCCTGGGGGTGGCGCGGCTCGCCGCCGAGCACGGCGCCGGGGCCGAGGAGGTGCCGGCGGCGCGGGCGGCGCTGGCCGCGTTCCGGGAAGCCGGCGACGTCGCGGGCGAGTTGGAGGCCCGTGCCGTGCTCTGCGGCCTGCTGGTCGCCCTCGGTGAGCACGGCGAGGCGCGGGAGCAGGCCGAGGCGGTGCTCGCGCTGGCCAGCCGGAGCGGCCGGATCCGGGACATGGCGGTGGCGCAGAACAACCTCGCCTGGCACGACATCAGGGTCGGCGACCTGGTGGCCGCCCGTCGCCGCCTGGCCGCGGTCGACCGGCTCGCCGCGCAGTGCGGGGAGCAGCGGCTGCGGCTGCTCGCCCGTGCCAACCTCGCGGAGGTGTCCCGCCTGGAGGGCCGGTACGCCGAAGCCGTCGAGCAGGGCCGCCGGGTGCTGGCGGCGCTGACGGACCTCGGCGACCCCGGTCACCGGCGGCGGGTGCTCGGCACGGTCGGCCTGGCGCTGGCGCGGGACGGACGGTCCGCCGAGGCGGCCGGGGTGCTGGCCGAGCTGCGGCCCGACCCGCCGTCGCCGCCTTCGGGGGAGGACGGGTGGCCCCAGGGTGCCCGCTGGCAGTCGGCGCCCGGCGACGGCATCTGCGCCCTGATCGAGGGGAACCTGGCCCTGCACCGGGGCGATCGCGAACTGGCGGCGGAGTGGTTCGCCGCTGCCGCCGAGGCCGGCGCCGAGGGGCAGGATCGGCGCGACGTGGTGGAGGCGCTGGTGGGGCTGGCCGCCAGCACGGCCGACCCCGCCGTCCTGGACCGGCTCGACCGGTTCCGCCTGCGCAGCGGCATCCGGTTGCTGCCGAGCGAGGAGGAGTTGCTCCACGTCCTGACGACGGCCCGGATCAGCGGCAGTCGCGCGCCGGAACGGACCGCTGGTCGCGCCGGGGACGGGAGCGGGTGAGCGCTCCGGGCGCGTGGGTGCCCGGCTGGCCGTGCCAGGGGCGGGAGTGGGTGTCTCGCTGAGCGTGCCGGGGGTGGCGCGGGCGACGATCCCCTCTTGCTACCCCTCGCTCGTCGCCCGCGCCGTCACCCCCCGGTGCGTCCCCACTGCCGGAAGACTAGCCACCGCCCGCTCGTGCCTCCGTCCGGTTTGATCGACTATCTCCCCGTGGGCGCGGCAGTTCTGCCGCTCTTTCTGCCGGTGCTCCGAGCGTGGGCGACGCGGACCGCCCGGCCGTGACGGGCCGGGCGGTCCACCGTTCCAGCAGGTCAGGCGCAGCGTTCGAACGGGCTGTCGTAGGCGATTCCGCTGGTCGACCCGCCCCACTTGATGCACTTGCCGCCGGCCGCGGCCCGCACCGGCCCGGCGTAGTAGGAGAACGCGCCGCTGTCGGTGCGCCGCGCGGAGCCCTGCACCTCCAGGTACGCCGCGACCTCGGTCGCGGTGCCCAGCGACGTGGCCTTCATGGTGACCACGCAGTGGTTCGCGTTGCTGCTGTTGTGGAGCAGGTAGACCCGGCCCCGGAGGCTGCCGGCGCTGGTGGCCAGCGGCCGGGAGGCGAGCACCCGGTAGCCGCTGCCGCACGCCTCGACCGGGGTGTACGGGTTGCGCAGCGCCCCGTCGACCCGCAGCAGCAGGTTCGGTGAGCCGGTGCCGGCGCTGGTCACCACCCCGGAGGTGGCCCCGGCGACCAGGCGGCTGCGCACCTGGGCCGGCGTGAACGTGGGGTTCTCCGCGAGGATCAGGGCCGCCGCGCCGGCGACGTGCGGGGCGGCCATCGAGGTGCCGTTCATGGTGGCGCTGGCCGTGTCGCTGGCGCGGCCGGCCGAGACGATGGCGTTCCCGGGCGCGAACAGGTCCAGGCAGGTGCCGTAGTTGGAGAAGGCGGCGCGGGCGTCGGTGCTGGTGGTGGCGCCGACCGTGATCGCCTCCGGCACGCGGGCCGGCGACTGCGCGCAGGCGTCGGTGGTGGCGTTGCCGCCGGAGACCGCGTACGTCACGCCCGAGGCGATCGAGCGGGCGACGGCGGCGTCCACGGTGGTGCTGCCGCTGCGGAAACCGATGCTCATGTTCGCCACCGCGGGCTTGACCGCGTTGGCGGTCACCCAGTCCACCCCGGCGAGCGTGTCGGCCGTCGTGGTGGTGTTGTCGCAGTTGAGCACCCGTACCGAGACGAGCCGGACGCTCTTGGCGACCCCGTAGGTCTTGCCGCCGACCGTGCCCGCCACGTGCGTGCCGTGCCCCTGACAGTCGGTTCCGGTGCCGTCCACCGCGTCGAAGCCGCTGCTCGCCCGGCCGCCGAAGTCGGCGTGCGTGGTCCGGATGCCGCTGTCGATGACGTACGCGTGCACCGTGCCGGCCTTGTTGGGATAGGTGTAGACCCCGTCGGCCGGGCGGGACGGCTCGTCGATCCGGTCCAGCCCCCACGACGGGGGGCCGGCCTGCGTCCCGCCCGTCCCGACGCCCCGCTGGTTCTGCTCGACGTACGCCACCGAGGGGTCGGCCGCCAGGCGTCGGGCCGCCGCCTCCGACAGCTTCGTCTCGAACCCGGTCAGCCCGGCCGAGTAGGTCCGGCCCACGGTGCCGGCGTGACCGCGTACCAGCTCGCGCGCCCTGTCGGCCACCATCCGCTTCCGGTCACCGGCGTCGGCGGCGCCGAACGCGGAGTCCCTGAGCACCACGATGTAGCTTCCCGGCACCGCGTCGGGGGCGCCGGCCAGCCGGATCTCGCCGGTGACAGGTGCCGCCACCGCCGGTGCGCCGACGGCGGTGACCGCCGCGGTGGCGGCGAGCAGGCCGAGCGCCCGCCAACGGCGGCTGTTGATGTACGGAAGTCCCATTTTCCCGCTTCCTGTTGATGCGATCGCATCCGCCGCCCGGGATTCCCGCCGACGGCGGATGGGGGGAGCCGCCGTCGCTGCACAGTGGACGATCCGGCTCCGGGAATCGATCTTGCCGGCTCCCGGGTGATCCGTCCACCCGGTACCCGATCGTGCTCCGAGGGTGCCGGGGCGCGACGGCGCGCGTCACCCGTGCCGGCGCTCTGGTGCCTGGCCGTCTCGGCGATCACCGGCTCCGGTGTGCCGCGCGGCGGGCGTCACCCCGTGCGACGTGGCGGTGCGGGTGCGGCTGTCCGGGCGGCGGGCGGTGCGGGTGCGGCTGTCCGGGCGGCGCGGCGGTGCGGGTGCGGCTGTCCGGGCGGCGCGGCGGTGCGGGATTCCGGGGCCTGCGGCGGCGGTCAGGCCGGGGTGGTCGCCGGGTCGGCGGTCGGGTTCGCCGCGCTGCCGGCGGTGGCGCCCGGGTGGACCGCGTCCCGCACCCGCCGCAGGCCGTCGAGCAGGGCGTCCAGCGCCTCCGGCTCGAGCTGGCCGGTGAACCACTCCTCGATGATCCGCAGGTGCCCGGGCAACGTCTCGTCGAGCCGTTGCAGGCCGGCGGCCGTGACGACCGCGTACGAGCTGCGTCGGTCGGAGGGGCAGGCGCGACGGGTCAGCAGGCCGTCGCGCTCCATCCGGTCGACGACCCGGGTGACCCCGCTCGTGGAGAGGGAGGTCTGCGCGGCCAGGTCGGTCATCCGAAGTTGGTTGCCGGGCGAGCGGGCGAGCCGGGTCAACACCTCGAACTCGACCGTGGAGAGGCCGTGCTCCTCGAACTGGGCGGCGAACCGGGCCGACAGCCCGGCGTGGGCCTCGAAGAGGAGGCCGACAGCGGTGATCCGGGGGTCGTCGAACACGTTCTGATCCACCTGTTCATCCTAGCAGTCCTTGACACAGGGAATATTGTGCGTTCTATAGTTGCTCAAGCAGTCGTTGGGCTACTAAACCAAACTTCCACGGAGGGCAGTTCCATGACCAGCAGCACCGAAGCGGTTACCCGCGACTGGGAAGGCCTCACCATCCCCACCGCCGGCACCTACCTGCTGGACGCGGCGCACAAGCGCGTCGGCTTCGTCGCCCGGCACATGATGGTCAGCAAGGTACGCGGTGAGTTCGCGGACGCCTCCGCCACCATCGTCGTCGCCGAGGACCCGATGCAGTCCTCGGTGACCGCGACCATCCAGGCCGCCAGCATCGACACCAGCCAGGCGGACCGGGACGGGCACCTGCGCAGCCCCGAGTTCCTGGACGCCGAGACCTTCCCCACGCTGGAGTACCGCAGCACCGGCGTCAAGTCCCGCGACGGCAACGAGTTCGTCCTCTCCGGCGAGCTGACCGTCAAGGGCGTCACCCGCCCGGTCGACCTCGAGGTCGAGTTCGAGGGCGTCGGCCGCAGCCCGTTCGGCCAGGACATCTTCGGCTTCTCCGCCACCGCCGAGATCGACCGCGAGGAGTTCGGCCTGACCTGGAACGTCGCGCTGGAGACCGGCGGCGTGCTGGTCGGCAAGAAGATCAAGATCGAGATCGAGGGCGAGGCCGTCCGCCAGGCCTGACCTTCTCCGTACCGCGTCCCGGGCCCGCGCCGCACCACGGCGCGGGCCCGGCGCGCGTCCGGGGTCGGACGGTGCGATTTGTCACGACTTATTCGCGGCTCGGTCCGCGTGGCGGGCGGTACGACCTGGGTAGTGATGCCGCCGAGAGCGTCGGCCGGCCCGGCCGCGGGTCGTCCCGGTCGATGGATAGCCGGGTCCCGCCTCTGGTCCGGGCGCGGGCGACGCTCCTAACCTGAATGGTTCACCACGCGCTTTCCGGGCGGTAGGTCCCGACTGCGCCTCGCGCCGGGAGGAAACATGGGCAGGGACGTCGAGCAGGGCGCCTTCTCCCGGGAGGACCGGGTCCGCTACCGGCAGAAGGTCCGGCGGTGCCTGGACGTCTTCGCCCTGATGCTCGACGACTTCGGCTTCGACGCCGACCGGCCGATGACCGGTCTGGAGATCGAGCTGAACCTGGTCGACTCCGCCGCCGAGCCGGCGATGCGCAACGACCAGATCCTCGCCGACATCGCCGACCCGAGCTTCCAGACCGAGCTGGGGCAGTTCAACCTGGAGCTGAACGCTCCGCCCCGGCTGATCGAGGGGACGGGCTTCGCCGACTACGAGCGGGACCTGCGCGGCAGCCTCGCCCGGGCCGACGAGCGGGCCGCCAGGTCGGACGCGAAGATCGTCCTGGTCGGCATCCTGCCGACGCTCACCGAGCGGCACCTGGTGGTGGACAACCTCTCCACCAACGAGCGCTACCGGGTGCTCAACGACCAGATCGTCGGCGCCCGCGGCGAGGACATCGAGCTCGACATCCGGGGCGTCGAGCGGTTGCAGACCCACACCGACTCGATCGCCCCCGAGGCCGCCTGCACCAGCCTCCAGTTCCACCTCCAGGTCGCCCCCGACAGCTTCGCCGACTACTGGAACGCCTCCCAGGCCATCGCCGGGGTGCAGGTGGCCGTCGGCGCGAACTCGCCCTTCCTGTACGGCCGGCAGCTCTGGGCGGAGACCCGGATCGCGCTGTTCGGGCAGGCCACCGACACCAGGCCGGACGAGCTCAAGGCACAGGGCGTACGCCCCCGGGTCTGGTTCGGGGAACGCTGGATCACCTCGATCTTCGACCTGTTCGAGGAGAACGTCCGCTACTTCCCGCCGCTGCTGCCGATCTGCGAGGACGAGGACCCGGTCGAGGTGCTGCACGCCGGCGGCGTACCGGAACTGGGCGAGCTGCGCCTGCACAACGGCACCGTCTACCGGTGGAACCGGCCGGTCTACGACATCATGAACGGCCGCCCGCACCTGAGGGTGGAGAATCGCGTGCTGCCGGCCGGCCCGACCGTGGTCGACATGCTGGCCAACGCCGCCTTCTACTTCGGCCTGGCCCGGGGGCTGGCCGAGGCCGACCGGCCCATCTGGAGCCAGCTCACCTTCAGCTCGGCCGAGGAGAACTTCCACGCCGCCGCCCGTCGCGGCATGGATGCCGTCCTGCACTGGCCCCGCCTCGGCGAGGTGCCGGTGACCAAGCTGGTCCTCGACGTCCTGCTGCCCAGGGCCGCCGCCGGCCTCGACCGGTTCGGGGTGGCCCCGGCCGAACGCGACCGACTGCTCGGCATCATCGAGCAGCGCTGCCGTACCGGCCGTAACGGCGCGGTCTGGCAGACGGAGGCCGTCTGGTCGGCCGAGCGGCACCGGGGCATGGACCGGGACGCCGCCCTGCACCACATGCTGCAGCGCTACGCGGAGCTGCAACGCACCAACGAGCCCGTGCACACCTGGCCGGTCGACTGACCCCTCGACCCCGGGCGGGAGTCGCGGGCCGGCCCTCGCGTGCGGCGCGGAGCCACAAGGCAGCGTGTCGAAGGGCGGGCAGCGCGGGCGCAACGGCCCGCACTGCCCGGGGAGCGCAACGGCACACGGCGCCTGCGGACGGAACGGCCCCGTGCTGACCGGAGGCGGAACGGCACCACGGCGCCTGCGGACGGAACAAACCCGCAGGCGATGGTCGAGCGGCGTCCGGCCGGCGAGCGCGATCAGCGGGTGCGGCGGCCGGACCGGGGCCGGCGACCGCCGGGCGGCGGCTGCTCCGGATCGGCGTCCGTGGCCGCCTGCCCGCCGGGGACGGACGCCGACGCCGGACCGTCCCCGGGCACCGTCGTCGGACCGTCCCCGGACACGGTCGTCGGAGCTTCCCCGGGCGGGGGCGCGGCGGGATCGCCGACCGGCGCCGCCACCCGGGCCGGGGCCCCGGCGGATCCCGTTCCCCCCGGCCCCGCTGCCGCCGGCCGTCCCGCAGCCCCGGCCGGTCCCGGCCCCGCCGGTCCCGACCCGGTAGGCGGGCTGCCGGCGTCGGCCGCCGGCTTCCGGGACCTCGACGGTCTCCCGGTGGCGGCCGCCGTCCGGGCACCGGCCCGGACGGCGGCGCGGGCCGGCGTGGCGCCACCGGCGTCCGGTTCCCCGGCCGGGTCGGAGGTCGGGGTGATGGCGCCGGTGTCCGGTCCGGCCGGGTCAGGGACCGTGGAGGTGGCGCCGGTGTCCGTTTCGGCCGCGTCGTGCTGCCCCGCCGGCGACGGGTCGCCGGGGAGGTCGGCCGGCTCGCCGGTGCGCTGCCGGGGCACCCGCACCGAGCCGTGGGACGCGGCGCGGCGGGCGGCCCGCTGGGCGAGCGCGGCGACCAGGACGGAACCGCCGACCCCGACGATCACCGCGTACGGCGCGATCAGGTGCGCCGACAGCTGCTCCGGACTGATCGCGGTCAGCCGCGGCACCGCAAGGAAGTACGCGGTCGCGACGAGCAGCGGGCCGGCCGCGCCGGAGGCGGCCGCCCCGACCCGGCGGTCGGCGTGGCGGGCCCCGCCCCGGGCGGCCAGGGCGCCGATCAGCAGCGCGGAACCGAGCGACAGCAGCGCCCCGGGCCAGTAGAGGTGGTCCCGGATCCAGAACTGCCCATCGTCGGCGCTGAGCTGCCAGATGCCGAGCTGGGCGCTGGTCAGCCCGCGTCCGGCCAGCACCCCGTCGACCACCGCGACCCCGGCGAGCAGCCAGAGCCAGCCCACGGTGGCGATCACGTTGTTCGCGGCGGCCCGTGAGCGCAGCGCCCAGACGGCCGTCAGCACCCCGACCAGGACGCCGACCGCCGCGTACACGGCCGCGACGTTCCGGGGCGAGTCGGTGTCGGCCGCCACCGCCGTCCGCGCCGGCACGGCCACCAGCAGCACGGTCACCAGCGCGCCCAGCCCGGCGGCCACTGCGAGCGCGACGTGCCGGAGGACGCCGTCGCCCGACCCGGTCGCGGTCGTGTCGTCGGCCACTGGCCGCGGCGCGTTGGCGGTCCGGTCGTCGGGCTCGGCGACGGTGGTGTCACCGGGCCCGGCGTGGGGCGTCGGCGCGCGGTCGCGCAGCCGCTGCGCGCACACCGCGCCGGCCACGGTCGAGGTGGCCGCGATCCAGCTGGCCCAGATCAGGCCGGCCACCCAGGCGGTCGTGCCGGCGGTGGCGTCCGCCGGAGCCCAGTCGATGACGCCCAGCCCGTAACCGAAGCCCAGTTGGGCCGCGCCCGTGCCGGCAGCGACGCCGACCGCGGTGGCGATCGATCCTCCCCAGCCCCGTCTGGCCATGCCGGGCAGCGTAACGTCCCGTGCTCGGCGCGGCGAGTCGTGAGGTCTCCACCGGGTGACCGGGACGATGCCGGGCTTGGCCGCGGCGGATACGGTCGCCGGTGATCGAGGTGGGTGGAGCATGACGGACGGGAACGTGGGCGACGCGCGGAACGGCGGCGGTCCGGGCCGGTCGACCGTGCTGCTCGGCGGCGGGCTGGCCCTCGTGCTGCTCGCCGCCGTCGGGGCGACCGGCGGTTGGCTCCTGGCCGGTGAGGACGGACCGACCGCGCCGGCCACGGCGGCGGACGCGGCGCCCGCCGGCACACCGGGTCCGACCCGCTCGACGCCGGCGCGGTCGACGCCGTCGCCGCCGCGCAGGACGGCGTCGCCGACCGGGCTCACGGTGCCCGAGGTGGTCGGGGAGGACTTCGCCGAGGCCCGCGACGAGCTGCGCGAGCGGAGGCTGGGCTGGCGGCTCGTCTTCCTGGGCGGTACGGGAAGGACGGTGGAGCGCGCCTCCCCGACGGTCGGGACGCCGGTGCGCCCGGGGCGCACGGTGACGCTGTACGTGAGCGGGCCGGCCCCGGCCGCGACCGTGCCGGACGTGGTGGGTGACGACTGCGACGAGGCGGCGGACGACCTCGTCGACGAGGGCTTCTACCCCCGCTACCGCTCGGGCCGGACCGGCCCGGTCACCCGCCAGGATCCGACCGGCGACAACACGGGCAGGTGGAACGACCAGGTGTCGATCTGGTGCGGCGAGGTGTCGGCCACCCCGGAATCGGCAGCCCCGACACCCTGACGGGACCTCCGGCATGTTGATCCCGGCCGATGGCCGCCCGGGCCGTTAGGTTGACGGTCAGGGGCCGCGATGCCCGCCCGGCTCGGGAGAGGACGTGCCATGAGGGGGCGCCAGCGAGCGAATCGTCGGCACGGCGCGGTGGTGCCTCGTGTCGGCGCGCGGCGGAGCGGAGTGCCGGCATGAGTGACGACCGCGCGGAGCCACCCGCCGGGGAGGGCGACGACCGGACCCGGCCGCTGCCTCCGCCGGGCGGGTCGGAGCCGACGGACCGCACCCGGCGCCTGCCCGGCCCCGAGGGCGGGGCGCCGGCCGCAGGCGACGCGACCCGGCCGATGCCCGCCGACCGCACCGCCCCGATGGACCGTACGGCCGCCGTGCCGCCCGGGCGCTCCGGCCCGCCGGCCTGGTCGGGCCGCGCCGAGGTGCCGCCGCCCCGGCCGGCCGACCCGCGCGAGGCCGGCACCGAGTGGTACGCCGAGGAGGCCGGCGGCCGACGCTGGTGGCTGCCGATCCTGTGGGGTGTGGTCGCGCTGCTGCTGCTCGGCCTGTTCGGCGTCGGGCTCTGGCTGGCGCTCGAGTCGGCGGACGACGATCCACCCGGCCCGGACCCGTCTCCTTCGGTGACCCGGGCGTCGCCGACGACCCCCGCGCCGACCTCGGCCGCCCCGACCACCCCGTCGCCCTCGGCGACGCCGACGACCACGGCGGCGGGGGTGCCGATGCCGCCGGTGGTGAATCTGCCGTTGGCGACGGCGCGAGCGATCCTGGACGATCTCGGGCTGGAGCACCGGGTCGAGTACCGCGAATCCGATCGGCCCGAGGGCACGGTGATCCGCACCGAGCCGGAGGCGGGGGAACCGGTTCCCGAGGGGGAGGAGGTCACCCTGGTGGTGTCCCGCGGCGCGCCGTCGCCGACCGGCGGCGAGCCCACGCCGACCGCCGCGCCGACCCCCACCCGGTGAGCCGCCGCTGACGGCCCCGCCCGGACGACCAGCTGCCGACCCCCCTCGCTGCCGGCAGCTGGCCCCGGGTCACCACATCCGGCGTCTGGTCCCGACCAGGCCGAGCCCGGCCAGCGAG